>NZ_JBMKJH010000002.1:0-327154 GCF_049237785.1 Enterobacter cloacae complex sp. SHL022 | reverse complement strand
GGGGCCCCCAGACGATACCCTCACCCCAGCCCTCTCCCTTAGGGAGAGGGAGAAAACACATTCACTGCACGTTTCAGGAACCATCGCTCATGACACAGACTTTAAGCCAGCTTGAAAACCGTGGCGCCTTCATTGAACGTCACATTGGGCCGGATGCTCAGCAACAGCAGGAGATGCTGAAGACAGTTGGCGCGGATTCATTAAACGCACTGATCGGCCAGATCGTGCCAAAGGACATCCAGCTTGCCACGCCGCCGCAGGTAGGCGAGTCCACGACGGAGTTCGCCGCGCTGGCGGAGCTGAAGGCCATCGCCGGCCTTAACAAGCGCTATAAGTCTTACATTGGCATGGGCTACACCAACGTGCAGTTACCGCCGGTGATCCTGCGTAACATGCTGGAAAACCCGGGCTGGTACACCGCTTATACCCCATATCAGCCAGAAGTCTCCCAGGGCCGTCTGGAAGCGCTGCTGAACTTCCAGCAGGTGACGCTGGATCTGACCGGTATGGATATCGCCTCTGCCTCGCTGCTGGATGAAGCCACCGCCGCCGCGGAAGCGATGGCGATGGCGAAGCGCGTGAGCAAACTGAAAAACGCCAACCGCTTCTTCGTCGCGGCGGACGTGCATCCCCAGACGCTGGACGTGGTGCGCACCCGTGCGGAAACCTTCGGCTTTGAGGTGATTGTCGACGACGCTGAAAAAGTGCTGGATCACCAGGACGTCTTCGGCGTGCTGTTGCAGCAGGTGGGCACCACCGGGGAAGTGCACGACTACGGCGCACTGATCGCCGAGCTGAAATCCCGTAAGGTTATTATTAGCGTCGCCGCTGATTTTATGGCACTGGTGCTGCTGACGGCGCCAGGTAAACAGGGCGCGGATATTGTCTTCGGCTCAGCCCAGCGTTTCGGCGTGCCGATGGGCTACGGCGGCCCGCACGCGGCGTTCTTTGGCGCGAAAGATGAATTTAAACGTTCCATGCCAGGCCGTATTATCGGCGTATCGAAAGATGCCGCCGGTAACACCGCGCTGCGCATGGCGATGCAGACCCGCGAGCAGCATATCCGCCGCGAGAAAGCGAACTCCAACATCTGTACCTCGCAGGTGCTGCTGGCTAACATTGCCAGCCTGTACGCGGTGTTCCACGGTCCGGCTGGCCTGAAGCGCATTGCCAGCCGCATCCACCGTCTGGCCGATATCCTGGCCTGCGGTCTGCAACAGAAAGGTCTCAGACTGCGTCATGAACACTATTTCGACACCCTGTGCGTCGAGGTGGCAGACAAAGCGGCCGTGCTGGCGCGCGCCGAGGCAGCGCAAATCAACCTGCGCAGCGACATTCACAATGCGGTCGGCATTACGCTGGACGAAAGCACCACCCGTGACGATATCCTGACCCTGTTCAACGTATTGCTGGGTGACGCACACGGTCTGGACGTTGATACGCTCGACAAAGAGGTTGCGCTCGACAGCCGCTCCATTCAGGAAAGCATGCTGCGCGACGACGCGATCCTGACTCACCCGGTGTTCAACCGCTATCACAGCGAAACCGAGATGATGCGTTACATGCACTCTCTGGAACGTAAAGATCTGGCGCTGAACCAGGCGATGATCCCGCTGGGCTCCTGCACCATGAAGCTGAACGCCGCGGCTGAGATGATCCCAATTACCTGGCCTGAATTCTCTGAGCTGCACCCGTTCTGCCCGGCTGAGCAGGCGGAAGGTTATCACATGATGATCAACCAGCTCTCCGACTGGCTGGTGAAGCTGACCGGTTATGACGCGCTCTGCATGCAGCCGAACTCCGGCGCGCAGGGTGAATATGCAGGCCTGCTGGCAATCCGTCACTATCACGAAAGCCGCAACGAAGGCCATCGCGATATCTGCCTGATCCCAAGCTCCGCCCACGGTACCAACCCGGCTTCTGCCCAGATGGCAGGAATGGAAGTGGTGGTTGTGGCGTGCGACAAAAACGGCAACATCGATCTGGCCGACCTGCGCGCCAAAGCCGAGCAGGCGGGCGACAAACTCTCCTGCATCATGGTGACCTACCCATCCACCCACGGCGTGTACGAAGAGACCATCCGTGAAGTGTGTGAAGTGGTGCATCAGTTCGGCGGCCAGGTTTACCTCGACGGCGCAAACATGAACGCCCAGGTGGGCATCACCTCTCCGGGCTTTATTGGCGCGGATGTGTCGCACCTGAACCTGCATAAAACGTTCTGCATTCCGCACGGCGGTGGCGGCCCGGGTATGGGCCCAATCGGCGTGAAGGCGCACCTGGCACCGTTTGTGCCGGGCCACAGCGTGGTGCAGATTGAAGGCATGCTGACCCGTCAGGGCGCGGTCTCCGCGGCACCGTTCGGCAGCGCCTCTATCCTGCCAATCAGCTGGATGTATATCCGCATGATGGGCGCGGAAGGGCTGAAGCAGGCCAGCCAGGTAGCGATCCTTAACGCCAACTACATCGCAACGCGTCTGAAGGACGCCTATCCGGTGCTCTATACCGGCCGCGACGGTCGCGTGGCGCACGAATGCATCCTCGATATTCGTCCTCTGAAAGAAGAGACGGGCATCAGCGAGCTGGATATTGCCAAGCGCCTGATCGACTACGGATTCCACGCGCCAACCATGTCCTTCCCGGTTGCGGGAACGCTGATGGTTGAGCCGACCGAGTCTGAAAGCAAGGTGGAACTGGATCGCTTTATCAACGCCATGCTGGCGATCCGCAGCGAAATCGACCGCGTGAAAGGCGGGGAGTGGACGCTGGAAGATAACCCGCTGGTTAACGCGCCGCATACCCAGAACGAACTGGTGGCAGAGTGGAACCACGGTTATACCCGCGAACTGGCTGTCTTCCCGGCAGGTGTGGTAAACAAATACTGGCCAACCGTGAAACGTCTTGATGATGTTTACGGCGACCGTAACCTGTTCTGCTCCTGCGTACCGATGAGCGAATACCAGTAACGTTGTTCCTGTAGTAACGTAGGCCGGGTAAAGCGAAGCCGCTACCCGGCTTTTTTATTGGGAGAAAAGAATGGCAATTGCACTGGTCACCGGCGCCAGCCGGGGTATTGGTAAAGCCACCGCGCTACAGCTGGCAAGCGAAGGCTACACCGTTGCGGTGAATTTTCATCACAACATCAAAGCCGCGACAGAGGTCATTAATCAGATCGTGGACGCGGGCGGTAAAGCCTTTGCCATGCGCGCGGACATCAGCGATGAAGCGCAGGTGATGGCGATGTTCGCCAGCCTCGATCGCGAAGGTGAGCCGCTCGCCGCACTGGTGAACAACGCCGGAATTTTGTTTGAACAATCCACCATTGAAAACCTCTCCGCTGAACGTATTAACCGCGTGCTGGCTACCAACGTCACCGGCTATTTTCTCTGCTGCCGTGAAGCGGTGAAGCGCATGTCGCATAAACACGGCGGCAAGGGCGGCGCGATTGTGAATGTCTCCTCGGCGGCATCACGGCTGGGCGCGCCGGGGGAATATGTGGATTATGCCGCCTCAAAAGGGGCGGTGGATTCCCTGACTACCGGCCTCGCGCTGGAGGTGGCGGCACAGGGCATTCGCGTTAACGGCGTGCGGCCAGGCCTGATTTATACCGATATTCACGCCTCCGGCGGCGAGCCGGGGCGTGTGGATCGGGTGAAGTCGATGTTACCGATGCAGCGTGGCGGTCAGCCGGAGGAGGTCGCCCAGGCCATTGCCTGGCTGCTGAGCGACAAAGCCTCCTATGTTACCGGTAGCTTCCTGGAGCTGGCTGGCGGGAAGTAACGCTAAGACGCCAGCCACAGCCGCAGGCGCATTCCCCAGCCGCTGGTCCAGCCGGTGGTGATCGACTTCACCTCACCGTGAGAGATCACCACCAGCGTTGGCGTCACCTTAACGTCCCACTCACGCGCCAGTTCTCCGCTGGCGTCGTTGACCGTGGGCATCATCGCCTTCTTCTTCCTCATCCATGTTTCGAGCGTCGCGTTATCGCCCGAGCGCAGCGCAACCGACATCACGTTACCCCCGTCCGCGGCAAGCGCCGCCACCGACGGCGTGGTGTAGCGGCAAACGCCGCACCATGTCGCCCAGACGTAGACCAGCAGCGGTCGCTCCTTACTCATGGCGATAAGATCGACGGGCTGACCGTCGAGGGTGTGCAGTGCCGTCGCGGAGAAATTCTGCGGCAGCGCGGGCTGGCGGAAATAGTCCACCGCCAGGCTCACGGCTATGCCAATCAGCAGCCACACGCCCAGTTCGCGCAGCAGGCGCGGAAGCTTACTTGCCACGGACGTTTGCCAGCTGTTCTTTGACCAGCCCCTCCAGGTCGTCATACGGAATGGCGCCCGCCACCATCTGGTCGCCGATAATGGTCGCCGGGGTACCCTGAATATTCAGCACCTGCGCCAGGATGAGGTTCATCTTTAAGCTGTCCATGGTTTTATCATCCGTTTTAATGCCGTCCGTTCCGGTCTTGACCTTCGCGGCGGCGATGCTGGCGTCATCGTGATAGCCCTTTTTCATCATCAACCGCTGGTGCAGCGCCCAGAATTTATCCGGCGCCTGCTGCCACGTCGAGAGCGCCGCTTTCGCGGCATTTACCGAGCTTTGTCCCTTAAACGGCAGCAGTTTGACGATGAGCTGCACGTCGGGATTTTCCTGCACGATTTTCTCCAGCATTGGGTCGAACTGCTTGCAATACGGGCAGTTGTAGTCCGTGAAGGAGACGATGGTCAGCTTCGGCGATGCCGCGCCGGTTCGCGGGCTGTTGGTGTCGTTAAACAGCAGTTTTGCCAGCTGGTCGCTGGAAGCGTCATCTGACGGTGCGGCGAAACCGAACGTTGATAACGACAGCAGAAGTAAGGCTATTAAGGCTCTCATGTTATTTTCCTTTTGCATCGGACAGGGTGCTCAGCACCGCTTCGCGGCTTAACAACGCAGGCAGCACGTGGCCCTGCGGTAATCCCGGTCCGTAGATCTGGTTAAACGGCACGGCGGCGCTGCCGCGCGTGGTTAAGAACTGGCTGATGGTATCTGAGGGGCGGCTCCAGTCGCCGCGCAGGGCGACAACGTCCGGGGCGGAGAGCGCATCCTGCACGTCGTCGCGCAGCAGCACGTTGTATTTATTGGCTTTACAGGTCACGCACCAGTCGGCGGTCACGTCGACGAACACCCGTTTGTTCTCCGCCAGCGCGCGGGCAATGGCCTGCTCGCTGAGCGGTTGCCAGTGGATACGATCGCGGCGGGAACCCTCGCCGCCGGAGCCGGATACAAACGCGACTGCTCCGGCCACTACTACAGCTAATACCCCGGCGCGCAGTGCCGTTTGCCAGCGGTAGCGCCAGGCGGTGACCAGCAGCAGCGTAAGGATCAGGAGCACGCCCAGCGTGATGACGGGCAGGCTGCCAATGTGCACCGTCAGCAGGCTCAGCAGCCACAGCGATGAGCCGAGCATCATTATCCCCAGCACTACGCGTACGACGTTCATCCAGCGTCCCGGACGCGGCAAGCGCTGGGCCAGCCCCGGCCAGGCCGCCACCAGCAGCCACGGCAGGCTCATGCCGATACCCATCGCCAGGAAGATCCCCCACAGCAGGGGAAGCGGCGCCGCCAGCGCGACCGAGACCGCCGTACCCAGGAACGGCGCGGTGCAGGGTGTCGCCAGCAGCGTGGCAAACGCGCCTTGCCAGAAATGACCCGCAAGCCCGTTACCGCCGCGCGTGGCGAGGAAGGTGCTGGCGCCGGAAGGGAGACGGATTTCAAGCAACCCCAGCAGGCTGGCGCTGAAAAGCACCATCACCATCGCCATCGCACCAATAAACCACGGGTTCTGGAACTGGATCCCCCAGCCGAGTGCCTGATTGCCTAAGCGTAAAACCGTCATCATCAGCGCCAGCGCGAGGAACGAGATCACGATCCCGGCTACCGACGCAAGAAACTGTCGGCGTACCTGACCCCGCGCCTGCCGTTCGGTTTGCATCAGCGTGCCCAGCTTCATGGCCAGCACGGGCAGTACGCAGGGCATGACGTTAAGGATCAGACCGCCCGCCAGCGCCATCAGCAGCACCCAGCCTAACGAGAGCGTCGGCGCGGCGTTCCCCGGCTGAATGCTCAGGCTGGACTCCTGCGCCTGCCCGCTATCGGCCAGAACCAGCGACAGGGTTTTGCCGCTGAGGTTGGGCGCGGCCTCGCCCCAGCTGTCCGTCACGGGCACGGTGGCGACCAGCGAATCACCGCGCACGGTGAGGGCCGGTTTGCCGAAATCAACATCATCCATACCGTCGATAAACAGGGACGGCGCCTGCCAGCCTGCGTCACGCTGCGCCGTTACGGTCAGCTTGCCGGGGGCATAGGTGGCGTTAAGCGTTGAGGTCAACCCGCCGCTGAGCGGAAGGGTGCCCATGGCCCGACTGAAATCGTAATCAAAACCGGCGCCTGCGGATGCGGTCATGTTCAGTGAAAACGGGTAGTCGGTAAGAATACAGACGTTGCTACAGGTGGAGAGCGTAAGCACGCCGCTCAGGATCTTCGGGACGTCGCCCCGCAGGGTGATGGGAAAGCTGACATCGCCGTGATAGCCCTGCGTGGTGATACCCGCGACGTCGAAACGCTGCGGCACAGGCCAGCGCCATTTCACCTCGACGGGCTGATGCCATTTAATCGCGGGTGCGACGCCCCCTTCGCCCGGCGAGCGCCAGTAGGTTTTCCAGCCTTTTTGCAGGGCGACGTCCAGCAGCAGGCGGGTTTCGCCAGTGCTTTCGGGTTGCGCACGCAGCCTGACGCTGGCGTGCTGATTATCGGCGGCGCGCAGCCAGCCGCTGTCGGCAGCCTGGCTGAGGGGCAGCCATAGCCAAAGCAGGCAGACCAGCAGTCGCCTGAATACAGTAAACATAAATTATCTCCGTAAATGATGAATTAACCTGAAGTAACAGGCGAAGGCTCATTCACGGAAGACGCATAATCGCAGATGCACCCTTAACCGGGGCGGGGAGATAACGCGGGGAGGCCACTGCCGTTCGCGGCGCGGCGGGCTGGCTGCCAGCAACGCCAGCAGCAGGGTGACGGCAATCAGGGCGCCTTCAAACAAAACAGGCGGGACCGACATCAGCGACTTGGCGCTAAGCTCACACGGGGTTACCGGTGCGTCGGTACTCTCCTGCCCCTGCTGGACAGACTGGCTCGTGGCGGTGACGTTCATGACAAGCGCGTGCATCCCGGCCATCCGCTGGGCGGTGCATATCAGCACCACCAGGCAGGCCAGGGCTACAAGCAGGATAGCGTTGCGTTGTCGCTTGATCATGTTCGCCTCAAATATTCAGGACGCCTATATTATCGGGCGAACATATTTTGGCAACGCAAAAGCTGTAAAGAAGTGTCTGGAAGATAAGCGGTTTGCCCTCTCCGCTTGCAGAGAGGGCGAGCCATTACAGCGTTTCGCCGTTGCTGGCAATCACGGTTTTATACCACTCAAAGCTCTTCTTACGGGAGCGGGACATGTCACCGGTACCGTCGTCGTGCTTGTTGACGTAGATAAAGCCGTAGCGCTTGCTGTACTGGCCGGTGGTGAAGGAGACGCAGTCAATGCAGCCCCACGGCGTATAGCCCATCAGATCCACGCCGTCCCAGGTCACGGCCTTCATCATCTCTTCCACGTGGGCGCGCAGGTAGTCGATGCGGTAGTCATCGTTGATGCTGCCGTCCTCTTCCACTTTGTCGTAGGCGCCGAAACCATTTTCGACGATAAACAGCGGCTTCTGATAACGTTCGTACAGTTCACAAAGCGAATAGCGCAGGCCTACCGGATCAATCTGCCAGCCCCAGTCGGACGCCTTGACGTGCGGGTTCGGCACGCTGCCCTCGAAGCCGGAAATGGCGTCACCGGTGCCGCCTTCCGCTTTGACCGCGTTGGTCATGTAGTAGCTGAAACCTAAGTAGTCGCAGGTGCCCTCACGCAGGATCTGCTCGTCGCCCGCTTCCATCCTGATGGAGAACCCACGGCGCTCCCACTCGTTCAGTACGTAAGACGGGTAGTAGCCGCGCAGCTGCACGTCGGTAAAGACGTAGCGCTCGCGCATGGATTCCTGAGCAAACATGACGTCCTCTGGCTTGCAGGAGTAAGGATAGAGCGCCACCATCGCCAGCATGCAGCCGACTTTCATCTCCGGGTCAATGCGGCGTGCGGCTTTCACCGCCAGCGCGCTGGCCACGAACTGGTGGTGCAGCACCTGGTACATGGTCTCTTCCGGGTTGTCGTGCTCGGTATAGACCACGCCAGAGCAGCAGTAGCCGAACAGCGGCGCACGCCAGTTGCGCTGGTTGTTGATTTCGTTGAAGGTCATCCAGTATTTGACCTTATTTTTGTAGCGCTCAAATACCACTTCCGAGAAGCGCACAAAGAAATCGACCACTTTACGGTTGGTCCATCCGCCATATTCCTGAACGAGATGCAGCGGCATTTCAAAGTGGGAGAGGGTGATCACCGGCTCGATGTTGTACTTCAGCAGTTCATCGAACATGTCGTCGTAAAACTTCAGCCCCTCTTCGTTTGGCTGAGTTTCGTCGCCTTTCGGGAAGATGCGCGTCCAGGCGATGGAGGTACGGAAACATTTGAAGCCCATCTCGGCAAACAGCTTAATATCTTCTTTGTAATGGCCATAGAAGTCGACGGCTTCGTGGTTCGGGTAATATTTGCCTTCAATCACTTCCTGCGTGATTTCACGCGGAACGCCGTGTGCGCCGCCGGTGAGCACGTCGCAGATGCTTGGCCCTTTGCCGCCTTTGTTCCAGCCGCCTTCAACCTGGTGCGCCGCCACCGCGCCGCCCCATAAAAAATCTTTCGGTAAGGTGAGTTTTTTCATCTTTGCTATTCTCAATTCAGGACTTATTGATTTCGAGTCTAGCAAAGCGGAATTAAATGTCACGATATAACAATTTGTGGAAATTGTAATTTGTCACATCAAAAAAACAAGATGTTTTATTCTGTTAATTTCTTCGCCAGTTTTCGGCCTAATGATTCCAGAATATAGATGACGGGAATTTGCGTGGTGATATCGTAAACGCCGCCAATACGCGTTTGCGGGACATGCCAGGAGAGGTTAAAGTCCGCCAGCTTTGCGAGACGAGAATGTTCATGGCTGGTGACGGAGAGCACCTTGCAGTGATGCAGGCTGAACTGGCTGGCGAAGCGCAGGATCTCCTCGGTTTCGCCGGAGACGGAGAGTACAATGGCCAGCGCATTTTTAGCCATGTCGTTAGTGACCGGGAAATAAGGATCGTCGATATGGTTACTGAATTTGCCGATATTTGAAAAGAAACGTGCGCCATATTTTGCCAGCGATCCGGAGGTGCCCGCACCGACAAAAATAATTCGTTCAGATGATAAAATAATATCGACGGCTTTATCTAATAGCGCATCAAACTCTTCGTTATTTACGCTTTTAAAGAAGCTGATAATTTCACTGGCACCAAAATTCGCCTGCTGCGGCTCGTTCTGCTCCAGATAGAGTTTAAAGCGCACCCGAAATTCCGAGTAACCATCACAGTTGAGCTTGCGGCAGAAGCGCAGGATAGTGGTAGTGGAAACGCCCACCGCATCCGCCAGCTCGCGGATGGTCATGTACATCACTTTATCGCGGTTCTTAATGACATAGTTGTAGACCATCATTTCCAGATTGTTGAGGCTGGCAATGGCGGAATGGCTGAACATACTCACAATGGCTAAACTCGCTGTCGGACACTATTCCTGAAGCATACCATGATGACGAAGGGCGGGAGACGGATTTATCTCCTTGATTACTCAGGTGTTAATAAAATCATTTACACCTGTGCGGTGGATTGCTTTTGCATTGTACTGATTTATAAGGATAAATCTTGATTATGGATTTATTTTAGCTAACAGGTGTTCACTGGAATCATTCTCAGTTAGCATAGACTGGCGATGAATAATCATCTTTTGTTTTCCCGGAGTTAAGTATGGTGAGCAGACCATTAATCGCACAGGGATATTCGCTGGCTGAGGAAGTAGCCAACAGTATAAGCCATGGCATTGGCCTGGTTTTTGGGATTGTCGGCTTAGTGTTATTGCTGGTACAGGCAGTGGATACCAACGCCAGCGCGATGGCCATTACCAGCTACAGCCTGTATGGCGGGAGTATGATCCTGCTTTTCCTTGCCTCAACGCTGTATCACGCGATTCCGCATCAACGGGCGAAGATATGGCTCAAGAAATTTGACCACTGCGCTATCTATCTTCTTATTGCGGGTACCTATACGCCGTTTTTGCTGGTGGGGCTCAACTCACCGCTGTCGCGTGGCCTGATGATTGTGATCTGGAGCCTGGCGCTGCTGGGGATCTTGTTTAAGCTGACCATTGCGCACCGGTTTAAAGTGTTGTCGCTGGTTACCTATCTGACAATGGGCTGGCTGTCGCTGATTGTGGTGTATCAGTTAGCCATTAAGCTGGCGGTGGGGGGCGTGACGCTTCTGGCGGTGGGCGGTGTGGTCTACTCGCTGGGCGTGATTTTCTACGTCTGCAAGCGTATTCCGTACAACCATGCCATCTGGCACGGCTTTGTGCTGGGCGGCAGCGTGTGTCACTTCCTGGCAATTTATCTGTATGTTGGGCAGGTGTAGTTTTTTTGTAAGGTGCGGTCTGATGCCCTCACCCCGACCCTCTCCCACAGGGAGAGGGTGAATATCAACACCGGGCGATACAGCATCAATCTTCCAGTGAATACGGCAGCGGCTCAATGCTGAGCGTGTTTGCATCATCACGCACGCGGAACACGCTGTCGGGCTCCATATCATTATTCATGACAACCTGCACCAGTAGGCGGCCATCATCGAGCTGGACGGCGGCTAACACGGTGCCGGTACGGCGCCAGTTTTCGCCCATCTTCTTCTCAAGATCTTCACCCGCTTCCGGCACACGGCTGGCGTGACCAGCCAGCGTCCACAGGGCGCGTTTGTTCGCGCCGCGGAATTTCGCACGCGCCACCATTTCCTGACCGGTGTAGCAGCCCTTCTTAAAGCTGATACCACCCAGCGCCTGGATGTTTGTCGCCTGCGGGATAAACTGCGCGCTGTTTGCCGCGTCAATGACCGGCAGGCCCGCTTCGATGTTCAGCGCCAGCCACTGCTGGCTGTTGTTGAGCTGTGCTTCACCGCGCAGGGCGTCAGTGACGCGTTCCGCCGTTGCTTCGTCGGTTACCAGCAGGAAGCGCTCCGTCGGGTGCTCGAACCACAGAATGGAGGTCGCTCCCTCGCTGACCAGCTGTTTTTCAGCATCCGGTAGCTCGGCAAACAGGTTTTTCAGCGCTGCACGCGCCTGGAAACCCGCGACCCCCAGCAGAACGTGTTCATCGTCCGGGGCGATGGTGACTTTAGAAAAGACCGCGTATTTTTTTAGCTCTTTAAGCTGGGCGTCACGCAGGCTGCGGCGCTCAATAAAGGCGAATCCGTCCTGACGGCGGAACAGACGCAGGTTGCTCCACATTTTGCCTTTTGGATCGCAATGCGCGGCCAGCAGATGCTGGTGCTCAGTCAACTGCGCCACGTCCGCCGTGACCTGGCCTTGCAGGTATTTTTCGCTGTCCGCACCGGTCAGTGTCGCCAGTGCCCAGTCATCAAGAGTAATCAGCGTCAGCGGCAGACGCGCAGAGGCGGCGGGCTGGCGAGGAGAAAATGGTGTAAATGCCATAGTGATGTCCTGAATTGCTTAACGCTTTGATAATACCTAATGGTAAAAGAGACTGTATTCAATGCAAGCGCTTTCAGCAGGCCATTCGTGCCATTACGCGGTTATGCGTGGCGCTACGCAAAATAGTGTAATCCGCTGTCTTTATAAGGATTATTCAGGAAGCCTGCTCGAGGTTCGCAATATTCCAGTAAAGAAACGGTCAAAAACACGTTACACTAGCAGGTGTTCCCGGAGAGCAATAATGAATACCGAACGGGATACCGACTGTGCCAAACGTAATGCAGGAAACAGAACATGGATATTAACAACAAGGCCCGTATTCACTGGGCGTGCCGTCGCGGCATGCGTGAACTTGATATCTCCATCATGCCTTTCTTCGAGTATGAGTACGACAGCTTAAGCGATGACGATAAGCGCCTGTTTGTCCGTCTGCTTGAGTCTGACGATCCGGATTTATTCAACTGGCTGATGAATCACGGCAAGCCCGCCGACACCGAGTTGCAACGGATGGTGCAATTAATTCAAACACGGAATCAGGAACGTGGTCCTGTGGCAATCTGATCTTCGCGTCTCGTGGCGCTCACAGTGGATGTCCTTACTGCTCCACGGTCTGGTCGCGGCAATGGTGTTATTGGTGCCGTGGCCGCTAAGCTATACCCCTCTGTGGCTGCTTTTGCTGTCGTTTGTGGTGTTTGATAGCGTGCGCAGCCAGCGTCGAATCAACGCCCGTCAGGGTGAAATTAAGCTGCTGATGGATTCTCGCCTGCGCTGGCAGGGAAAAGAGTGGGAAATGATAGGGACGCCGTGGATGCTCAACACCGGGATGATGCTACGGCTGCGTCGGGTCGAGGACAACCGTCGCCAGCACCTGTGGCTGGCCGCAGACAGTATGGATCCCGCGGAGTGGCGGGATCTGCGTCGGCTAATCGTGCAACAGCCGACGCAGGAATAAATCAGCTAAACTGCTCGGCCATCTCACCCAGAATTTGTTCGCACCAGGTCTGGAGGCGCTCGTCGCTGAGATCGTACTGGTTGGTTTCATCCAGCGCGAGCCCGACAAACAGCTGGCCGTCGGCAATGACGGGTTTTGGGCTGGTGAACTCATAGCCTTCCGTAGGCCAGTAGCCGATAAACGTCGCGCCCTTTGGCGCCAGTTTGTCATGCAGCATGCCGAGCGCGTCGAGGAACCACTCCCCGTAGCCCAACTGGTCGCCCATGCCGTACATCGCAATGATTTTGCCTTCAAAATTGACTGAATCGAGCTGATCCCAGATGGCTTCCCAGTCTTCCTGAATCTCACCAAAGTCCCAGGTAGGGATACCCAGAATCAGCACATCGTACTGCTCCATCAAGGCAACCGCGTCATCTTTCAGGTTATGCAACGTCACCAGTTCCGGGCCAATGATGTCACGAATTTTCTCCGCCGCCATTTCGGTGTAGCAGGTGCTGGAACCATAGAACAGACCAATATTCATCGCGTAACTATCTCAATTCTTGCTATGACTTTGCGCGTAGTGTACCAGAAACCGATGGCAATCAGGCATAATGGCCAGATTGCAGAACCAAAGGGGCTGATGTGGAAAAGGATCTCGCACTCATCGAACAGTTTCTCGACGCGCTGTGGCTGGAGAAAAACCTCGCTGAAAATACGCTCAGCGCCTATCGTCGGGATCTCACGCTGCTGGTCGAGTGGCTGGCGCATCGGGGGCTGACGCTTGAAAGCGCGCAAAGCGATGACCTGCAAGGGTTGCTGGCTGAGCGGATGGAAGGGGGGTACAAAGCCACCAGCTCCGCGCGTCTGCTGAGCGCCATGCGCCGCCTGTTCCAGCACCTGTACCGCGAGAAGATCCGCGCGGATGACCCCAGCGCACTGCTGGCATCGCCTAAACTGCCTCAGCGGCTGCCAAAAGATCTCAGCGAAGCACAAGTTGAGAGATTATTACAGTCGCCCGCAGTTGACCTTCCGCTGGAGTTACGCGATAAAGCCATGCTTGAACTATTGTACGCCACGGGCTTGCGCGTTTCCGAGCTGGTGAGCCTGACGATGAGCGATATCAGCCTGCGTCAGGGCGTGGTGCGCGTTATCGGTAAAGGGAACAAAGAACGGCTGGTGCCGCTGGGTGAAGAGGCGGTCTACTGGCTGGAGACGTATCTGGAACACGGGCGTCCGTGGCTGCTGAACGGCGTCTCCATAGATGTATTGTTCCCGAGCCAGCGCGCGCAGCAGATGACGCGACAAACGTTCTGGCATCGCATTAAACATTACGCCACACTGGCGGGTATTGACAGTGAGAAGCTGTCGCCGCACGTTTTGCGTCACGCCTTCGCGACGCATCTGTTAAACCACGGCGCTGATTTACGCGTGGTGCAGATGTTGCTTGGACACAGCGATCTTTCAACGACGCAAATATACACCCATGTCGCGACGGAACGCCTGCGGCAGCTACACCAACAGCACCACCCTCGCGCGTGAGTGCCGACGAATTGTTACAGGAACATATATGAAAAAGTCTTTAGCGCTGTTCACCCTGCTGGCAGCTTCGGTTTCCGGTTTTGCCCATGCGGATGATGCCGCCATTAAACAGTCTCTGACGAAACTCGGCGTCGCCAGCAGCGAGATCCAGCCAGCGCCGGTGGCTGGCATGAAAACGGTGCTGACCAACAGCGGCGTGCTGTACGTGACCGAAGACGGTAAGCACATCATTCAGGGACCCATGTACGACGTGAGCGGCGCGCAGCCGGTGAACGTCACCAACCAGCTGCTGATGAAAAACCTGAACGCGCTCGAAAAAGAGATGATTGTCTACAAAGCGGCGCAGGAAAAGCACGTTATTACCGTCTTCACCGACATCACCTGCGGCTACTGCCACAAGCTGCATGAAGAGATGAAAGACTACAACGCGCTGGGCATTACCGTGCGTTACCTGGCTTTCCCACGCGCTGGCGTGCAGAGCCAGCCTGAGCAGGATATGAAAGCGATCTGGTGTGCGAAAGACCGCAACAAGGCCTTTGATGACGCGATGAACGGCAAAGGCGTGAAGCCCGCGTCCTGCGATATCGACATCGCTAACCATTACGCGCTGGGCGTACAGTTTGGCGTGAGCGGTACGCCAGCCATTGTGCTGAGTAACGGCTATGTGGTGCCGGGCTACCAGGGGCCAAAAGAGATGAAAGCGTTCCTCGACGAGCACCAGAAACAGATGGGTGGTAAATAATTCGCGTGAAAGCCCCGATAAAACTGCGCCGCCGCGATGCGGGTGAAACCGCGGATTTACCAGACACGCTTCCGCTGCTGCTCAAGCGGCTGTACGCCAGCCGTGGCGTGCGTACGGCAAGCGATCTTGAGCGCAGCGTCAAAGGCATGCTGCCCTGGCAAGCGCTGAGTGGCATCGAACAAGCGACTGAAATGCTCTACGACGCGTTCCGGGAAGGCACGCGGATTGTCGTGGTGGGCGATTTCGATGCCGACGGCGCAACCAGTACCGCGCTGAGCGTGCTCAGCCTGCGTGCGCTGGGCTGTGATAACGTGACTTACCTGGTGCCGAACCGGTTTGAAGACGGCTACGGCCTCAGCCCGGAAGTGGTCGATCAGGCCCATGCCCGTGGCGCACAGATGATCATGACCGTGGATAACGGGATCTCTTCTCATGCGGGGGTCGATCATGCCCATGCGCTGGGGATCCCGGTACTGGTCACCGATCACCACCTGCCAGGAGAAACCCTGCCTGCCGCCGAAGCCATCATTAACCCGAACCTGCGCGACTGCGATTTCCCGTCGAAATCGCTGGCCGGAGTAGGGGTGGCGTTTTATCTGATGCTGGCGTTACGCACGTTGCTGCGTGATAAGGGCTGGTTCGAATCGCGCGGGATTGCCGTGCCGAACCTCGCGGAGTATCTCGATCTGGTGGCGCTGGGAACCGTGGCGGACGTGGTACCGCTCGATACCAATAATCGTATTCTCACCTGGCAGGGCTTAAGCCGCATTCGGGCAGGTAAATGCCGTCCGGGGATTAAGGCGCTGCTGGAAATTGCCAACCGCGATCCGCTGAAGCTCGCGGCAAGCGATTTGGGTTTTGCCCTCGGCCCGCGCCTGAACGCGGCGGGGCGGCTGGACGATATGTCGGTTGGCGTCGCGCTGCTGCTGTGTGACAACATCGGCGAAGCGCGCGTGCTGGCCAGTGAGCTGGACGCACTCAACCAGACCCGTAAAGAGATTGAGCAGGGGATGCAGGCCGAAGCACTGACCCTGTGCGAAAAGCTGGAGCGCAGCGGTGACACCCTGCCGGGCGGGCTGGCGATGTATCACCCCGAATGGCACCAGGGCGTGGTGGGCATTCTGGCGTCGCGTATTAAAGAGCGTTTCCACCGCCCGGTGATCGCGTTCGCCCCCGCCGGGGACGGCACGCTGAAAGGCTCCGGTCGTTCCATTCAGGGGCTGCATATGCGCGATGCGCTGGAGCGTCTGGATACGCTGCATCCGAACCTGATGATTAAGTTCGGCGGTCACGCGATGGCGGCAGGCCTGTCGCTGGAAGAGGCGAAGTTCGACGAGTTCCAGCGTCTGTTTGGCGAACTGGTCACCGAGTGGATCGATCCGGCTCTGTTGCAGGGTGAAGTGGTTTCTGACGGTGAGCTTTCACCGGCTGAAATGACCATGGAGGTGGCACAGATGCTGCGCGATGCCGGCCCGTGGGGGCAGATGTTCCCGGAGCCGCTTTTCGACGGACGTTTTCGTTTGCTGCAACAGCGCATCGTGGGCGAACGCCATCTCAAAGTGATGGTGGAACCGGTCGGCGGCGGACCGCTGCTCGACGGCATCGCCTTTAACGTTGATACCTCCATCTGGCCGGACAACGGCGTGCGCGAGGTTGAGCTGGCCTATAAGCTGGATATTAACGAGTTCCGCGGTAACCGCTCCCTTCAGATCATCATCGACAATATCTGGCCAATTTAGCGTCAGTAATCTCTATAAAAAAGGGCGTGGATTCGGTACAATCCCGCTCTTATCACCGCATTTTGACAAGCTCATAAAAGAAAACAGACCATGTTTGAAATTAATCCGGTAAAAAACCGCATTCAGGACCTCACGGAGCGCTCTGACGTTCTTAGGGGGTATCTTTGACTACGATGCCAAGAAAGAGCGTCTCGAAGAAGTAAACGCCGAGCTGGAACAGCCGGACGTCTGGAACGAACCTGAACGCGCGCAGGCGCTGGGTAAAGAGCGTTCTTCCCTCGAAGCCATCGTAGATACGCTGGATCAAATGGCGCAGGGTCTGGAAGATGTTTCTGGGCTGCTGGAGCTGGCTGTCGAAGCCGACGACGAAGAAACCTTTAACGAAGCCGTGGCAGAGCTCGACGTGCTGGAAGAGAAGCTGGCGCAGCTGGAATTCCGTCGCATGTTCTCCGGCGAATACGATAGCGCTGACTGCTATCTCGATATTCAGGCAGGTTCTGGCGGTACCGAAGCACAGGACTGGGCGAGCATGCTGATGCGCATGTACCTGCGCTGGGCGGAAGCGCGCGGTTTCAAAACCGAGATTATCGAAGAATCCGAAGGTGAAGTGGCGGGTATCAAATCCGTCACCATCAAGATTATTGGCGATTACGCCTACGGCTGGCTACGTACTGAAACCGGCGTTCACCGCCTGGTGCGTAAGAGCCCGTTCGATTCCGGCGGCCGTCGTCACACCTCCTTCAGCTCCGCGTTTGTCTACCCGGAAGTGGATGAAGATATCGATATCGACATCAACCCGGCGGACCTGCGTATCGACGTTTACCGCGCATCCGGCGCGGGTGGTCAGCACGTTAACCGTACGGAATCTGCGGTGCGTATTACCCACATTCCAACCGGGCTGGTAACACAGTGCCAGAACGACCGTTCCCAGCATAAGAACAAAGACCAGGCCATGAAGCAGATGAAAGCGAAGCTTTATGAGCTGGAGATGCAGAAGAAAAATGCTGAGAAGCAGGCGATGGAAGACAACAAGTCCGATATCGGCTGGGGCAGCCAGATCCGTTCTTACGTCCTTGATGACTCCCGCATCAAAGACCTGCGCACCGGGGTTGAAACCCGTAACACGCAGGCGGTGCTGGACGGCAGCCTGGACCAATTTATCGAAGCAAGTTTGAAAGCAGGGTTATGAGGAACCAACATGTCTGAACAACAAGCACAGGGCGCTGACGCGGTAGTCGATCTTAACAACGAACTGAAAACCCGCCGCGAGAAGCTGGCAGCGCTGCGCGAGCAGGGCGTGCCGTTCCCGAACGATTTTCGTCGTGACCACACCTCAGACCAACTGCACGCAGACTTCGACGGTAAAGAGAACGAAGAGCTGGAAGCGCTGAACGTTGAAGTGTCCGTGGCGGGCCGCATGATGACCCGTCGTATCATGGGTAAAGCGTCCTTCGTGACCTTACAGGACGTTGGCGGCCGCATTCAGCTGTACGTCTCTCGTGACGACCTGCCGGAAGGCATCTACAACGAGCAGTTCAAGAAGTGGGACCTGGGCGACATCCTGGGCGCTAAAGGTAAACTGTTCAAAACCAAGACCGGTGAACTGTCTATCCACTGCACCGAGCTGCGTCTGCTGACAAAAGCCCTGCGCCCGCTGCCGGACAAGTTCCACGGTTTGCAGGATCAGGAAGCGCGCTATCGTCAGCGTTACCTGGATCTCATCTCTAACGATGAATCCCGTAAGACCTTCAAAATTCGCTCCCAGATCATGGCCGGCATTCGCCAGTTCATGGTTAACCGCGACTTTATGGAAGTAGAAACCCCGATGATGCAGGTGATCCCAGGCGGAGCCTCCGCTCGTCCGTTCATCACCCATCACAACGCCCTGGACCTGGACATGTACCTGCGTATCGCGCCGGAACTGTACCTGAAGCGTCTGGTGGTCGGCGGTTTTGACCGCGTGTTTGAGATCAACCGTAACTTCCGTAACGAAGGTATCTCCGTACGTCATAACCCAGAGTTCACCATGATGGAACTCTATATGGCCTATGCGGATTACAAAGATCTGATCGAGCTGACCGAATCCCTGTTCCGCACCCTGGCGCAGGACATTCTGGGCACCACCCAGGTACCTTACGGTGAAGAGGTGTTCGACTTCGGCAAGCCGTTCGAAAAACTGACCATGCGCGAAGCGATCAAGAAATACCGTCCTGAAACCAATATGGTGGATCTGGATAACTTCGACTCTGCGAAAGCGATCGCTGAAAGCATCGGTATTAAGGTTGAGAAGAGCTGGGGCCTGGGCCGTATCGTGACCGAGATCTTCGAAGAAGTGGCCGAAGCGCACCTGATTCAGCCTACCTTCATCACCGAATACCCGGCGGAAGTGTCTCCGCTGGCGCGTCGTAATGACGAGAACCCGGAAATCACTGACCGCTTCGAATTCTTCATTGGTGGCCGCGAAATCGGTAACGGCTTTAGCGAGCTGAACGATGCAGAAGATCAGGCGCAGCGCTTCCAGGATCAGGTTAACGCGAAAGCGGCAGGCGATGACGAAGCGATGTTCTTCGACGAAGACTACGTGACCGCGCTGGAGCACGGCCTGCCGCCGACGGCTGGCTTGGGTATTGGTATCGACCGTATGGTGATGCTGTTCACCAACAGCCACACCATCCGCGACGTGATCCTGTTCCCGGCGATGCGTCCGGTGAAATAAGCCGTTAAGACGTAAAAAAAGCCCCGTGCGTTTATCGCCGGGGCTTTTTTATTGCGCCGCGAAGGCGCTGAGTTTTTCACGCGCAGTGTTCGCTTCTTGCACCATCCACGGGCTAAATGCCCACGGTGTGGCGTCCAGCGCGCGGAATAGCGCGTCCAGCTCCACCCACTGATATTCCATCACTTCATCTTCATTGATTGCGAGGGTATTCGTTACGCGGGCGGCATAGACCGGGCAGATTTCGTTTTCAACGATCCCTGACGGGTCGGCTTCACGGTAGCGGAACTCCGGGGCAATGGGGGTGATGTCTGTGATTTCGGCGCCGACTTCAAAGCGGCAGCGGCGGATAATCGCCTGCTCTGTCGCTTCGTCGGCCTGTGGATGACCGCAAACGGAGTTGGTCCATACGCCGGGCCAGGCTTTTTTACTTAAGGCGCGACGGGTGATCAGACATTCTCCGTTAGCGTTAAACAGCCATGAAGAGAAGGCCAGGTGTAGCGGGGTGTGTGACGTGTGCGCGGCGTACTTCTCCTGAGTGCCAATCACTTTTCCCTGGTCATTTACCAAAATAACGTGTTCTTGAATACTCATTGATGCTCCAGTGCCAAAATGCTTAATGGTTCAGCACCATCAGCGGAATTATTATACTGCATTCTTATGCGAACGGTTTGGCCCACAGAGCGGAAAAGGGCATGACCCGCATCAGTTTGGGCTGCTATCATAGTGCGCCATTCACGCTGACCGAGGAGCTGTTTTGTTTGCAGGAAGCCTGACGAGAAACCCGATCATTGCCGTTTTCTGCCTGACGCTGACGCTACTTGTAGCAGGATGCTCGGGGAGTAAATCTTCGGATATGGGCAGTTATTCCGGTGCAGTCTATACCGTTAAGCGCGGGGACACGCTCTACCGCATCTCACGCGCCACGGGAACCAGCGTGAAGGAGCTGGCGCGCCTGAATAATATTTCTCCACCGTATACTATTGAGGTAGGGCAGAACCTCAAGGTTAACGGCGGTTCTTCCTCAGGGAAAAAGTCCTCAACGCGTAAAACAGCCAAAGTCACGCCATCCTATCAGGTGCCTAAATCATCCTGGCCGCCGGTCGGTCAGCGCTGCTGGATCTGGCCTGCAAGCGGAAAAGTGGTTGCGCCGTACTCGCTCTCGGAAGGTGGCAATAAAGGTATTGATATCGCTGCCGCACGCGGCACGCCGGTTTACGCTTCAGGGGCCGGGAAGGTGGTCTATGTCGGTAACCAGCTTCGTGGATACGGTAACCTGATCATGATTAAGCATGGTGAGGACTACATTACTGCTTATGCGCATAACGACACGATGCTGGTCAATAACGGGCAGAACGTGAAGGCGGGGCAGAAGATTGCGACCATGGGCAGTACCGGGACGGATACGGTGAAGCTGCACTTCCAGATCCGCTATAAGGCCACAGCCATCGATCCGCAGCGTTATCTTCCGGCGCAGGGCAGTAAGCCGAAGTGCTAAGTGATTATTTAATCGCCACTTAGTGGGGTAAAGGCTTGTATGAAGAGGCGTAAGGTCTATAATGCCTTACGCACCTCAAAGCGGGCGTAGTTCAATGGTAGAACGAGAGCTTCCCAAGCTCTATACGAGGGTTCGATTCCCTTCGCCCGCTCCAGTCTCCTCATAAATTAACAAGTTATAATTTATCAGTTAGTTACTTTGCTCCGCTTTAGCAGGTACAACTAAAACTACCCAATGTTCTATGCCCGTATCTGGCGTCGCGTGACAGGGTCTGTAGTACAAGGAAACATATCATCCACGCTGGCGGTGGTTCCAGTTTCTTACCGCGACAGCACAACAACGAACTAAAAGCCGCATATCTGGCATAACTCCCGAAAACAGGTTTATGGTGATAACGTACCTACAAACGACATGTAGGATCTATCAGCGTTTCAGCCACGCTCCCGCAAGGGTACACGGTTATCCTGATAAGGTGTGATCCCTCTGACAGTCTGATGTTGTCGCCTAACGGCTCCACTTGTTGCTGTATCACCAACGGGGCTTTATGGCTTCTATTGTCTGAAATCTGATTCATTGGACAAACATCATGTGGATTGCTGTAAAGTTCATCAGTATGATTGCTTGCACAATCAGCGATTGGGAAAACACTTCTGGGAGATAAGGGACGAGACGATATGAAAGTGACTGATGAGGCTTTGTTACGTTCAGGGTTTACGCAGCCCGAATTGCAGAAGATAAAAAGCAACATTGAAAAATATGGAGGAACGCTTGGAGAGGCCATAAATGACCTCGCTAGGCGATTTGTTACCTTGGCGGGAGTGGTGGCTGTGTGTGCCTTAATCCTACTGCTACTTATCGTCTTCAGCTCACCTGATAGAGCAGTTGCATGGGGGCTGGCGATGATCTTTGGGGTTGCCATTATGTCCTTCGCGCAGCCGCCGGTAATTTCCTATAAATCCTGGCGTTACCGAAAAACTATCAAGGATTAACTGGTTCCATTTTCGGTTGTCAATAGATCGTAAATCACTTTTGCTTTAACACCATAACCGACAATCTTCATTGTTAGCTTAGGAGTGCTCATTGTGCTGACTTTGCGATAGTAATCGTGTGGAAGCCAGCGAAATAATCTCCAGGCTCCAGTTTTTCGAGCGAGTCCTACAATGCTGTACACACTGGCACCGAGAGTAACACCACTATAGAGAGCCAAGCCCGTGTTAGGATTAAATCCCATGAACTGGGCCGTATGCATCGCGGAGTCAGCAATGATACCTTGCGAGGGTTTATGTCCTTCTGGCTGATCAAAGTTGAGCACTTCTTTCGTTAATCCGTTCATTCCATCGGCAATCAGGACTGCCCCAGCCAGCATACCAATCGGCCCCATAGTGGATAACATCATAAAGCCACCAAAGAGAACCACGCCTGATAGCACCACGTTTACGGCGGATATAACATAACCGACGATTTTATTATTTTCCTTAACAAACTCGACCTTCGCGTAAAGCTGTGCGGCTCTGGTTCTTAACAGGCGTTCTTGTTCGTGTAGATTATCTGTTTCAGCACGCAGATTTTTGATGCATGCAATGCATTCTTCATCGGTTTTAGCTCGTCGTGCTGTTTCAAATTCTTTATCTACAACCTGTTTTATCTCTTCGACAAACTTGATACGTGTAAGACCATCTTGCAAATAGAATGCTGACAGCCGGTTTGCTGTTTCGACGAGTTTCCGGGCCTCTAGATTCACCATGGTATCTGACCATGTTCTGTTCCAGCCCCTGTTAAGCAACGCAATATCCATTAAAGACTCCTTCCCAAAATGTGTCTGGTCATTTTAGGTGCAATAAGGTCGAAGACCATAGGAAATACTTTCACAACCCACCCCCGTGGGTGTCCCGTCTCTTTATCCTCCCAGTTTACTTCCTCCTGCTTAAAATATCCCCGGCTCTATTATAGATCCGCTGAGTGGAACGATTAACCGCCTAATAATTTCACTGGATCTGCATGAAATATTCTGGTGTTGCCACTGCGTCACACCGCTTTGCTTACGCTGCAATTTGCCTCGCTTTATTGCAACAGGCACAAAGCTCTCTTTTCGTAGTAAAAAGCCTTCTTTTGCTAAACAAGGAATCACCCATGGCATAACACGCTAAGTTGCACATTTCCTGTACCCTGGATACCCTGAGATTAATCCTAATAACTCAAGGGTGAGTATGGCTACCGGGAAGAGAAAGAACCAAAAGGAATCACCTGAAGAAGAGTTAGATCGCTTGCTGGATGAGCTTGAACTCACAGAGGAGCAACGGGAGTTTATCGAATCCATGCGGGAGGATAAGGGCGATCCCAGTAGTGAGTAACGCTTGCCTTCAGCCGAACGAATACGAATGGCCGCATAACGGCATTGTAAAGATTTTTTCTCCTCACGAGGGCTTTCCGTCAGCGTCGATGGCTCAGCGTACCGTGCCAGAAATTGTCCTGAAATGATGCGGTATTCAGACCGGATCGAACTACTATTCATTATGATTTATCAATGCATTATACCCTGACCATGTGCATGTAAAATCGCGGAGCCGGGAGAGTTGACGGCAATGTAAAAGAAATCATGAGGAAAGAAATATGGCTGCTACAAACGGTATGATTGATACTGATGACGCTGTAATTTTACTCATCGACCATCAGAGTGGCTTATTCAACACGGTACGTGATGTGCCTGTACCAGACCTTCGTAATTATGTGACAGCGATAGCCAAAGTTGCCACGCTTTTAAATATCCCGGTGATCACCACGGCCTCTGTTCCTGACGGTCCCAATGGCCCGCTCATCCCGGAAATTCACAAATATGCACCCCATGCCGTGTATGTTCCACGCACCGGGCAGATTAATACCTGGGATAATCCGGCGTTTGTGAAGGAAGTGGAAAAGACGGGCAGAAAGACCCTGATTATTGCCGGCACGCTCACCAGCGTCTGCATGGCGTTCCCTGCGGTTAGCGCTGTCCACGAGGGGTATAAGGTTTACTGTGTTGTGGATGCCTCGGGGAACTGGTCCAAAATCGCGACCGATACCACCATCGCGCGCGTGGCTCAGGCGGGGGCGATCCCTACCGATACGTTTGCCATTGTCGCTGAATTAATGAGAACCTGGAACCGCGAGGAAGGTTCTCGCTTTGCTGAGATCCTGGCAGAGCATGTCTGTCCGGAATATAAGTGCCTGATTGAAAGTTTCGGCAAAGCTCAGGAAATTGCCAGAACGGGCCCGGAAACCAATCTGGAGCATTATAAGTAAGTCCTAATAAACATGTATAAAAGTTGCTGGATTTTATCGTCCTGTACCTGAGCGTATTACAGGTGCAGGACGTAGCGGCGTCGTATTCCGGACGTCGCTGAATTGTCAGAGATATTAAGAGGGGCTGAACCGCGCATAATTTAAAATTAAACCCTCTTTCTTTTTACGTAATCAATCGCCCCTGTTATATCTGTCGGCAAATTTTTTATTTCCCGGACCACAGATGAAAACACGACTCCTCCTGTGCGCTGGCGTATTAGCTGTCTCCAGTGCCCATGCCAGCGCCCTCTATTTTTATGAAGCCGGCACCGAAGATACCGCGCTTGCCGGAGCAGGGCAGGCGGCTCGTGCGAAGGACGCCTCGACAATCATGACCAACCCGGCTGGCATGACGCGCTTACCGGATCATATGGTCACCGGTGGGTTACAGGTTATGGATGGCTCCATCGACAACCAGCTGGATAACGATGCCCATCAAAGCCCCGGCGATGTGATGAAAACCATCCCGAATGCCAGCGCCTTTTATAGCCAGAAGATAAACGATGATCTTTATGCCGGGATCGGGCTTTACGGTAATTACGGCCTGGGGATCGACTACGGCAGCTGGGCGGGCGACAGGTTGATTAAAAAGAGTACCATGGTAGCCATGACGCTCAGCCCCTCGCTGGCCTATAAGCTTAACGACCGTCTTTCGATTGGCGCGTCCGCCAACGTTAACTACGGTTACTTCTCGCTGACTCGCAGCGTTAACGATGATGACTACCAGCGACGCGATGAAGACCTGGCCATGAGCTATCGGCTTGGGCTGCTGATGCAGCTAACTGACCAGACCCGAGCCGGTATTACCTGGAACAGCGAAACGGACTTCAGCTTCAATATTGACGGCAACGCGCGTCTACAGAACGGCACCTACGACCTGCCGTTGTCGGCACAGATCAGCGCGCCGCAGCAAATCATGCTCAGTCTGGTGCATGATATTAACCCGCGGTGGTCGGTTATGGGCGATCTCGGCTGGCAGGACTGGAGCCAGTTCGGCGCGCCGCAAATCGTCGTCGGGGACCAGCAGCTGAACAACGTCAGCCGCCTGAAGGACACGTGGCACGGTGCGGTGGGCGTGCAGTATCGTCCAACGCCTCAGTGGCGACTGAATGCCGGTGTGGCGTTCGACAGCTCGCCGTATGAAAGCCAGAGCGATGTGGCCTTAACCTTACCTACCGGCGATGAGTGGCGATTTGGCACGGGGGCCCAGTATCAGATCACCCCGGCCAGCAATATTGGTATTGCCGTGTCGTATCTTCATATGCAGTCGTCGCATGTGAAATCGCCGGTGGCGTTTGCCGGAAGTTACGACCATCCTTATCTTTGGTTTGCCAGCGTCAACTACAGCTATCAGTTTTGATCGGCTAACCGCTTAAAATATATGGTCTATAATGGCAGATATTGAATGTCAGAAGGTTGTACCATGCATATTTTACCGCCTGTTCGACCCGAAAAATCCATCGAACGACTGACCGCTATCCTTGAGCCGATAGCGGAGAAAGTGCACGTTGTTCCGCGTAAGCGACTCACCTGGTTACGGAAGGGGAAACAGCAGATGTACCTCTTTCTGGAAGGGGAGTTATCCCTGCTGCGGGCTTCGGATGGACTGGTGGTAGTGACCGTTTACGAGCCGCATTTGTTTGGTATTGCAGAGATGATCCAGCCTACGCAGGGGCATCTTCTCCGTGCGGAAAGGGAGTCGACTATTTTACGTCTCGATGCGGACAAGGCGGCTGAGTTGTTTCGCGCCGAGGGCGTCTGGGAGGATGTCGCCGCGCTGCTTTCATACCATACGGCCTATTTAATATTTCGTGATGCACAGGTACTCCAGCAGCGTACCTATTCCGTTATTCGTAACCACCTTCAGGAAATGATTTTGCTCCCGGAAGAGACGCGTCTGCGTACCACGATTCTGGAATATATTCAGGATCGTACACTGCTCTCTCGCAGCAGTATACTCAATGTATTATCCGCCCTTAAGCAGGGAGAATATATCTCCTTTAAGCGCGGCGGATACCTGCTTGAAGTCAGACATTTACCCGAATCATTCTAGCGGAAGTTTAAAATTAAACAGAAATGGAATTAACGCTGCCGTTAATTTTCTATATCGTTTGCTTTCTCAGATTTAACTTTATCAAGTAAACGGTATTTTTATGAAAAAGACAGTTATCGCATTAATTGTGGCTAATGTATTTACCGCCACTTCCGCCTTCGCCGCCGCGGATGCGGGCACCTGGTATAGCGGGGCGAAATTCGGCTGGTCTCACTATTTTGATACCAATATGGGTTCAAAAGCGTTTGAGAACACGCATTCCGATCACTTCGATTTTGACCATGATAATGTCGGCGGGGGTGTTTATACGGGTTATCAGATTACCCCATGGCTTGCGGTAGAAGGTGGTTATGATTATTTAGGCAACATGCAGATTAAAGGCCAGCATGGCGCAGGGGCGCAAATGAAGACGCAGGGCCTGCAACTGTCTCTGAAGGCCAGTTATGCCCTGACCAATGACTGGGATATTTACGGCCGTGCCGGCGCAATGGGCTATCGCGCTGAATCCGATGTAAGTGGTCACAATCGTTTTGAAACAGGTGTGCGCCCGCTTGCTGCCGTGGGTACTGAATACGCCTTCAATAAAAACTGGGCGGGCCGCCTGGAGTATCAGTGGGTAAGCAACGTGGGCAATGTTAACCAGATCGGCGTGAGCAGCGACCTGAGTTCCGTCACCGCAGGGCTTAGCTATCGCTTTGGTCAGTACGACTGATGCCCGTGATATGCCCATTAATAAAAACCCGGCTGCTTAAGTTGCCGGGTTTTTTGTTTTCAGCTGGTGAATAACGGTTCAAGAACGATATGAATATTTTGCAGGCCCGTGACATTATTATCTTTCAGGTATTGCTGGTTAACCATATCTAGCTGTTCCAGCTTGGTCAGCGAGGCATAGACGCGTTGAACGGCACTGTCCGCAACAAAAATTTCTTTTGCGGTGGTGTCCTGTAGATACTGTGATTTTACGCTGCGCGTTAGGGTCTCGATCTGCTGTTTATTTTCCTGATAAAGAGACGCGATATGCGATATCTGTACCTGCGGTGGTTTTTCCCCCGGCAACACCAGTGGAATTTGCAGATGATTAATTTTTTCAACATTGTCTGGTTGGGGAGAACTACAGGCTGTTAATGTGCTGAGGGTTAATACAGCGAAAAAGAACGGCAGGCTCTTCATCGAATCACTCCGGGGAAATAACTGGACTCAGCATTATCCCTGAAGGCCGCAGCGACGAAAGAATTAACTTATTTATTTATAAACGTTAATTTCATAGGTTAAAGATAAGCCTGGTGATAGCCTCCTTTCCCCCCATGTACCGCCAGCGTAAATATAACTCCTCGAGGAAGTATGAAATTTAAAACTCTCGTTAGTGCGATGGCCGTTGCTGGTCTGCTATTAGTCTCGTTGACCTCATTGCCTGTCCTGGCACAAAAGGAAGGGAAGGGAGCCACTGCCCATACGAAAGAGATGAATGATGCACTTTATGGTCAACTGCCCTTCTTTGATAAGACCGATTTCCGAAATGCGCACAAAGGCTTTATTGCCCCGCTGCCAGCCGCGGTGATTAAAGACGAAAAAGGCGCCGTTATCTGGAACCCCCAGAAATACGCTTTTATCAAAGAAGGGCAAAAAGCGCCGGATACCGTCAACCCGAGCCTGTGGCGTCAGGCGCAGCTGAATAATATTGGCGGTCTGTTTGAGGTCACGGAAGGCGTCTACCAGATCCGCAACCTCGATCTGTCGAATATGACGATTATAGAGGGCAAAGAGGGGATCACGGTTATCGATCCGCTGGTGTCTGCGGAAACGGCCAAAGCGGGCATGGATCTTTACGTTCAACATCGTGGCAAACGCCCGGTTGTTGCCGTTATTTATACCCATAGTCATGTCGATCATTATGGCGGCGTGCGTGGCGTGGTCGATGAAGCGGGAGTGATGACCGGCAAAGTGAAAGTCTATGCTCCAGCAGGTTTTATGGAAGAGGCGGTATCGGAAAATATCATGGCCGGAAATGCCATGAGCCGCCGTGCCAGTTATATCTACGGAAACCTGTTAAAGGCCAATGTAAAAGGTCAGATAGGGGCGGGTCTGGGGACGACCACCTCAGCGGGGACGGTCACGCTTATCGCGCCCACTCACGCCATTACCAAAGACGGGCAGAAAGAGATCATCGACGGTCTCACCTATGATTTTATGCTGGCGCCGGGGTCGGAAGCGCCGTCTGAAATGCTCTGGTATGTGGAAGAGAAAAAACTGATTGAAGCAGCAGAGAACGTCACTCACACCCTGCACAATACTTATTCGCTGCGCGGGTCGAAGATACACGATCCGCTGGCATGGTCAAAATACATCAATAACGCTCTCGATCGTTGGGGGGATAAAGCGGAAATTATTATCGCGCAGCACCACTGGCCCACATGGGGTAATAAGAAAGTGGTGAAGCTGATGAAAAGCCAGCGTGATATCTACCGCTATATCAACGACCAGACGCTCAGACTGGCGAATAAGGGGCTGACGAGGGATGAAATAGCCGCAAATTTCGCCCTGCCTTACGGACTGGCTAAATCCTGGGCAGGCCGTGGCTATTACGGCTCGGTAAGCAACAACGTCAAAGCCACCTATGTCTACTATCTTGGCTGGTTCGACGGCAATCCGGCGACGCTCGATGAACTGCCTCCGGTCGAGGCGGCGAAAAAGTATGTCGATTACATGGGCGGAGCCCGCGCGATCCTTGAAAAAGCTCGTGTCGATTATGCCCGGGGGAATTATCGCTGGGTGGCTCAGGTGGTCAGTAAAGTCGTTTATGCCGATCCGAATAATAAGGCAACGCGCGAACTGGAAGCGGACGCGTTTGAACAGCTGGGATACCATGCGGAGTCAGGGCCGTGGCGTAACGCCTACCTCACCGGTGCGCAAGAGTTGCGTAACGGCGTGAAGATAAAGCCGACGCCCAAAACCGCCAGCCCGGATGCGGTCCGTGCCATGTCAACTGAGATGATTTTTGACTACCTCGGCGTTCACCTTAACGGCGTCAGAGCGGCGAATGCCAGAGGCATTTTTAACGTTGATTTAGGCCGCGAGGGCGGCAGGTATAAGCTGGAGCTGGAAAATGGCGTGCTGAACCATAGCGCCAACGCTCAGGCAGAAGATCCGGATGCAACCATTACGCTCAGCCGCGAAACGCTGAACAAAATCATCCTTAAGGAAACCACGCTGAAAAAGGCGCAACAGGCAGGAGAGGTGACGATCGTCGGCAATGCCGCGAAGGTGAACGAAATGCTGCGCTGCATGGAGAGCTTCAGCTTCTGGTTTCCTGTCGTCACCCCTTAAAAGTAAAAAAGGCTGCTTTCGCAGCCTTTTTCGTCAAATGACGCCGTCGCCGCCGTCTGAACACCAGACCTGCCCGGAGGTGTATGAACACTCATCCGAGGCCAGAGTGACATACAGCGGTGCGATCTCCACGGGCTGTCCCGGGCGTCCCAGAGGGGTACTCTCGCCAAAATGTTTCACTTTTTCCTGTGGCTGCCCACCGCTGGGCTGAAGCACGGTCCAGTAAGGTCCGGGCGCTACCGCGTTCACGCGGATCCCTTTCGGACCCAGCTGTTTCGCCAGCGCTTTGGTAAACACCGCGAGACAGGCTTTGGTCTGCGCATAGTCAAGCAGTACGGCGCTCGGTTTAACCGCCTGAACGGAGGAGGTGTTAATAATGGATGCAGGGGCTTTCATGTGGCGCAACGCCGCCTTTGTGATCCAGAAAGGCGCATAGACGTTGGTCTTAAAGGTCGCGTCAAAATCTTCCGTAGTCAGTTCTTCCAGCGACTCACGATACTGCTGGCGGCCTGCGTTATTCACCAGGATATCCAGCCCGCCCAGTTTTGAGACGGCCTGCTCCACCAGGTTCTGACAAAAAGTTTCGTCGCGAACATCGCCCGGAAGCGCGACGGCGTTCCGTCCTTCCGCTTTAATCAGGGCGATGACTTCCGCTGCGTCTTCTTCCTCTTCCGGCAAATAGTTAATGGCGACATCTGCCCCTTCGCGGGCATAGGCAATGGCTACCGCGCGTCCGATGCCGGAATCGCCCCCGGTAATTAGCGCCTTCTTACCGGCAAGACGTCCATGCCCTTTGTAGCTCTTCTCGCCGTGGTCGGGTACGGGTTCCATTTCTGAGGACAGGCCCGGCGGCGTCTGGGGTTGCTTCGGGAAAGGTGGCGTTGGGTAAGCGTTCGTACGTTGTTCATTATCACTCATAGCTAACTCCTTGTTAGGGGTGAGATTTGATGGATAGTTACAGCGTTAACGCTTCGCTGAATTATTTTTGCAAGTGGCTGACCCGGACTACGGGTGGGGATGATTTTTTATCGAGCGAGCCGCTAATACTGATCATGTTGTCAGGTTCCACGGTTCTGTCGTCAAATACGGCTTTCGGGATAATAACGTCGATTTTCCCGGTTTTATCCTGGAATACGTATTTATCGCCATTGCCATCAATAAGATTGCCGCGCAGTGAAATAGAGGCGCCATCATGCATCTCTTTCGCCTGAGTAATGGTCATAATGCGCGCATCATCGGTACCACGATAACCGCTGTCCAACGCATGCGGCGGTGGCGGCGCGTCACCCTTTTGTAACCCGCCGTTATTATCTGCCCAGGCAGTAGGGATAATTAATATTAACAAAGCTGAAATCACTGATAATTTCATCTGATATCCTTCATTTTGGATGTCTTGACTTATTAAGTATTGTTGCTATTTCTTTATGTGGCAAATGTGATAAGTCTTAAAAGCATTTTCACAGAGAAATCAAAAATTTCGGCAATTAAGCGAAACGGTGACGACTGCCATGGAACCAAAAAATGAAAAAGTGCCTGGGATAAAAGAGAGTTATCGTTTACTGACGTTTGAGTACGCATTTCGTCAGGTGGGTTTTATTGTGCTGTTAGCTATTATCGTGGCGGCAATTGCCGGGCTGTTTTCAAGCGGTGTGGTCAGTGACGTGGAGAAAACAAACGATGCAAAATCCCTGACCCTGAGCTATGAGCGCTTCGGTCGCCGCCAGACCGAATCGCGGATGGCGCTGACGTTTCCGGTGACGTCTGAGGGGAAATATACCTTCAGCCTGACCAGCGAAAGCAGCGACGCGTATGAGCCCGGCAGCGTCTGGCCACAACCGGACAGCATGTACAGCCGGGGGAATACCCTGTTTCTCGTCTACGATCGTTTACAACAGACCGATAAATTTACCGTTCTATTATTCATCACGCCGTCAAAAGCAGGGAAGTGGACAAACATCATCCGCGTAAACAACGAGCCAGATATCCGTTTCTGGCAGTTTATTTACCCCTAGGAGTCGAATATGGACATGGTTTTTCGTGCCCTGGCAATTTACCTGTTTCTGGTCATTGTGTTTAAAGTTGCCGGGCGGCGCGCCCTGTTACAAATGACCAGTTTTGACCTTATTTTGCTCTTAATTATCAGTGAGGCGACACAGCAGGCGCTGCTTGGCGAAGATTTTTCCATCACCGGTGCGATGATTACAATAACAACGCTGGTGGTGGTGGATATTATATTTGGCCTCCTGAAAAAATATTTTTCCACTGTTGAGAATATTCTTGATGGCACGCCGGTGATATTGGTGGAGAACGGTGTCCCCCTTGCCGATAAACTGAAAAAGGTCGATGTATCCTGTGATGATATATTGGTATCAGCCCGCCAGAATCACGGTATTACAGAATTGAAGAAGATAAAATACGCTATTCTTGAGCGTAATGGTCATATTTCTATTATTCCTGACGAAAATTAAGGGCAACGCGATGAGCAATCTTATTCACGACAGTAACAGCACCATCAGCGAGCTGACGAAAAAGCTCGCCACTCAGCTTACGGACAGAGGTTTGCGGTTAACTACCGCAGAGTCCTGTACCGGCGGCAATCTCGCGGTTGCGCTTTGTGCCGAAGAGAACACGGCGGAATTTTATGACGTTGGCATGGTGGTGTTCAGCGATGCGGCGAAGGAGAGGATCCTCGGCGTGCGGCACGAAACCATTGAGCGCTTCACCGCCGTCAGTGAACAAACGGTGACCGAGATGGCCGCTAAAATTCGCGAAATTGCCGAGGCGGATATTGGCCTTGCCATCAGCGGCTATGCGGGACCGGAAGGCGGAGACGATGGCACCGCAGCCGGTACGGTCTGCTTCGGCTGGAATATTCGCGGACAGACGGAAACCCGCACCGTGCTGTTTTCCGGTGAATGTCAGGATGTGGTGGATAAAGCGGTGCGTTATTCCCTGTCTGAACTGATCGAAATACTCTCCGGTTGGGATAACGTCTGAAACAAGGGGAAAGGCTATGGCTGTCATCGTTATTACCGGCGGTACGGCGGGCGTGGGGAAGGCCACGGCGCTGCACTTTGCCAAAGCGGGCTACGATGTGGGCATCATTGCCCGCGATGAGCAGAGCCTGCGCTCCACAGAAGAGGAGTTGCGCCGTTTCGGGATCAACGCCTGTGCCGTTCAGGCCGACGTGGCGGACAGCAAGGCGGTGACCGATGCTGCTAACGAGATTGAATACCGGCTTGGGGCCATCGATGTGTGGGTGAATAACGCCATGGGCGGGATGCTGGCGCCGTTTCGCACCATGTCGCCTGAGGAGTTTCGCCGCGTCACCGAGGTGACCTATCTGGGCTATGTTAACGGTACCCGCGCCGCGCTGGAGTTAATGACTCCTCGTGACCGGGGGACGATTATTCAGGTTGGCTCCGCGCTGGCCTACCGCTCCATTCCCTTGCAGTCAGCCTACTGTGGGGCGAAGGCCGCGATCCGCGGGTTTACCGACGCCGTGCGCACCGAGCTGATGCATGAAAACAGCCGGGTGCAGATCGCAATGGTACAGATGCCGGGCCTCAATACGCCGCAGTTCGAGTGGGCGAGGAATAAATTTGCCTGGGCGATGCGACCGGTTCCCCCCGTGTTTCAGCCGGAAGTGGCTGCCAGCGCGATTTTCAAGGTAGCGCAAAAACCGGTGCGGGAGCTGTGGGTGGGCAGCAGCACCCTCCAGTCGATTGTCGGGCAATTTCTTTTTCCCGGCTTTCTGGATCGGCTGATGGTTAAAAAGGCCTGGGAAGGGCAGATGACCGATACGCTAAATGCGGATGACCGTCAGGACTATCTGGATCAGCCGGTTAACGATCTGCATAAAATCCACGGGCACTTCACCGACGAAGCAAAAGAGCGCGCCACCACCGTTACCTCCGGCATGCCGGGGAAAGTGCTGCTCGGCTCCCTCGCCGTCACGGGCGCGATCGTGGCGCGTCTTCTGCTCTCGCGGAGACGATAATCAGCGCAGTGCGGTACGATCGGTCCAGAACCAGCGGTAGCCATAGCCGCTGAGGTTAAGCGCGACGGTTTTGCCGCACACCAGCGCGTCGTTGTAGCGTTTGTCCGCCAGGCAGGCGGTCCAGGTCGCATGCCGGATCCCTCTGGCGGTAAAATTAACGGGCTTATCGCTAAAGTTAACGAAGGTCAGAATGCTGCGCGTGTCGGTTTCGTAATAGATCCCCAGCACCGCATCGCTGTCGATATTAATAAGACGAAACGGCGCGACGCCGATCTCAGGGAACTCCGAGCGCGTATTGGCGATATCGATAATGCAGTGCAGGAGTGAGTTGCGGTGCAACAGCGAATCCGCCACGTTGATTTTTTGATAGCGGTACGGGCCGCGGTCAATCATCGGGGCGATAAAAGTTTCCGGGTCGGCGTCTGAGAAACCGCCGCCTTGCGATCCGGCCCACTGCATCGGGGTGCGTACGGCGTAACGCTCCTCCAGTTCCAAATCATCTCCCATGCCAATCTCATCCCCGTAGCGCATGACCGGTACGCCCGGCAGCGAAAACAAGACCGCATGGCAAAAGGCCAGCCGCTTACGATCGCCATTAAGCATCGGCGCCAGACGGCGACGGATACCTCGCTGATACACACTCATTTCTTTGTCAGGGGCAAAGGCATCAATGACGGTCTGCTTCGCTTTTTTTCCTATCCCTTCCAGATCCAGCTCATCATGATTGCGCAGCCAGTTGGCGAAGCAGCAGGAGTCAGGCGGCACAATCATCTTCTTTACCGCGTTGCGCAGCGGTCGTGCGCTTTTCTCCGCAAGGCTGACGTAGAAGTACTTATTGAGCCAGAAATTCAGCACCAGGTTGAGCCGGTCGTTCTGACCAAAATAATCTTTGTAGGCCTCGACCTCCACGTCGACTTCGCCGAGCAGGATCGCATCCGGGTTACGCTGCTCGATAAGACGGCGCAGATGCTCCAGGATCCACAGGCCGCGTTTTTCATCCCCACGTCCGGCCTGTTTTGTCAGGTGCGACGCCGCATCCAGGCGAAAGCCCGACACCCCGAGCTTTAGCCAGAAGATGATGATGTTCTCAACCTCCTTCAGCACCGCAGGGGAGGCCAGATTGAGATCCGGCTCGTGGTGATAAAACATATGCCGATAGTATTGCCCCGCCTCGTCGTCCCATGTCCAGATACTCTTCTCCACGCCGGGGAACATCGGCGGCGTATCGTCGTCGTCCGTGTCGGACCACAGGTAATAGTCACGATAGGGTGACTGAGGGTTGCGGCGGGCCTGTTGAAACCAGGGATGCGCATCCGAGGTATGCTGGATCAGCAGCTCAATAATGACCTGCATCCCCAGCTCCCGCGCCTGTTCAATAAAGGCGATGATATCGTTGAGCTTGCCGAAGCGGGGATCGACCTGCAAATGGTCGCTCACGTCATAGCCTTCATCGAGAAAAGGCGTGAGGTAAAACGGAGTGATCCAGATAACCGTCGCGCCCATCCGGCGGATGTAGCGTAGCTTCGCGGCGATCCCGGCGATGTCGCCACAGCCATCGCCGTTCAGATCGTAAAACAGGGCAGTATCTATCTGGTAAATAATGGCGCGTGTATGCCAGCCTGCCATAGTAATCCTTAGTGATAACCTTCGGTATCAGACACTTTGCCCCGGAAGACGTAATAGCTCCAGGCGGTATAAACCAGGATCACCGGGATGATTAACAGCGTGCCGATCAGCATAAACAGCTGGCTGGCAGGCGGCGCGGCGGCTTCCCACAGGGTGATGTGCGGCGGAATTATGTGTGGCCACAGGCTGATGCCCAGGCCGCTAAAGCCGAGGAAGATCAGGCCCAGCGTTAACAGGAACGGACGGGCATGGCTGTCGGGATTACGCGTCAGCCGCCAGATCCACAGGCTGAATACCGCCACAAGAACCGGAACCGGCAGGAACCAGAAGAAGTTAGGCAGAGTAAACCAGCGCTCGGCGACAAACTGCCAGCCGAGCGGGGTCCAGATACTTACCACCGCAATGACGGCAATCAGCGCCAGCAGAACGTGGCGGGTCAGCTCGCGCATCCGGTTTTGCAGCGCGCCTTCGCTTTTCATGATCAGCCACGTGGTGGCCAGCAGGGTATAGGCGACAATTAAGCCCAGCCCGCAGAACAGGTTAAACGGGGTGAACCAGTCCAGCGAGGAGCCCACAAAGCGACGCCCTTCCACGTCAAAGCCGTTGATCATCGCGCCAACCACGATCCCCTGGCTGAAGGTTGCGAGCAGGGAACCGCCAGCAAAAGAATAGTCCCAGAATTTGCGGTGGGAAGGGGTCGCCTTAAAGCGAAACTCAAATGCCACGCCGCGGAAAATAAGCCCGATCAGCATGGCCGTCAGCGGGATGGTCAGGGCATCGATTATTACCGCGTAGGCCAGCGGAAACGCGCCGAACAACCCTGCGCCGCCGAGAACCAGCCAGGTTTCATTTCCATCCCAGACCGGGGCGACGCTGTTCACCATCACGTCGCGCTCTTTGGCATCACCCACAAAGCTGAACAGCATGCCGATACCGAGATCGAAACCGTCCATGATGATGTACATCAGCGTGGCGAAGACAATAATGGCAAACCAGATGACCGGGATATCGACGCCCATCAGATCTTCTCCTCTTCCGGAACAGACTCGGCGGCGGACAGCGGACGGGCAGGGGTGCCCGATGTATTAGACGTTAGCGTGCCCACAGGCTGCGGACCTTTCTTAATCAACCGGGCGAGATACACATATCCCACGCCAAATACCGAACAGTAGACCACGATAAAGGCCAGCAGGCTGATGCTCATCTGCAACGTGCTGTGCAGAGACACCGCATCTATCGTGCGCAGATAGCCGTAAACGACCCACGGCTGGCGGCCCACTTCGGTGGTGACCCACCCGGCGAGCAGCGCGAGTAATCCGGCAGGCCCCATACAGAGGGCAAACCAGTGGAATGGCCGTGAGTGATAGAGTCGACGGCGATAGCGCAGCCAGACGCTCAGTACGCCAAGGGTAATCATCAGCAGCCCCATGCCGACCATAATGCGGAAGGACCAGAAGACGATGAGCGAGTTAGGGCGATCCTCTTTCGGGAAATCCTTCAGCGCCGGGACCTGTTTATCCAGGCTGTGCGTCAGGATCAGGCTGCCGAGCGCGGGAATTTCAAGCCCGTATTTGGTGCGTTCCTCTTCCATATCCGGTACGCCAAACAACAGCAGCGGGGTGGCCTCGCCGGGCGGGTTTTCCCAGTGGCCTTCAATCGCGGCGATTTTGGCAGGCTGGTGCTCAAGCGTATTCAGCCCGTGCATATCCCCAACCACGGCCTGAATGGGCGCGACCAGCAGCGCCATCCACATGGCCATGGAGAACATCTTGCGGATCGCGGGCGTATCGTTACCGCGCAGCAGATGCCATGCCCCGGACGCGCCCACAAACAAGGCGCTGCACAGGAAGGCGGCGATGGACATATGGATCAGTCGGTAAGGGAATGAGGGGTTAAAGATAATGGCCAGCCAGTCTTCGGGAATGACCTGACCGTTCTGAATACTGAAGCCCTGCGGGGTATGCATCCAGCTGTTAGAGGCGAGGATCCAGAAGGTGGACATCAGCGTGCCCAGCGCCACCATGCAGGTGGCAAAGAAGTGCAGGCCGGGGCCAACCTTGTTCCAGCCGAACAGCATCACGCCTAAGAAACCGGCTTCCAGGAAGAAGGCGGTTAAGACTTCATAGGTGAGCAAAGGGCCGGTTATGCTGCCCGCGAACTGGGAAAAGCCGCTCCAGTTAGTCCCAAACTGGTAAGCCATCACCAGCCCGGAAACCACGCCCATACCAAAGTTGACGGCGAAAATTTTTAGCCAGAAATGGTATAGCGAGCGCCAGACATCATTTTTTGTGCGAAGCCACATGCCTTCGAGAACCACCAGATAGCTCGCAAGCCCGATGGTGATCGCCGGGAAGAGAATATGAAAAGAGACGGTAAAGGCGAACTGTATCCTGGCCAGATGAAACGCATCAAGCTCGAACATGCTCCGTACCTCTGGAACTGATAGCGCACAAGGCATTGCCAGACAGCCTCAGGCTGCCTGGCAAAACCGGTTACGGTTTTTTCTTACCTGCGCCAAGCTCGGCACCGGTAAGCGGATCGGCGTTAGGGTCGGATTTCGTACGTGCGCACATCGCTTTGACCAGCGTTTCCTGCTCTGTCGTGAGCGTTACGCTTGCGCCGCCGTCACCGCCATCGACCGCTGGCTGAGGAGATTCCACGTAGTCGAAGTGCTTATCGCTGTTCCAGCTGCCGCGAACTTCTCCCCCCTCAGACATATTGTAGTACTTGTTGGTGTACTCTTCGATTGGTGGCAATTTACCCGGTGGGAAATTGTTACGGATCGACTGGAGCGCCTTCTCAAACGAGAGCTGGTGTGCTGCCTCACGCGTCATTAAAAACGCCAGCGCATCTTTAACACCCGGATCGTCCGTTACGTTAATAAGCCGTTCGTAGATAATTTTGGCGCGCGCCTCGGCCGCTATGTTAGAGCGCAGATCGGCGGTAGGTTCGCCAATGGTATCCACATATGCCGCCGTCCACGGTACGCCCCCGGAGTTGGTCAGTGGCGTACCGCCGCCGTAGAGCAGGGAGGTGATATGACTGTCGTTGCCGTTCTCGGTCATGGAGCGGTACAATTCCGCTTCATTTTCAACGCCTTCCGCCAATTCACCTTTCGCACCCTTATTCAGCATACCCACCAGGGTGCCGATAATTTCCAGGTGACTTAACTCCTCGGTCGCGATATCCATCAGCATATCTTTACGACCGGGATCGTCGTCGCTCAATCCTTGCGTAAAGTAACGACATGCCGCGGCAAGTTCGCCCTGTGGCCCGCCAAACTGCTCAAGCAGAAGATTGGCCAGGCCCGGATTCGGTTCGGCTACGCGTACCGTGTATTGCAGCTGTTTTACGTGTCGAAACATAGTTTCTCCCTCTTTCGTTATTTTTTCGCTTCAACACCGTCCGCATCGGAGCGCAGCAGGAACTGTTCCGTCGTCTGTGGAATATGCTGGAGCAGCCAGTCAGCCATCTGGCGCTCTTCTTCCAGAATGGACTCAATGGCAGGAATGGAGGCGGTATCGCCCGCTTGTTTGGCCGCAGCCAGCAGAGAGGTGTAGCAGGCAATTTCAAACTGCTCAAAAACGTAGCCGCTGATGGAGCCTTTAACAATTTCGTCGGAAGGGAACATGCCGCCAATGGACTGGCCGAGCGCCGCCATTTTGCTCATGGAATCTTTTATGACCGAACGGGAAATATCATTGCGGTCGAGAATTTCTTCCAGCACGGTAATTTGGTGTTTAGTCTCATTAACGTGTTGTTCAATTCGTGCACGTAAGTCGGGATAATTATCAATACGGCTGGCCATAGATTCCAGCATGGATTCGGCTTGCTTTTCCATCGCATGGGCATCGCGTAGCCAATCATGGTAGTGTTCTACATGATTCATAATTAACTCCTGTGATTTATTATCTGGTTAATTTTTGTTGCTGATGCTCATCAAATTAATATTTATCCTTTCTGGGCTTTTTGATTAATATTGCCGACAGCCAGATCGGTTAATTTGAGATCGGTTTCTTTTTCTTCTTCCAGCGTTTCGGCAAGAAGTTTAACGGCTTTTTTATAGCCTAATTGTTCAGCCAGGGTGGCCAGGGTGCCGTAGCTGGCAATCTCGTAATGCTCGACTTTTTGTGCTGCGGCAATTAATGCAGCGTCACGCACTTCATTTTTCTCAGTGCTCTCAATAACTTCGTTGGCTTCTTCAATTAAGCCTTCCATCGCAACGCATTTCATGCGCTTCAGTTTGAGGCCGGATTCCTGCTCAATAATCTGATCGATACGCTCGATCTGTCCCTGAGTCTCTTCGAGGTGGGCCGTGAACGCGGCACTCAACTTCTCGCTGGATGCGGCGCGAGCTAACTTGCTTAGAGCGCGGGTCAGCTGCTTCTCAGCGCTGTAGGTGTCGGATAACAGGTGAATAAATACATCTTCAACAGTTTTCATATTCATATTTTCGCTCCAGTGAAATAAAGGGAAGGTACTGCGAGCCGACGGGCCCGCAGCATGCTCTCGGTATATTTATAAGAGCTTTAAATAAGATCAGGAGTTATCAGATTTACGGCCTCCGCCGTGACTGTTCTGGCCCCCTTTCTTACCCGCTTCAGATGCGCGTTGCGGATCGTTTTTGAAATTACCGCCGCTGTGCTGGCCGCCTTTACGTCCAGCTTCTGATGCCTTTTCACGGTCTTCAGCGAAATTACCGGAACCACCACGATGTTGCTCTGCCATATATCAACCCTCATGTTGCGTTTATGTCAGGAGATACGATAAGTAATTCGTATCAGTTGTCGTTCAGGAATTAACATTAGTCGTTATGTGAGAAGAGTCAAATTTCATGTCTGGGTTGTTTTGCGGTAATTTTGCAGGTGTTCAGGAAATACCGCTTCGTTACGAACTTTAAAAACGGACGGTAAATCCACTGGTTAGGGCGAAATAAATCTGGATGTTGGGAGTTCGCTTAGCTAATAATCCTAATGTGAACGTGGCGTGAATTATTACAAGAGTTGACATAGCGCAAAAATATATCGTCGCAACGGGTGCTTCTGTATTCGGAATAATCTTAAGTGTCTGGCGAAATAACGTGTTGAAAAGAGGGTGGCCAAACCTCGTTTTTGACGTGGTCAGGCGGATCGGCTGAGGGTATGCTTCTTTTGTCACCACAATAATTACAGAGGCAATATCATGGATCAGGAGCTACTGGATGCGGGGTACCGGGCCTACACCGGTGAGAAAATTGATGTTTACTTCAACACCGGGATCTGCAAACACTCGGGCAACTGCGTGCGCGGCAGCGCGGCGCTGTTCGACCTGAAGCGTAAACCATGGATCGCGCCGGATGAAGTAGATGCAGAAACGGTTGTGCGCGTAATTGATACCTGCCCGAGCGGTGCGCTGAAGTACCGCCAAAAATAAGTGAGGAACCATGGAAATTCTTGAAGGCCATAACAAGTTTTACGTCAACGACGCCGAAGGCAATCAGGTAGCGGAGATTGTCTTTGTCCCGACCGGCGAGCATCTGAGCATCATTGAGCACACCGATGTGGATCCAAGCCTGAAAGGGCAGGGTGTGGGTAAGCAGCTGGTGGCGAAGGTGGTAGAGAAGATGCGCGGGGAGAACCGTAAAATTATCCCGCTGTGTCCGTTTGCGAAGCATGAGTTTGATAATACACGGGAGTATGACGATATTCGGGCGTAAAACAGATGCCCGGCATTGCGCCGGGCAGCATACTCAACCGACAAACATCACCGACACACACAGCACACCTACAATCAGCGTCAGCAGGTTACCGATGGAGCGGTACGGTTTTAACGACGGGATCAGGTACGTCGACAGCGTCGGCATGATGAACAGGATCATGGCGATAAGCGGACCGCTGATGGCGTAAATCATCGAGATCGCATTCGGGTTGATGCAGCAGACCGCAAAGGTAATCAGCGACACGCCGAGAATCGAAACCGCGCGGTTAAAGGCGCGACTTTTTTTCACACCCACCTGATTCAGAGACGATTTCACAATTTCCGTTGCCCCTTCAATCACGCCAAAATAGGTGCCGAGGAACGATTTCGACATCGCTATAATTGCCACGATAATGCCGGAAATGCCCAGCCATGCCGGGGACGAAGGCATCATCGACAGCGCGGACAGGATCGTCACCCCTTCCTCTTTTGCCGCCACGATATACGACGGTGGAATCGAAAGCAGGCAGCTGAACACAAAGAACAGCACGCTGAGGCAGATGATCAGATACGCCACTTTCATGATTTTTTTGCATTTACCCATCGCCTCTTCACCGTATTTCTCGCGACGGTCCACGGCGAAAGTCGAGATGATCGGAGTATGGCTAAAAGCGAAAACCATCACCGGGATCGAAATCCACACCTGGTGCAACGTATGCTGGTCGAAGGCCATCTGGCTCGTCAGAAGCGACGGCTGCCAGCTGCCCGTCAGATACAGCGAGACAAACAGGAAATAGGCGATCAGCGGAAAAACAAGGAAACCCATCACCTTAATGGTGATGTGCCGCCCCATCAGGAAGATCAGATTCAGAATCAGCACCACGCCAAAACTCACCAGCATCCGCATGCCGGTATCCACCGTCATCCGTTTCGCCAGCTGTTCAGTGAGTGAGTTAGTTATCGCCACCGCGTAAATCAGAACCACCACAAAGAAAGCCACAAAATAGAGCGTGGTAATGAGGTTGCCGATCTTTTTGCCGTAGTAATGGGAAACGGCACCAGTGATCCCTTCGTTGCCTTTCGTCTTCGACGACAGAATAAATTGCGCCAGCGCTTTATGCGGCCAGTAGGTTAAGGGATACGCCACAAGGGCGGTGATCAGCAGGACAATCGCGCCAGCAGAGCCGAGCTGAATGGGCAAGAACAGGGTTCCTGCGCCCACGGCAGTGCCGTAGAGGGCGAAACTCCAGAGAGTCTCTTCTTTTGACCAAATTTTCGACATTAGAGCAACGTATCAACTATAAAACGAACAAAAAGGAGTGCAATTTACCATAATTATGCGTTGAGGTCGCCGTTGCTTCGCAGGGGTGGGCCGGAGCAGGTCTCCGGCCGGAAGGTTATTCGCTTGCCAGGGCGCGGCGTTGCTGGCGGCGCTTGATGATTTTCTCCCGCAGGGTGTCGTACGCCCAATTGTAGAGCATGGTGTACGGCAGGAAGAACAGGAAGAAACCAATTTCCAGCGTAAAGGCCTGGAGCAGCGTCACGCCCAGCACGGCGGCAACGATGGTTACGCCAATCACAATAAAACCGCATTCAAAACCCAGCGCATGCAGGGCGCGCACTTTCGCCGTGCGCTTCACCCGCTGGACGGGCCAGAAACGGTCGAAGCCAAAGTTATAGATAATGTTCCAGAGCATTGCCGTGGTCGCCAGAATTATGGTGAGACCCCCCATTTCAACCACCGAGCGCTGCATTAGCCACGCGGCCGTCGGGGCGAGGATCGCCGTAGCAATGCCTTCAAAACAGACGGCATGGAAGATCCGCTCCGGCAATTTACGTTGGAGTGCATCCTGATGTTGCATATTTACCTCATATTGACGCCAGTATGGGCGTTGATGCGGTCTATTCTTATCGTTTAAGGTGATATATAAAAGATGGTATCCATCGATAAAGTAGATACATCATGCGTTATTCTCCCGAAGCACTGACCGCGTTTGTTGAAACTGTCGCCGCAGGTTCGTTTTCTGCTGCGGCACGGCGGCTGCGTAAAAGCCAGTCCACCATCAGCACCTCCATCGCCAACCTTGAAGCTGACCTTGGCTTTGAGCTGTTCGATCGCTCGGCGCGTCACCCGGCGTTGACCGCCCAGGGTGAACAGGTGCTGGGCTATGTCCAGTCGATACTCGCCGCCAGCGCGCGCCTGGATGAGCTGGCCGTATCTTTAACCGCGCAAACGGAGGCGCGTTTTACCTTTGTTCTCTCCGATACGCTTAACCCGGCCGTGCTGGAACAGATGATGAGCCAGTTCGACCAGCGTTTTCCGCACACGGAATTTGAGTGCCTGATTGGTGAAGAGGAGGACGTGATCGATCTGCTGCAAAAGGAGCGGGCGCAAATTGGCCTGACGGAAGCGCGCGACAGCTACCCGACCGATATTGGCGCGACCCGTCTGCCTATGCAGACAAGGATGGCTATTTACGTTTCTGCCGGACATCCTCTGGCAGGGCAACATGAGACGCAGGCGGACGAGCTGCATGGCTGGCGCGAGCTGCGGCTGAGTACCTATCTTGAACGGGAAGCGCCCCTTGCGCGCGGGCCGGTCTGGTCTGCGCCGAATTACCTGTTACTGCTGAGTATGGCGGTACAGGGCTTTGGCTGGTGCGCGTTACCCTGCGCGCTGGTCGACGAATTTGCCGCGTCGAAATCGCTGGTGCAGCTGAACGTGCCGGGCTGGCCGAGGTCGATTGCCATCGATCTGGTATGGAACAAACGAACCCCGCCCGGCGTCGCCGGAAGCTGGCTGCGCCAGTACTTGCAGGACGCACGATAATCCTGTGACTAAACTCACTAATTTTAAACATTTGCGTCAATTGTTGATAACAATCCTCTACTATCGTCATGTCATTTTGCACAGAGGTCGTGATGAAAGATGTCGTTATAGTGGGTGCGTTACGTACGGCTATCGGCTGTTTTCAGGGAGCGCTTGCGCGTCACTCTGCGGTTGATCTCGGCAGCGTGGTGGTAAGAGCGCTGGTGGAACGCAGCGGGATTGCCGCACATGAAATTGATGAGGTGATCCTTGGCCAGGTGCTGACCGCTGGCGCGGGACAAAACCCTGCGCGCCAGGCAGCGCTGAAGGGCGGCCTGCCCAATACCGTTTCGGCAATTACCATCAACGACGTCTGTGGTTCAGGTTTGAAAGCGCTCCATCTTGCGACGCAGGCCATCCAGTGCGGTGAAGCGGACGTGGTTATTGCCGGCGGGCAGGAGAATATGAGCCGCGCCCCGCACGTCCTGACCGACAGCCGGACCGGCGCGCAGCTCGGGAACAGTCAGCTGCTTGACAGTCTGGTTCACGACGGGCTGTGGGACGCCTTCAACGACTACCATATGGGCGTAACGGCGGAAAACCTGGCGCGCGAATACGGTATCAGCCGCGAGCTTCAGGATGCATATGCCCTCAGCTCACAGCAAAAAGCGCGTGCAGCGATCGACTCAGGGCGTTTTCGCGATGAAATTGTCCCGGTCAGTACCCAGCGCCAGAACGGCGAAGCGCTCATCGTCGATACCGACGAGCAGCCGCGCACCGATGCCAGCGCAGAAGGGCTGGCAAAACTCGATCCGGCCTTTGAAACGCTCGGTTCTGTAACGGCAGGCAACGCCTCATCCATTAACGACGGTGCGGCGGCGGTGATGATGATGAGTGAAAGCAAAGCCCAGGAGCTGGCGCTGCCGGTGCTGGCGCGCATCAAAGCGTTTGCCAGCGTGGGTGTTGATCCTGCGTTAATGGGGATCGCCCCGGTCTATGCCACGCGCCGCTGCCTGGAGCGGGCGGGCTGGGAGCTGAGCGATGTGGATCTGATTGAGGTCAACGAAGCCTTTGCTGCACAGGCGATCTCGGTCGGGAAAATGCTGGAATGGGATCCGCTGCGGGTCAACGTCAACGGCGGTGCAATTGCGCTGGGTCATCCCATTGGCGCCTCCGGCTGCCGCATTCTGGTGTCGCTGGTCCACGAAATGAAAAAGCGTAACGCCCGAAAAGGGATCGCAACGCTCTGTATTGGCGGAGGGCAGGGGGTGGCCCTGGCTATCGAACGGTAGTTTCCCCTCTCTGTGCACAGAAAACCTCCCACGGGAGGTTTTTTTGTGTCCGCAGAATCCTTTTTTAACACTTCTGCGTTCTTTCTGAAGCCCGCAATAATTATTGCGCTGTTAATTATTTGCTTTGTGAAGTGCTTAATGTGATCTCCACCCTGAAATTTACGGTTAATGCCCTTTTTTTGTTGATGGGGTTCACGTCGATCTTTGCCAAAAAAAATGAAACAAATAATTTCGATCCTTGTCACTAAAATAACGGTGCATAAAAAATAAACTCAAGTTTCATAAAAACGAAACGTTATTTTAATTGAGGGTTTTTTCATGTTTAAGAAATCTCTGCTCCTTGCTTCCCTTATTAGTGCCTCTTTTGCGGCTAGCGCCGTTACCGTCGATCTGCGTCACGAATATATTGACAGCGGCTCGAATGCCGACCGTGTTGCCGTCTCGCACCGCTTTGATAATGGCTTTGGTTTTTCAGTCGAGGCGAAGTGGAAATCAGGCGGGGACAAGGCAGATCAGCCATTCGCGGATGTAGTGGGGAACGGTCACGAAGATCAGATTAGCTGGCGCTGGAAAGCGACAGACAATATCGCCCTGACCCCTGCGTTTACGATTGAAAGCACAGACAGTCGCACCATTTATAAACCGAATCTGCATGTGCAATATAGCTTCGATAATGGCTTCTACGTGGCTGCGCGTTACCGTTACGAATATACTCGCTACCCGTCAAGCTCAAATAAGGACGATGATAAAGTTAACCGTGGCGATGCGTGGGTCGGTTGGGTATTAGGTGACTGGCGTACCGAGCTGAACTATGTTTACGCGAAAAGTTCTGAAGGCGTGGCCCGAAATAATAATAAAGATTATTCCAACGAATATAACGCCAAGCTGGCCTACAAATGGGATAAAAACTGGGCACCGTATGTGGAGGTGGGGAACGTGGGGGTTAAAGACACGGACGAACGCCAGACCCGTTTCCGTTTAGGTGTGGCGTACTCCTTCTGATAATTCAGTTCCTTCGCTAAAAACCGCCGGGTGGCGCTAACGCTTACCCGGCCTACACATTCTTTCCAATCCATTTTTTCGTAGGCCGGGTAAGCGAAGCGCCACCCGGCAAAAAGCGCCGCGCAATCACCCAAAAAAAAGCCCTCCGAATCGGAGGGCAAGGCCAGTTACAGAAACACTAACTCATTCAGGCATGCAACATTTCAGGTTGCTCGGGGAGTTTCGCGATATAGAGGGCCGGTTTGCCGTCTTTATCGGAACTGTACAGCACCGCTTTTTCGTCCGGGGTGAAGGACGGATGCGGGTGGGTTACCTGGCGGCTGTTCGCCACCGTAGCCCATGAGGTGTCATGACGGGCGATGCGGTAATAAGCTTTCTTCGCCACGTCAAAGGCATACAGATAAGGATCGTTATCAATGGTGTAGCCGCCGGTGTCTTTCACGTCAACAGGCGTACCGGAACCGTCGCCAACCAGCATGCTGCCGTCAACGTTGCTCATCAGATGCGAACAGGCGGGCATGTTCATTACCGCTTCATTCACGCCGGTGTCCGGGTTGAAGCGGGAGATGGTACGCCCTTGCTGACCTTTCAGATAAGAGACGTAGATCAGCGCGGACCCGTCCGGCACCCAAAATTCATGTGTACAGCTTTCACCTTCCGCGTGCGTTTTCACTTTCCGCACGTTGCTGCCATCTTCGTTGACCAGCCACATGCGGGCGTCGACCAGGTCGTGCGGCCCTTCATGACAGAAGGCCACGGTATTGTCATCGAACGGGCGATAAATCGGATGTCCCAGCCAGATCTTCTCGTCATGAATGGTGGTGCTTTCACCCGTTTTCAGATCAACGCGCAGCAGGCGGCAGTGCGGCCCTTTGTGGAAGAAGTCGTGGAAAATTTTCCAGTCGTTGAGTGGCGTCCAGTCACGTCTGGCAATCTCAATACCCACCAGTTTGGTGCAGTCGCTGTTCGCGACCCAGGTGCCGTAGCCGACCCACTCTTCCGGAACGCGGTACACTTCGCGCTCTGCCAGCGTCTGTAAATCCACCTCCAGCAGGGTGCGATCGTTCTTCACATAGTAGAGGGATTTATCGTCCGGAGAGAGGAACCCGCCAAAGGTATTATCGCCCGCGCCTTCGGTCAACTGTACCGCTTCGGCGTTTTTCAGATCCAACAGGTAATAGTTCCAGTGACCGTCGAACTCCCCGGCGAACAGCAGGTGGCTGCCATCGTTAAAGAAGCACTTCTGGTAAAAGTAGTTGCGATGACAGGTTACTTCCGGTGGGGTCAGGCGGGTGACTTCCACGCCTGTATCCGGATCGCGGCTGACCTCATAGTTCAGCTTGACCCGCATACCTTTAGCCATAATGCACTCCTTTGAACGCGTAATGTAGGTTGAAAACTAGGTGATAAATTATCAAAACGTTGTTTCATTATGTGTGACTGACAGCGCACTTTCTCATTTTCATTAACCAGATTGAGGGTCTTAAAGATTTATCGTGATCGAAACTCCATTTCTGGCATAAACAGGCAGAAAAAATGAAACGTTGTTTTAAATGCAATTGAAAACCCCGTTGTCAGGGGATAATATGTGTTCATCACGAAAACGGAACGTTGTTTCGTTATTTATCTTTGCCTTCGGGCACGATCAATTCTGGAGGTTTACGTGGACGTCAGACAAAGCATCCACAGTGCGCACGCTAAAATGCTGGATACTCAGGGGCTGCGCAGTGAGTTTTTAGTTGAGCAAGTGTTCGAAGCCGACAAGTACACCATGGTCTACAGCCATATTGACCGCATTATTGTAGGCGGGATTATGCCGGTGGCGAAAACCGTCTCCGTGGGCGGTGAAGTGGGCAAACAGCTGGGCGTGAGCTACTTCCTCGAACGCCGTGAACTGGGCGTGATTAACATCGGCGGGCCGGGCACCATTACCGTCGATGGCCAGTGCTACGAAATTGGTCACCGCGACGCGCTGTACGTCGGCAAAGGCGCGAAAGAGGTGGTGTTCGCCAGCATTGATGCCAGCAAACCGGCGAAGTTTTACTACAACTGCGCCCCGGCTCATACGACTTACCCAACCAAAAAAGTCACGCCAGCGGACGTTGCCCCGGTGACCCTTGGCGATAACCTCACCAGCAACCGTCGCACCATCAACAAATACTTTGTTCCGGATGTGCTGGAAACCTGCCAGCTCAGCATGGGGCTGACCGAGCTTGCGCCGGGCAACCTGTGGAACACCATGCCGTGCCATACCCACGAGCGCCGCATGGAAGTCTACTTCTATTTCAACATGGATGAAGACGCCTGCGTGTTCCACATGATGGGACAGCCGCAGGAGACGCGCCATATCGTTATGCACAACGAGCAGGCAGTCATTTCGCCGAGCTGGTCCATCCACTCTGGCGTGGGAACGAAAGCCTATACCTTTATCTGGGGGATGGTCGGTGAAAACCAGGTCTTTGATGACATGGACCACGTCGCTGTTAAGGATCTGCGCTAGTCGCAGGCAGTTAAGCATACATCTGCCTGTTGCTGACAGGCGCTGAACGATTAAGGAACAAACATGATTCTGGATGCATTTTCTCTGCAAGGTAAAGTGGCTGTGGTTTCCGGTTGTGACACCGGGCTGGGGCAGGGTATGGCGTTAGGTCTGGCGGAAGCGGGCTGCGATATCGTCGGGATTAACATCGTTGAGCCAACGGAAACCATCGAGCGCGTCACCGCGCTGGGCCGCCGTTTCCTGAGCCTGACCGCGGACCTGCGCAAAATCGATGCGATCCCTGAGCTGCTGGATCGCGCGGTGGCGGAGTTTGGGCATATCGATATTCTGGTCAACAACGCCGGCCTGATCCGTCGTGAAGACGCGATTAACTTCAGCGAAACGGACTGGGACGACGTGATGAATCTGAACATCAAGAGCGTGTTCTTTATGTCCCAGGCGGCTGCGAAGCACTTCATTGCTCAGGGGAAAGGTGGCAAGATCATTAATATTGCCTCCATGCTCTCTTTCCAGGGCGGCATCCGCGTGCCGTCTTACACCGCATCGAAGAGTGCCGTGATGGGCGTGACCCGCCTGCTGGCGAACGAGTGGGCGCAGCACAACATCAACGTCAACGCGATTGCGCCGGGCTACATGGCCACCAACAACACCCAGCAGCTGCGTGCGGATGAAGAGCGCAGCGCGGCAATCCTGGAGCGTATTCCAGCGGGTCGCTGGGGTCTGCCGAGCGATCTGATGGGCCCGGTTGTATTCCTGGCGTCCCCGGCTTCGGACTACATTAACGGCTACACCGTTGCCGTAGACGGCGGCTGGCTGGCACGTTAAGTCAGCCCGAATAAAGAACCTCTGCCCTCGGGTAGAGGTTTTTTTTGCGCCAAAATTGGCTTTATCCATATCCTTAAAGATGAAAAATCCATACTGAAAAGGAATAAATGACGGGTGTCACACATTTATTGCTTAAATATTAACTAATTAATCAAAAATAAGGTTAAACCATCCTGATTTGAAATTGTAATGTCCATCACAGATCGGTGTGTCGTAGCGAAATAATCCATATCTTCACCATTTCCGGCCTGACACTTTCTTCCGGTATCTCGTAATTTCACTTAACGAATTTCGCTGTTGAGGCAGGAAACAATGACATCTGTAAATGACTCTACCCTTATGCCCGCTGCGCTGCGCGATACCCGACGCATGAACCAGTTTGTTTCTGTTGCGGCCGCCGTAGCCGGTTTACTGTTTGGTCTGGATATCGGCGTTATCGCGGGCGCACTGCCCTTTATTACCGACCACTTTACGTTAAGCAACCGCCTGCAAGAGTGGGTGGTGAGCAGCATGATGCTGGGTGCGGCCATCGGCGCACTGTTTAACGGCTGGCTGTCGTTCCGTCTCGGGCGCAAATACAGCCTGATGGTCGGGGCGATCCTGTTTGTTGCTGGCTCTCTTGGTTCGGCGTTTGCCACCAACGTTGAAGTGTTGCTGCTTTCCCGCGTGCTGCTGGGCGTGGCGGTGGGTATCGCGTCCTACACAGCGCCGCTTTACCTCTCCGAAATGGCGAGCGAAAACGTGCGCGGGAAGATGATCAGCATGTACCAGCTGATGGTGACGCTCGGTATCGTGCTGGCGTTCCTGTCGGATACGTACTTCAGCTACAGCGGCAACTGGCGGGCAATGCTTGGCGTGCTGGCGCTGCCTGCGGTGCTGCTGATTGTGTTAGTCATTTTCCTGCCGAACAGCCCGCGCTGGCTGGCGCAAAAAGGGCGTCACGTGGAGGCGGAAGAGGTGCTGCGCATGCTGCGCGACACGTCTGAAAAAGCGCGTGAAGAGCTGAACGAAATCCGCGAAAGCCTGAAGCTGAAGCAGGGCGGCTGGTCCCTGTTTAAGGCAAACCGCAACGTGCGCCGCGCGGTGTTCCTCGGCATGCTGTTACAGGCGATGCAGCAGTTCACGGGGATGAACATCATCATGTATTATGCCCCACGCATCTTTAAAATGGCTGGTTTTACCACCACCGAACAGCAGATGATCGCCACGCTGGTGGTGGGGCTGACCTTTATGTTCGCCACCTTTATCGCGGTGTTCACCGTCGATAAGGCCGGACGTAAACCGGCCCTGAAAATTGGCTTTAGCGTAATGGCGCTCGGCACCTTGATCCTTGGTTACTGCCTGATGCAGTTCGATAACGGCACGGCGTCAAGCGGCCTCTCCTGGCTCTCCGTTGGCATGACCATGATGTGCATCGCCGGTTACGCGATGAGCGCCGCACCGGTGGTGTGGATCCTGTGCTCTGAAATTCAGCCGCTGAAATGCCGCGACTTTGGTATCACCTGTTCCACCACCACCAACTGGGTGTCGAATATGATCATTGGCGCGACCTTCCTGACGCTGCTGGATGCGATTGGCGCGGCAGGCACCTTCTGGCTGTATACGGTGCTGAACGTGGCGTTTATCGGCGTGACGTTCTGGCTGATCCCGGAAACCAAAGGCGTGACCCTGGAGCATATTGAACGCAAGCTGATGAAAGGGGAGAAACTACGTAATATCGGCGTGTAATGTCATTGCCCGGTGGCGCTTCGCTTACCGGGCCTACGATACCGTGTAGGCCGGGTAAGCGAAGCGCCACCCGGCTTTGTTTTTACCGCATCGCACGTCTCAAAATACGCTCCGCCTGACGCTGGAAGTCAGCGGCCGTCTCTTCCACGGTTTTCTGCCCGTAGTCGATATACTGCAATGAGGTACCGAACTGCGCCACAATCTGTGGGTCGTCAAAGTATGGCGAGACAGTGAGTTTCGCCGGCAGCGACTGCGCCAGGCGCAGGCCCGCCACGGAAGGATCGTCCTCTTTAATGGTGCCGTCTTCGGTCAGATACTGCACCGCCACTTTGCTCAGCGGCACGCCGCGCTCAAGACCCAGCGTATCGACCCCTTCTTTGCTGTTGAGCAGGAAGTTAATCAGCTTCGCTGCCGCCTCTGGGTTTTTGGTCGTCTTACCAATCGACAGCATCTGCGCCGGTTTGAAGAACAGACCTGCGTCGGTGGCGCCCGGCAGCATTGGGTAGTTGCCCAGCTCCAGTTTCGCCGGTGGCTTCAGGTTGTCGGAATATTTGTTGATGGTGGAGTTCCACATGTAGGTGCCGCCCCATTCACCCTGGATCCACGGCTTCATTTCATACATGTTGCTCTTACCGAACGAGGCATAGTATTTGGTGTCCGGCATGACGTGGCTGTCGATCAGCTTTTTGTAGGTCTGGAAAAACTCTACCCACTGTTCCTTTGTGTAGCTGAACTTTTTGGTTTTCTCATCCACCGCAGGAATGTTGTACTTCTGGATCATGTACGAATTCAGCAGCGCCAGCGTATCCTGATGCTCCAGGATCACCGGATAGTATTGCTTGCCGAGCTTGCTCTCGAAGGTTTTACCGGCCGCCATCAGCTCGTCCCAGGTTTTCGGGTACGCAATACCCGCTTTTTTCCAGGTTTCGTCATTGAAGTAGAACACGCGCGCCGTCACCGAGATCGGAATGCCGTTCAGCTTGCCGTCCACGGTGGTGGTTTGCAGCTCTTTGGGATCGAACTGCGACAGGTCAATCACGTCCTTCATCTTGTTCAGATCGTAGAAGCCGTCACCGGTTTTCGAGAAGATCGGCAGCCAGTTCCAGTTCGTCTGCATTACGTCCGGCTCGGTGCCGCCCGCAATCTGGGTGGTCAGACGGGAGAGGTGACCATCCCAGCCGGTGTATTCCGCTTTCACGTTGATGTCCGGGTTCTGCTTATGGAACTCTTCCAGCGCTTTCAGGGTGACCTGGTGACGGCCGTTGCCGCCCCACCAGGACATCCGTAAATCCACATTCTGCGCCATCGATGGCAAAGCGGTAAGACCCAGGGTCGCGGAGATTGCTGCGCTTAAAAGCACTTTTTTCATTTTTATCACTCCATCAGAGAGAGAGGTTCTGTTCAGTTTTTGCGTCAAAAATATGACACTTGTTCATCTCAAACGTGAAATACACCTTACGATGAAGCCCCTTATCAATCATTGGCTTAGCTTCATCGGACGGGATTCGGGCGGTCAGTTCGTAGTCCGCGACCTTCAGGTACACAAAGAATTCGTGGCCCATGTTCTCAACGCGCACCATCTCCCCGCTACAGCCGCCGTTCGGGAAGGGCTCATCAGAGAGCGACACAAATTCCGGACGCACGCCGTAGTAAATCTCCTGACCCGCGTAGGCCGCGACTTTCTCCTGCTTCTCCGCGTTCAGCGGCATGGTTTCATCGCCAATGGCGATGTGCAGCTGGCCCGCTTTTTCGACCAGTACGCTTTTGCGTATATTCATCTCCGGCGCGCCGATAAAGCCCGCCACGAACATGTTCCTCGGCCTGTGGTAGAGGTTGTCCGGCGTATCCACCTGCATGATATGGCCGAGCTTCATCACGCAGATGCGGTCGCCCATGGTCATCGCTTCGGTCTGGTCGTGTGTCACGTAAACGGTGGTCGCCGGTTTTCCGGATTTCTTCAGCTGCTTATGCAGGTCGGAAATACGAATACGCATCGAAGCGCGCAGTTTGGCGTCGAGGTTTGAAAGCGGCTCATCGAACAGGAACACATCCGGTTTTTTCACAATCGCACGGCCTACCGCCACGCGCTGCGCCTGGCCGCCGGAAAGCTGGCGCGGCAGGCGGTCGAGCAGCTCTTCCAGTTCAAGAATTTTGGCAGCTTCATTCACCTGAGACTCAATCTGATCTTTCGGCAGTTTGCTCAGTTTGAGACCAAAGGCCAGATTCTCGCGCACCGTCATGTGCGGATAGAGGGCATAGTTCTGGAACACCATTGCAATACCGCGCTCTTTCGGCGCGAGGTTGTTCACGATCTTGTCGCCAATGCGCACCTCGCCGCCGCTGATGGTTTCGAGCCCCGCCAGCATGCGCAGGGTCGTGGATTTGGCGCAGCCGGATGGGCCGACGATCACCATGAATTCCCCTTCAGCAATTTTAAGATCGATAGCGTGTACCGCTTTAAAGCCGTTGGAGTAGACCTTTTCCAGCTTGTTGAAAATAACTTCAGCCATGGTATTTCCCTCTTAACCTTTAATTCCGCTGCTGGTGACGCCCTGTACGAAGTAGCGCTGTGCCAGGAAGAAGACAATGATGGATGGCAGAATGGAGATGCTCGCCATTGCCAGAATTTCGTTCCACGGCGCGCCTTCGGTGACATCGATGGACATTTTCAGCGCCAGTGCGATGGGGTATTTATCCACGCTGTAGACGTAAATCAGCGGCCCGATAAAGTCGTTCATGGACCACATGAACTGGAACAGGGCGACGGAGATAATGGCCGGTTTCAGGATCGGCACTACCACGTACCACAGCACCTGAATGGAGTTACAGCCGTCAATCTGCGCCGCCTCTTCCATGTCACGCGGGACGCCGCGCAGGAACTGGATCAGCATGAAGACGAAGAACCCCTGAGTGGCGAAGGCCAGCGGCAGGTACAGCGGCATATAGCTGTTGAGCATGCCCATTTCACGGAACATCAGGTACTGCGGGATCAGCAGCACGGTGCTGGGCAGCAGCATGGTGGTGATGAGCGTGGCGAACCAGAACTTCTTCCACGGGATCTCGAAGCGGGCAAAGCCGTACGCCACGATGGTGGAGGAGATAATGGTCAGGATCACTTTCGGGATCACATACTTAAAGGTGTTCAGCATGTAATGGCCGAAGTTGTACTCGGTGCCGGTTTTCCAGCCGTTTACGAAACCATCCCAGGTGGCGTGGGCAGGCCACAGGCTCAATGTGGTGAAGATCTCGTGGTTCGGTTTGAACGACGCGGAGAACATCCACACCAGCGGGTAAAGCATCAGCAGGCCGACAACCAGCAGAATCACATAGCGAACGGAGGCGTTGATTTTCTCTCTGCGCAGCGTGCGGGCCACTTCGCGTTCGGCGACGCTTCTTGCCGTGGAGAGTTGTTGAATATCAGCCATTTTTGCCTCCTTTATCGGCGGAGTAGAACACCCAGTATTTCGACGACTTAAAGGCGATACCGGCGAAGACGGCCACCACCAGGAACAGGATCCACGCCAGCGCCGCGCCATAGCCCATATCGAAATACTTAAAGGCGGTGTCGTAGATGTAGAGCGAGAACAGATAGGTCGAATAGGTTGGCCCGCCGCCGGTAATCACGTACGGCCCGGTAAATTCCTGGAACGCCTGCGTGGTCTGCATGATGAAGTTGAAGAAGATCACCGGCGTAATCAGTGGCACGGTCACCTTCATGAACATCTGCCATTTCGATGCGCCATCGATCATTGCCGCTTCATACTGGGACTGCGGTACGTTTTGCAGCGCGGCCAGGAAGATGACCATCGCGGAACCGAACTGCCAGACGCGCAGCAGGGTAACGGACATCAGCGCCAGCGACGGCTCGCCCAGCCAGTTCACCGGATCAAAGCCAAAAACGCCGATAAAGCTGTTCAGCAGGCCATCGATGGCAAATAAGGCGCGCCACAATACGGCAATGGCGACGGAGCTGCCGAGGATCGACGGAATATAGTAGGCCGTTCGGAAAAAGCCGATGCCGCGTAATTTAAAGTTCAGGACAAAGGCAATTCCTAATGCAAAGGCGAGCTTTAGCGGGATGGTTAAAAATACATAGGCAAAGGTCACGCCCATGGATTTCCAGAAGAGCGTGTCTTCGGTAAACATGTAGCGATAGTTTTCGATGCCGTTAAACACCGGCGGACTCATCAAATCGTAATCCGTAAAGCTGAGGAAAAACGATGAGACGAAGGGGAATGCCGTAAAGAGTATCAGCCCGATGATATAGGGTGATATCCATGCGAGCCCCAGCAGCTTGTTTTCATTCATACATACCTACCTGGCAATCAATGGTTTAATACGAAATCTGCTTTGTTACATTTTCCCAGGCCTGCGATGCGCGGCATGGGAGCTGAAATTCAGGGTGCAACGTCTGGCAACGGCAAAACCTACGTTTGTTTTTTAACGCTTTTTTGTCTTTCGTCGTGGTGTAAGCGCTTCGGGTTTCAAAAGAGCTGAACCGGTGTTCTTGGATACTAAAACATCGTTTTATTTTATATTATTGCGATTTATTTCTGCGTCATTCGCTTAATGGTGGAAATGTGATCAGCGTCGAAACGCTGTTTCAATATAGTGAGGGAAGTGGCATTTTTGACTTTCCACGGACGTTCGCCGCGGCCCATGAGGAAGAGATAATGAAGCAAAAGGGGAGCAGGAATAACAATAGTCACGCAGCGTGGCTAACTACCAGATCTGATAGCAGGTCTACAGATGTACCAATTCGTCATTCAGATAATTCTTACATTCTTGTATGATTTGTTACACCGGAACCAGTCAGGCAGAATTTCACTGCATCCTTAAAAGAAGAACAGTTATGTCAGCGATGGATTTCAAAAAACATACGGATCTCAATTTTCCTCACTATGCTCCCCCGGCGGTCAGCGCTAAAGAAATAGATCTTCTGGGTCTGCTGGACGTCCTGCTGGCAGCAAAAAAACGCATCATCACCATTGTCTTTGCATTTGCACTGGTCGGCCTGGCAATCGCCTTTCTGATACCGCAAAAATGGACCAGTAAAGCGGTCATTACGCCCGCGGAACAGACGCAGTGGAGTTCGCTGCGCCAGATGATGGTGGCGCTCCAGGTGCTTGATGTCGACGTGAAAATTACCCGTGCGGATGTGTTTAATCTGTTTATCAAAAAGTTTCAGTCCCAGTCTCTGCTTGAAGAGTACATGAAGAGCTCACCTTACGTGATGGCTCAGCTCGATGGCGCTGAGGTTGACCCGCTGGAGCTGCACCGCGCGGTGGTCAATATTGCCGAAAAGATGAAGGCTGTTGATAACACGCAGGAAAAAAATGCCGATAAAGCCCCATACCTCTCCTGGACGTTAAGCTTCACAGCCCCAACGGCAGAGGATGCGCAGAAAGTGTTGAATGGTTACATTCAGTACATCTCCCGCATCGTCGAGCAGGAGACCATGCAAAACATTCGCGATCAGCTGATCCTGAGAACCAAAACGGTACAGCAGCAGCTGGAGTTGGATCGGGTCCGTCTGACCAATATCCACAATACCAACCTGCAACGCCTGAACTACTCGCTGGAAGTGGCGAACGCGGCTGGGATCAAAAAGCCGGTTTACAGCAATGGACAGGCGGTGAAAGACGATCCGGATTATTCCGTCGCCCTCGGTGCGGACGGGATTGCGCAGAAATTGCAGATTGAAAAAAATCTCAAGGACGTTTCTGAGCTGAACGCCGATTTCCAGAACCGCGAATACTATCTGGCACAGCTGCAAAAACTCTCCTTCGAAGATGTGAGCCTGGAGCCGTTCAAATACCAGCTTTCACCTTCTATGCCGGTGAAAAAAGATGGCCCGGGCAAAGCCCTCATCGTGCTGCTGGCGTGTATTCTGGGTGGACTGTTCGCCTGTGGCAGCGTGCTGCTGCGCGAGGCTATGAGCACCCGCAACCCGCTGCCGGAACAACTTCCTGAGCCGGTAACGGAATAACATCAAAAAAGGCGCTCAACTGAGCGCCTTTTTTTATTTCAGGAAATCTTCGCGTACCGGCGTAAAGGTATCCAGCAGGGTGCCGGGTTTCAGGCAAACGCAGCCGTGCATCACGTGCGGCGCTTTATAGAGGGTGTCGCCCGCGGTCACCACATGCTTCTCCTCGCCAATGGTGAACTCAAATTCCCCCGAGAGAACGTAGGTGAGTTGCTCATGCGGGTGGTTATGCATCGGGCCAATCGCGCCTTCCTCGAAATTCACTTCCACCGCCATCATCCTGCCGTCGTGCGCCAGAATACGACGCGTCACGCCGTTGCCCAGATCCTCAAGCGTGGTCTCTTTATGGAAAATAAACATATTTTCGCCCTGTTATGTAATGAAACATTGTTTCAATTAACTTATCTCACCCGCCGAGAAAAGGAAACGTTTAGCCAAATAACTGGAAAGGCGATCACAAGTTTGCTTCACTGGGTGAAACGCACAGGAGGAAAGATGAAAACGATCGGTCTGTTAGGGGGCATGAGCTGGGAATCAACGATCCCGTACTACCGCCTGATTAATGAAGGCGTTAAACAGCGTCTGGGCGGTCTGCATTCAGCCAGCCTGCTGCTGCACAGCGTGGATTTCCATGAAATAGAAGCCTGCCAGTCGAGCGGGGAGTGGGACAAAGCGGGGCAGATACTGGCGGACGCCGCGCTCGGGCTGGAGCGTGCGGGCGCGCAGGGTATTCTGCTGTGTACCAACACCATGCATAAGGTGGCGTCGCACATTGAAGACCGCTGTTCGCTGCCGTTCTTACATATCGCGGATGCCACCGGGCGTGCCATACGTACCGCCGGCATGACGCGCGTGGCGCTGCTGGGGACGCGCTACACCATGGAACAGGATTTTTACCGCGGGCGGCTGAGCAGCCAGTTCGGGATTGAAAGCCTGATCCCGGAGGAGGCTGACCGGGCGCACATTAACCAGATTATTTTTGATGAACTGTGTCTGGGCACCTTCAGCGAAGCTTCGCGCGCCTGGTACGTCAGCGTGATAGAGAAACTGGCGCAGCAGGGAGCGGAAGGGGTCATCTTCGGCTGTACCGAAATCGGTCTGCTGGTGCCTGCAGACCGAAGCCCGATACCGGTCTTCGATACCGCCGCCATCCATGCCGCGGATGCGGTGGAGTTTATGCTGTCATAAAGGTTTTTGCAGGTCAGGTAAGCGAAGCGCCACCTGACGCGCGTGCGCAATCAGATGTTCACTAAAGGCATCAACCAGCGCTGAGGCGGGCCGGTGCAGCGGGCGGATCAGGCTCACGGTAAAGGGAACGGAAACGCTAAAACGGCGCAGAACCACGCCGCTGCTGGCGTAGTCCATGGCCGTGAGCGGGTTCACCACCGAAATACCCACGCCCGCGCGCACCATCGCGCAAATTGACGCCGCACTGTGCGTTTCCATCACCATCCGCCGCTTCACCTGATGTTCGGCAAACAGGCCATCCAGAAGCTGCCGGTAGCTGTCGGTCTGCGACAGGCTGATATAGTTCTCACCGTGAAAATCCGCCGGTGTCAGCACGGTTTTGTGGGCAAGCGGGTGGCTGGCAGGCAGCACGCAGACCTCATCCAGCGACAGCAGCTCCGTGCGTTCCGTTCCCGCTGGCGTGACGAGGGTTTCAGTCAGACCCAGATCGTGGCGCTGGGCCGAAAGCCACTCCTCCAGCAGCGGCGACTCCTGCGGCACGATGGTCAGGCTGACCTCCGGATAGCGGGCCAGAAACGGCTGTAACAGTACCGGCAGGAATGACTGGGAAAAGACCGGCAGGCAGACGATGGACAGTTCGCCCTGGCGGAACTCCCTCAGGCTCTCTGCCGCGCTCACGATCCTGTCCAGCCCGTACCAGGAGCGCTGAACCTCCTCAAACAGACGTAAACCCTGCACCGTTGGATGCAGCCTGCCGCGGGTGCGTTCAAACAGCTTCAGCCCCAGCACTTTCTCAAAACGCGCCAGCTCGCGGCTGACCGTCGGCTGCGAGGTGTGCAGCATGTGCGCGGCTTCAGTGAGATTGCCGGTGGTCATCACCGCATGAAAAATCTCGATATGGCGTAGGTTAACGGCGGGCATAGGGCACCTGATGGCTGAGCGTGTTCCATATCATTTTTGCATAGACTCACGATAAAACGATATTTTTTATTCTCTTCAGGCTATGGCGTAATGATAAAAAACAGATTTCCGGAGACGACCATGCCACGCCCGCTCAACCAGACCGAAACCGATTTAAACGCCGATAACCTGCTGCGCCTGCCTGCCGAATTCGGCTGTCCGGTGTGGGTTTACGATGCGCAGATTGTCCGCGAGAAGATCGCCGCGCTGCATCAGTTTGACGTGGTGCGTTTTGCGCAGAAGGCCTGCTCCAATATTCATATTCTGCGCCTGATGCGCGAGCAGGGCGTGAAGGTTGATTCCGTATCGCTGGGTGAGATCGAACGTGCGCTGGCGGCCGGGTTTGATCCGAAAGCCGACAGCGACGCGATCGTCTTCACCGCTGACCTGATAGACGACGCCACGCTGGCGCGCGTGCACGAGCTGCAAATCCCGGTCAATGCTGGTTCGGTGGATATGCTGGAACAGCTTGGGCAGGTCTCTCCTGGCCATCGCGTCTGGCTGCGCGTCAACCCGGGCTTTGGTCACGGCCACAGTCAGAAAACCAACACCGGGGGCGAAAACAGTAAACACGGGATCTGGTATGCCGATATGCCTGCGGCGCTGGAGGTTTTACAACGCTACAACCTCAAGCTGGTGGGCATTCACATGCATATCGGGTCCGGCGTGGATTATGGCCATCTTGAGCAGGTCTGTGGCGCAATGGTGCGTCAGGTTATCGATTTTGGTCAGGATCTGGAGGCGATCTCCGCCGGGGGAGGGCTTTCGATCCCTTACCGCGAAGGAGAAGAGGCGATCGACACGGATCACTATTACGGCCTGTGGAGCGCCGCGCGTGACAGGATCGCTGCCCATCTGGGCCATGCGGTGAAGCTGGAGATTGAGCCGGGTCGTTTCCTGGTCGCCGAAGCTGGCGTGCTGGTGGCGCAGGTGCGGAGCGTGAAGGAGATGGGAAGCCGTCACTTTGTGCTGATTGATGCTGGCTTCAACGACCTGATGCGCCCGTCCATGTACGGCAGCTATCATCACATTACCGCGCTTGCCGCCGATGGCCGCGATCTGGTCAACGCGCCGCGCATCGAGACCGTTGTTGCCGGCCCGCTGTGTGAATCCGGTGACGTCTTTACTCAGCAGGAAGGCGGGAAAGTCGAAACCCGTTCGCTGCCAGAGGTAAAACCGGGAGATTATCTGGTGCTGCATGATACCGGTGCGTACGGGGCGTCTATGTCTTCCAACTACAATAGCCGCCCGCTGCTGCCGGAAGTGCTGTTTGATAACGGCGTGGCGCGGCTGATTCGCCGTCGCCAGACCATTCAGGAGCTGCTGGCGTTAGAGCTGGTCTGATTAAACCACGGCCCTGTTGTCACCGAATCGCGTAACACCAGCGTGCCGGTGAACGGCGGGATCGCTTCAACCGGCTGGTTTTTTGCCAGCCGGATCGCCTGGTCGATTGCCGTGACGATCATGTTGTCGATCGGCAAATATACCGACGACAGGGCAGGCTCCAGCCACTTTGCGCTGGGGGCATCGTCAAAACCAAACAGCGAAATATCCTGCGGGATCTTCAGCCCGGCCTGGTGTAATGCTTTGGAGGCGCCCAGGGCCATATCATCATTACAGGCAAACAGGGCGCTGAACGATGTCTTTTCCGCAATCAGCTCCTTGCACAGCTCGTAACCCCGCGTCATGCCTGCATCGCCGTATTTAATCCGCCGCTCGTCGAGACGAATACCGTGCTTCTCCAGCGCCTTACGGTAGCCCATCAGCCGCGCTTTACCCGTTGGGGTGTGGATCGGGACGGTGATACAGGCGATCTCCCGATGACCCTGGCTTATCAGGTAATCCACCGCTTTGAAGGCCGCGTCCTGCTGTTCAAAGAAGACGCAGCGATCCGCCGCCTGGCTCACTTCACGGTTAATGATCACCAGCGGCGTCTGCACGCTGTTGATCAGCTTCAGGATCGTCTTTTCGCTCATGTATCGCGTGTACAGCACGATGGCGTCGCACTTGCGGTCGGCGAGCATCTGCACCGCCTGTTCTTCCTGTTCAGGGGCGTCGTGACCGTCGGTAACAATCAGCTGTTTTCCGTGCTTTTCGGTCTGCCGTGACGCCTGCTGTAGCAAACGACCAAAGTAAAAACCGTCGAACGTCGAGACGACAAGACCAATGCTGTTGCTGGTCTGGTTAGCCAGCGAACGCGCGAGAAAGTTCGGACGATAGCCCAGCTCCTCCATCGCGCGAAATACCTGCTGACGCGTGCTCTCTTTAACCTGACCTGTGCCGTTCAGCACGCGCGAAACGGTGGCCTTCGACACGCCCGCACGCAGTGAGACATCCAGCATTGTTGCCATTCGAAATTCCTGTTTCCACGTAATGGTTTGCAGTTTAACACAGACCATCCGGCGCATAAGCGACGTGGGAAGGGCAAAACCCCATAACGATCACGCTTTTCGGTAACGATCCTCGCCAGCGGGATAAATGCCTGTCATTGGCATGCCAAAATGGTGATAAATCGCAATCTGGAATACCTCTTACCTCATTGAGAGCTTAATCACAGAACAAAGCGCCTGTGGGCGCTATTTTTGGCATACCAATAGTATCCGGCTGTCCATCTTATTCAATAAAAGCCCTTTTACTGAGGTATTACCCTATGGCATTTCAGGAAAAACTGATCGACGCTCTGGGCAGTTTTGCCACCACGTTCAACAGCTATCGCTATATCCAGGCGATCAAGTCTGCGTTTATTACCTTAATGCCGGTCATCATTGTGGGGGCGTTCTCGGTACTGATCTCCAATATGGTGCTGGATCCGAAAAACGGCCTGGCGAGCTTTCAGTCGCTGTCGTTTCTGGCGGCGTTAAAGCCGATCACCAGCGCGCTCAACTATGCCACGCTTAACTTTCTCAACATCGGTGCGGTGTTTTTAATCGGCATTGAGCTGGGGCGTATTAACGGCATTAAGTCCCTGTTCCCCGGCCTGCTGGCGGTGATCTGCTTTATCTGCGTGACGCCAACCACGGTGGAAATGCTGGTGGACGGCGAGATGCACGTGGTGAAAGACGTGCTGCTGCGCCAGTTCTCCGATACCCGCAGCCTGTTCCTCGGCATGTTTATCGCCATCCTGTCAGTGGAGATTTACTGCTGGCTGGAAAACCGCAAGGGGCTGAAAATCAGGATGCCGGACACGGTGCCGCCGAACGTCGCCGCGTCGTTCTCTGCGCTGATCCCGGCCATTATCACTACCACCGCCATCGCCACCTTTGGCTTCGTGTTTCATCAGATTACCGGCATGTATCTCTACGACGCGGTTTACCAGGTGGTGCAACAGCCGCTGGAGCGCGTGGTGCAAAGCCTGCCGGGGATCCTGCTGCTGATGTTTGTCGCCCAGCTGTTCTGGGTGATTGGTATTCACGGCAACCAGATGATCAAGCCGATCCGCGAGCCGCTGTTGCTGGGGGCAATCACCGTTAACATGAGCGCGTTCGAGCAGGGCAAAGAGGTGCCAAACATCATCACCATGCCGTTCTGGGACGTCTATATGAGCATCGGCGGCTCCGGCCTGACCATCGGCCTGCTGATCGCCGTCATGATTGCCACCAAACGTAAAGAAATGAAGGAGATCGCTAAGCTCTCCATCGGCCCGGGTATTTTTAATATCAACGAGCCGGTGATCTTCGGGATGCCAATCATGCTCAACCCGATCCTGGCTATCCCGTTCATCATCACGCCGCTGGTGACGGGCTCGATTGGCTACTTTGCCACCGTGACCGGATTTGCCGGGAAAGCCGTGGTGATGGTGCCCTGGACCACGCCGCCGCTGATCAACGCCTGGCTGTCAACCGCGGGCTCCATGGGGGCGGTGATCACCCAGTTTATCTGCATCGTGACCGCGGTGATTATCTATCTGCCGTTTGTGAAAATTGCCTCACGCCGCGCAGAGCAGGCCGCGCTGCAACAAGCCACCGATAACGCATGAGGACCGGATGAGCATAAAACAGATAACTATACCGCAGGATTTTATGCTGGGCGCGGCGGCATCGGCCTGGCAGACCGAGGGCTGGAGCGGCAAAAAGCCAGGGCAGGATTCGTGGATCGATCTCTGGTTCAAGAACGATCGTCACGTCTGGCACAACGGCTATGGCCCGGCGGTGGCAACCGACTTTATTAATCGCTTCCGTGAAGACGTGGCGCTGATGAAGCAGGCGGGCCTGACGCACTATCGCACCTCGATCAACTGGTCGCGCTTTTTAACCGACTATGAAAATGCGACGGTAGATGAAGAGTACGCCGCCTATTACGACGCGCTGTTCGATGAAATGCACCGTCAGGGCATTGAGCCGATGATCTGCCTGGAACACTACGAATTGCCGGGCGTGCTGCTGGAAACCTACGGCGGCTGGGCGTCGAAGCACGTCGTCGAGCTGTTCGTTCGCTATGCGGAAAAAGTGTTTGAGCGCTTTCACGGCAAAGTCACCCGCTGGTTTACCTTCAACGAGCCGATTGTGGTCCAGACGCGCGTCTACCTTGACGCACTGCGCTGGCCCTATGAGCAGAACACCAGCACCTGGATGCAGTGGAACCACCATAAAGTGCTGGCGACGGCGAAAGTGGTGAAGCTGTTTCGCGAGAAAGGGTATGACGGCTCAGTGGGTTGTATTCTTAACCCGGAAGTGACCTATCCACGCTCGCGCGCACCGCATGACGTGCGAGCGGCAGAGATGTACGATCTGTTCTACAACCGCGTCTTTCTCGACCCACTGGTGCACGGGCGCTATCCGCAGGCGCTCTTTACCCTGCTGGCGCAGCATCAGGTGCAGTGGGACTACACGGCTGACGAGCTGGCGCTGATTGCCGACAACACCGTCGACGAGCTGGGCATTAACCTCTATTACCCGCATCGCGTCAAAGCCCCGTCCCGCGCCTGGCACCCGGAGACGCCGTTCCACCCGGCGTATTACTACGAGCCGTTCGAGCTGCCGGGGCGGAGGATGAACACCTCCCGCGGCTGGGAGATCTTCCCGCGCATTATTTACGACATGGCGATGCGGATTAAAAACGACTATCGCAACATTGACTGGTTTGTAGCGGAAAGCGGGATGGGTGTGGAGAACGAAGCGCAGTTTCGCAATCGCGACGGCATTATCGATGACGCGTACCGCATCGCGTTTATCAGCGAACATCTTTATTACACGCTGCTGGCGCGGGAGGCGGGGGCAAACTGTCACGGTTATATGCTGTGGGCCTTCACCGACAACGTCTCGCCGATGAACGCGTTTAAAAACCGCTACGGGCTTATTGAGATCGACCTTGAAAACCATCGCGCACGGCGGGCAAAGAAATCGGCGTCCTGGTTCCGCCAGCTGCGCGATGAGCGTGTGCTGACGCTCAGTGTTGACGATGAATGGAAGTAAGCCTTCTGGTAAAATAGCGCACAAACTGGCCGGGAGGACGTCCGGCCCGCGCATTAACTGAAAAACACAGGTGAAAACGTGGATAAGGCTGTCATCCTGCCGGAAAAAAAACAGTACCAGGAGATTGGCGAGGATTTACGGGCGCAGATTATCCAGGGGCATTATCCCGTGGGATCGCGTCTGCCGCCGGAGCGCAACATCGCCGAGACGTATGGCGTGAGCCGCACTATTGTGCGCGAGGCGCTGCTGATGCTTGAGCTTCAGGGGACGGTGGATATTCGCCAGGGGTCTGGCGTGTACGTGATGCGCATTCCGGAGGAGCATGAAAACGAGGAAGAGCGTTTTCTGAACAGTGACGTGGGGCCGTTTGAAATTCTCCAGGCGCGTCAGCTGCTTGAAAGCAACATTGCCGCCTTTGCCGCAAAAATGGCGACGCGGGCGGATATCGACAACCTGCGCCGCATCATCGAGCAGGAGCAACGGGCGATTGCCGCCGACGATCGCAGCCAGGACAACAACAAAATGTTCCACCTTGTACTGGCGGGGGCCACACAAAACCAGATGCTGCTGGCGACCGTTGAAAGCGTCTGGCATCACATGGACAGCAGCCCACTGTGGCAGCAATTCAACGGCCACATCGCCAGCCGCGCATGGCGGCTGAAATGGCTCGGCGACAGGCAAACCATTCTCGCTGCGCTCCGCCGCCGCGACGTGATGGGGGCGTGGCAGGCGATGTTCCAGCATCTTGAAAACGTCAAAAAGAGCCTGCTTGAGCTGTCAGACGAAGACGCACCCGATTTCGACGGCTATCTCTTCGAATCGGTCCCTCTTTTCCAGGGGAAGCTGGTGTGAATATACTGCCGCTTCACGCTGCGCCGCAGTTTACACAGCAGGTGATCGACTGGATCTGGTACGCGTTTGGTGAAGGTATGCCGCGTGCCTTTTTCCAGAGCATTGTCGAGCACAGCCTGACGCCGGGCGAGTTACCGCTCACCTTTATTGCCGTTGAGGATGACCAGCTGCTGGGCACCGTTGGGTTGTGGCGTTGCGATTTAATTTCCCGACAGGATCTCCACCCCTGGCTGGCTGCGCTGTATGTCGATGAAGCCGCCCGGGGAAACGGGCTGGCGGGAAAACTTCAGCAGCATGTTATCGGCTACGCGCGACGCGCCGGGTATCACGAGCTTCATCTCTGGTCTGCCTGCCGCGACTTCTACGAACGTTACGGCTGGCACTACATCGGCGATGCGCTGGAATACCCGGATAAAACCGTCCATCTCTATCGCTGTTCGCTCACGGCTTCCGCGGGCGATACCACCGAGTGACGGCGCACTAAGGTTGGGCTGAACAGGTGGGTAATTTCCGGTGGCGGGCGATGCTCGGCCAGCGCTAACGCCAGTTCTGCCGCCTGCGTTGCCATGGTTACAATCGGGTAACGCACGGTGGTCAGGCGAGGACGCACGTAGCGCGACACCAGCACATCATCAAAGCCAATCAGCGAAATTTCTGCCGGGACGTCGATCCCGTTATCATTCAGCACGCCCATTGCGCCGGCGGCCATGGAGTCGTTATAGCTGGCCACGGCGGTGAAATTCCGCCCGCGTCCCAGCAGCTCGGTCATCGCCTGCTCGCCGCCACTCTCATCCGGTTCTCCGTACGCCACAAGACGATCGTTGCAGGGCAGACCGGCTTCGCGCAGCGCGTCGTAATAGCCCTGAAGGCGATCTTCCGCATCGGAAATTGGGTGGTTGGAGCACAGATAACCAATTCGGGTATGGCCCTGCTGGATCAGGTGACGGGTTGCGAGCCATGCGCCGTAACGGTCGTCGAGCGCCACGCAGCGGGTTTCAAAACCGGGAATAATACGGTTGATAATCACCATCCCCGGCATCTGTTTCATCAGATGGATCAGCTCGGCGTCGGGGATCATTTTGGCATGGACCACCAGTGCCGCACAGCGATGACGGATCAGCTGCTCAATGGCCTGGCGCTCTTTCTGTTCATTGTGGTAGCCATTACCAATCAGCAGGAAATTTCCGGTGTGATAAGAGACTTGTTCTACGGCTTTGACCATCGCACCGAAAAACGGATCGGATACATCCCCGACCACCAGCCCGATGGTTTCTGTCGACTGCTGGGCAAGGGCGCGCGCGTTGGCGTTAGGGTGATAATTCAGGTTTTCCATGGCGTCCTGCACGGCCTGGCGCGATGCATCACTCGCTTTAGGGGAGTTGTTGATTACGCGGGAGACGGTCGCGACGGAAACACCGGCCAGACGAGCCACATCCTTAATTGTCGCCATTCAATACCTTCTTATAGGGGTAAGCGTTTACACACTAACTAGTGTTGCGGAAAAGCGGCGCGCATTCAAGGGGAGCGGGTGAGCGTCCTCTGCAAACGTGAAGCAGAACATCCCTCGCGGTGTAATCGTTACACGGCCAGTCATGTCTGAATAATGGTAATCTGAACCTTTAGTTACACTTTGCCTCAGGCTGTTGCGATTGTCCGTTAGCAACGATGCGTTATGAATTGCTAGAGTCGAGATCCCAGAGGTATTGATAGGTGGAATCAACTTCGGTTGATTAACACGATTTACACCAACCTGCGTTTTACGCAGGTTTTTTTTTGCCTGTAAGTTCAACCTGTAACGGCAAAAGAGAATATTCACACCTGGTTGCACTTCGGCTCATTCCCTTGCGTTTTCCCGCTGGCGAAGCCTGTCGCCGGAGGCCACAATCAAGATCCCAGAGGTATTGATTGGTGAGAATTCCTGGTACGTTTTCGTACTCTTCTCTTGCACCAACCTGCGCGGATGCGCAGGTTTTTTTTCGCCTCTGTTTTTGCTATCGCTCCCTCACTACTTCTCGTGTAATCTGCCACCATTTATACCTTTCACACTGGCTGGCAAAGGGAGTTGAAATGCTTTTTGGGTTCTTCCGCACACTGTTTCGTGTCCTGTTTCGCATCCGCGTGACTGGCGATACGCAGGCACTCTATGGCGAGCGTGTTCTTATCACACCGAATCACGTCTCTTTTCTTGATGGCGTATTGCTGGCGCTGTTTTTGCCCGTGCGGCCCGTCTTCGCGGTGTACAGCTCCATCAGTGAAAAATGGTACATGCGCTGGCTCAAACCGCTGATTGATTTTGTCCCGCTCGATCCAACCAAACCGATGATGATTAAACATCTGGTGCGTCTGATTGGGCAGGGGCGTCCGGTGGTTATCTTCCCGGAAGGGCGGATTTCAGTGACGGGCTCCCTGATGAAAATTTACGATGGGGCCGGTTTTGTCGCGGCGAAGTCTCAGGCCACCGTCGTGCCGCTACGCATCGACGGGGCTGAGCTGACCTTTTTCAGTCGTCTGAAAGGGCTGGTGAAGCAGCGTCTGTTCCCGAAAATTACGCTGCATATATTACCGCCGACGTCACTGCCGATGCCCGAGGCGCCGCGTGCGCGCGACCGCCGTAAAATCGCCGGGGAAATGCTGCACCAGATTATGATGGAAGCGCGCATGGCCGTTCGCCCGCGCGAGACGCTGTATGAATCGTTGCTGTCGGCCCAGTATCGCTACGGTGCGAAGAAAAACTGCATTGAAGACATCAACTTTACGCCGGATACCTACCGTAAGCTGTTGACCAAAACGCTGTTTGTCGGGCGTATCCTGGAAAAATACAGCAAACAGGGTGAAAAGATCGGCCTGATGCTGCCAAACGCGGGTATCAGCGCGGCGGTGATCTTTGGTGCCGTCTCCCGGGGCCGCATTCCGGCGATGATGAACTACACGGCGGGCGTGAAAGGGCTCTCCAGCGCGATTACCGCGGCGCAAATCAACACCGTCTTTACCTCCCGCCAGTTCCTGGATAAAGGCAAGCTGTGGCACCTGCCGGAACAGCTGACGCAGGTGCGCTGGGTGTTCCTGGAAGATCTGAAAGCAGACGTCACGACCGCCGACAAGCTGTGGATTTTCGCGCACCTGCTGATGCCGCGTCTGGCGCAGGTTAAGCAGCAGCCGGAGGATGATGCCATTATCCTCTTTACCTCCGGCTCTGAAGGCAACCCGAAAGGTGTGGTTCACAGTCACAAAAGCATTCTGGCGAACGTCGAACAGATTAAAACCATTGCTGACTTTACCGCCAACGATCGCTTTATGTCGGCGCTGCCGCTGTTCCACTCATTTGGTCTGACCGTGGGGCTCTTTACGCCGCTGCTGACCGGTGCCGAGGTGTTCCTCTACCCAAGCCCGCTGCACTACCGCATTGTGCCGGAACTGGTTTATGACCGTAACTGCACGGTGCTGTTCGGGACGTCCACCTTCCTCGGAAACTACGCGCGCTTCGCCAACCCGTATGATTTCTTCCGCGTGCGCTACGTGGTGGCGGGGGCGGAAAAACTCCAGGACAGCACGCGCCAAATCTGGCAGGACAAGTTTGGCCTGCGCATTCTGGAAGGCTATGGCGTGACGGAGTGCGCGCCGGTGGTCTCCATCAACGTTCCGATGGCGGCAAAACCCGGAACGGTTGGCCGCATTCTGCCGGGGCTGGACGCGCGTCTGCTGGCGGTGCCGGGTATTGAAGACGGCGGACGTCTTCAGCTGAAAGGGCCGAACGTCATGAACGGCTATTTGCGTGTGGAAAACCCGGGGGTGCTTGAGGCGCCGACGGCTGAGAACGTCAATGGCGAGGTTGAAACGGGCTGGTACGACACGGGCGATATCGTGCGCTTCGACGATCAGGGCTTCGTGCAGATCCAGGGACGCGCAAAACGCTTCGCCAAAATCGCCGGGGAAATGGTCTCTCTTGAAATGGTCGAGACGCTGGCGACCGCAGTCTCAGCAGAGAAAATGCATGCGACCGTGGTGAAAAGTGATGCCAGTAAAGGCGAGGCGCTGGTGCTCTTCACGACAGACGGTGAACTGAAGCGTGACGCGCTGCTCAGGTATGCACGCGAACACGGTATCCCCGAGCTGGCGGTCCCCCGCGATATTCGTTACCTCAAACAGTTACCGGTGCTGGGCAGCGGTAAACCCGATTTCGTGACCCTGAAGGGCATGGTTGAAGAGGCAGAACAGCAAAATGCGTGAGTCAGTGCACACTAACACTTCAATCTGGTCGAAAGGCATGATGGCGGTTATCGCCGCCCAGTTTCTTTCCGCGTTCGGCGATAACGCGTTGCTGTTTGCCACGCTGGCATTGCTGAAAGCTGAGTTTTATCCCGACTGGAGCCAGCCGATCCTACAGATGGTGTTTGTGGGTGCTTACATCGTATTTGCGCCGTTTGTCGGCCAGGTGGCGGACAGCTTCCCGAAAGGTCGTGTCATGATGTTTGCCAACAGCCTTAAGCTTCTGGGCGCGGCAAGTATCTGCTTTGGTATCAACCCGTTTGTCGGCTACACACTGGTGGGCATTGGTGCGGCAGCCTACTCCCCGGCGAAGTACGGTATTCTGGGTGAGCTCACCACCGGTGATAAGCTGGTGAAGGCCAACGGCCTGATGGAGTCCTCCACCATTGCGGCTATTCTGCTGGGTTCGGTGGCGGGTGGCGTACTGGCAGACTGGCATGTGCTCGCCGCGCTTGGCATCTGCGCCCTGATGTACGGTGGCGCGGTGATCGCCAACCTGTTTATCCCCAAACTGGCCGTGGCGCGTCCGGGGCAATCCTGGCGCTTCGGGCCCATGACCGGCAGCTTCTTCAACGCCTGCCGCGTACTGTGGCGTAACGGTGAAACACGCTTCTCGCTGATGGGCACCAGCATGTTCTGGGGGGCCGGCGTTACGCTGCGTTTCCTGCTGGTGCTGTGGGTGCCGGTGGCGCTGGGCATTACTGACAACGCCACGCCGACTTATCTGAATGCCATGGTCGCCGTCGGGATTGTTGTCGGGGCCGGGGCTGCGGCAAAACTGGTGACGCTGGAAACCGTCGCGCGCTGCATGCCTGCGGGGATCCTGATTGGCGTCGGCGTTCTGTTCTTCTCCCTGCAACATGCCCTATTGCCTGCCTATGCCCTGCTGTTGCTGATCGGCATGTTAGGCGGTTTCTTTGTGGTGCCGCTAAACGCGCTGTTGCAGGAGCGCGGCAAGCAGACCGTTGGGGCGGGTAACGCCATTGCGGTGCAAAACCTTGGTGAAAACATGGCGATGTTGCTGATGCTGGGGATTTACTCGCTGGCGGTAAAAGCAGGTGCGCCGGTCGTGGCAATCGGGGTAGGATTCGGCGCGCTGTTCGCGCTGGCGATTAGCGGGCTGTGGGTCTGGCAGCGTCGTCGTTGAATTGTGCTGCCTGATGCCCTCACCCCGGCCCTCTCCCACAGAGAGAGGGTGAAAACCCTAAAAACGGCAACGTGCGTTGCCGTTTTGCTTTTATTACGGTGCCGGGTAGGTATAAACCTGATGCACCGCTTCTATCTCCGCTAATACCTCTTCACTCAGGTTCAGATTGAAACTCTCAATATTGGTTTTCAACTGATCCATCGTCGTTGCGCCGAGCAGGGTACTCGCCACAAACGGCTGACGACGCACGAAGGCCAGCGCCATCTGCGCCGGATCGAGTCCGTGGCGTTTCGCGATATCCACGTAGGCCGCAACGGCTTTTTGCGTCTGCTCGCCGCTATAGCGGGTGAAGCGGCTGAAAAGCGTGTTACGCGCGCCAGCCGGTTTCGCGCCGTTCAGGTATTTGCCCGTCAGGGTACCGAAGCCCAGACAGGAGTAGGCGAGCAGCTCCACCTCTTCGTACTGCGTCACCTCCGCCAGACCCACTTCATAACTGCGGTTCAGCAGGCTGTACGGGTTCTGAATGGTCACGATGCGCGGCAGATCGTGTTTATCGGCCAGATGCAGATAGCGCATCACGCCAAACGCCGTCTCGTTGGAAACGCCGATGTAGCGGATCTTACCCGCCCGCTGGCACTCCGTGAGCGCTTCCAGCGTTTCCAGCAGGGTAACGGCCGGAGCACTTTCGTTCCAGGTGTAGCCAAGCTTACCGAAGCAGTTCGTCGGACGCTGCGGCCAGTGCACCTGATAAAGATCGAGATAGTCGGTTTGCAGGCGCTTGAGGCTTGCATCCAGCGCCGCACGGATATTCTTGCGATCGAGGATCTGATTAGGGCGGATCCCGGCATCGTTATTACGGGAAGGTCCGCTGACTTTGGAGGCGATGACCAGCTTTTCGCGATTGCCGCGTTTCGCCAGCCAGTTGCCGACATACGTTTCAGTAAGACCTTGTGTTTCCGGGCGGGGAGGAACGGGGTACATCTCCGCCACGTCAATCAGGTTAATGCCCTGGCTGACGGCGTAATCGAGTTGTGCATGGGCATCGGCTTCGCTGTTTTGTTCACCAAATGTCATGGTGCCCAACCCCAGTTGGCTGATCTCCAGAGCGCTGTGGGGGATACGATGATAATGCATAGCCGGTTTCCTTTTTTAGACATACAGACTGCGTCAGGAGCCTCCCGACAAAGGAATATAAACATGGCAGAGGGAAGGCAAAAGGGGAAGGAAAAAATCAAAAAGGCCAGCAAGCTACTGACCTTTATCTGTTTAACGCTCGATGATCTGGGAGACTTCGTCGCGATTAATCTGCATTTGATTGCCTTCGCGATCGCGGTAACTCACCAGACCGGTATCGTCGTCGACTTCGGGTTTGCCATCGGTCAGGATCATACGACCATCTTTCGTTGACATGACATAGTCGCTGCTACAACCCGATACCGCAAACGCTAAACCGACTGCTGAGATAATTACTGCCCATTTTTTCATCGTTCTCATCCTCACCTGGCTCGTATCAAATCATAGTGTAGTAATAACCTGATATTACGACAGGTGAAAGGGGGGAAATCTTAAAAAGGAGGAGATTATGTTAGCCGGAGCGCAAAATTAGTAAAAAACTATGTTTTCAACAGGAAGTGGCGTGCCAGCAGTGCCCCGGTGAAATTCTTTTTAAGATAGAAACCGCGCGGCAGCGTCAGGATCGGTTCGCCCTGTGCGCCTACCGCTTCAGTGAGCGCTTTGCTATTGGCGGCTTTAGGACGAAGTTGCAGCACTTCGCCATGCCGGGCGGTGATCCGCTCAACCTGTCCCAGCACAATCATGTCCATCAGCTCTTCCCAGTCCTGGGAAAGCAGTCTCTCCTCTTCATCATTCGGACTCCAGAGCAGCGGGGCGCCAACGCGACGCTCTGCCAGCGGGATCTGCCTGTCGCCCTCAACGGGTACCCACAACACCCGCTTCAGCTTATGCCTGACGTGGCTGGTTTCCCAGGTCACTCCGCTGTTACCCGTGAGCGGCGCAACGCAGACAAAGGTGGTTTCCAGCGGCCGCCCCTGGCTATCGATGGGGATCGTCTTCAGTTCCACCCCCAGCGCCGCAAAATCTTGCTCGGGTTTACTGCCCGCGCTTGCGCCCAGCCAGCGTTCCAGCAACACGCCGATCCAGCCCTTATCACGCTTTAGATCGTTGGGTATCGTCAACCCCGCCATCACGGCCAGCTCGCCCAGTGAATAGCCTGCCAGACGTTGCGCCTGCTGGAGCAACTGGGCTTCACTGACGGGAGGGGAGAGCAGTGGGGCGAGAGAATGCATACTAACAACCTTTTGATTAAAAAATGAGCTGATATTTTATCCCTTGTGGACAGAGTTTACCTTTTTCTGAGTGAATATCCCATGCGTATGATTTATTTCATCTTTTTTAGACTATAGCCCGTCGCGCCGCGGCTAAAAAACAGGTTGTGCAATTCTGGTCACTGACAATAAACAGGATCTTACACCATGTTATCCACAGAAAAATGGGATAACTGGGAATAACTGCCACTACTGTTTCAATTTACAGCCTTGACGTGCGATGAAAATCGAATTTTCACACAAATTGTGCCTAACTTATTGGCACAATCTGTGGATAAAACCGACGCTGTTCGATCTTTCATCAGCAGGAGGATCTTTGATGTGACGATCGTCACGTTAATCGCCTCTGGCACCCTTAATTACAATCTAATATTATGAATTTAAATGATTTATTATTGGCAGGGTAAATTGGCGTTTCGTCGGGTTACAAGGTTGTTCATCGGTAATTCCGCACTTCTTCACAACTATATCCACAGAAAAGGTGAATAAAAATGGTCTCTGTCGCCCGCATCTGTTTATAACTCCTCACTAAATTGTGAGTTATTCAAATGTTATTAGGTTGCAGGCCTGTAAGAGAGTGGTTTACCACCTCCCTGTAGTGTGAAACAATCATTCATATATCAGATTTAGTTTGGGGTAGTCCGGTGATTGATGACGATGGCTACCGCCCAAACGTAGGAATAGTAATTTGTAATCGTCAGGGCCAGGTGATGTGGGCCCGGCGATATGGTCAGCACTCCTGGCAGTTCCCGCAAGGCGGGATCAATCCTGGAGAGTCCCCAGAACAAGCGATGTACCGGGAGCTGTTTGAAGAGGTTGGTTTAAGCCGAAAAGATGTTCGTATTCTGGCTTCGACCCGCAACTGGTTGCGTTACAAGTTACCGAAACGTTTGGTGCGTTGGGACACAAAGCCGGTTTGTATCGGCCAGAAACAGAAGTGGTTTCTTTTGCAGTTGGTGGGCAACGATTCAGATATCAATATGCAAACCAGCAGCACGCCAGAGTTTGATGGCTGGCGCTGGGTAAGCTACTGGTATCCGGTTCGTCAGGTCGTGTCATTTAAGCGCGATGTATATCGTAGGGTGATGAAAGAGTTCGCAAGTGTCGTGATGCAGCTTCAGGAGACGCCTCCGAAGCCACAGAGCGCACCTGCCTGGCGACGTAAAAGAGGTTAAGCTACGCAAATCATGCTCACCCGCTTGCGAGAAATAGTTGAAAAGGTTGCCAGTGCGCCTCGCCTCAACGAGGCGCTGAATATTCTGGTGACGGACATCTGTCTTGCGATGGAAACCGAGGTCTGTTCGGTCTACCTGGCCGATCATGACCGACGTTGCTACTACCTGATGGCAACCCGCGGTTTAAAAAAACCACGGGGACGTACCGTCACGCTCGCGTTTGATGAAGGTATTGTTGGCCTGGTCGGGCGACTGGCGGAGCCAATCAACCTTGCCGATGCGCAAAAACACCCCAGCTTCAAATATATCCCTTCCGTCAAAGAGGAGCGGTTCCGCGCTTTCCTTGGCGTGCCGATTATTCAGCGCCGCCAACTGCTTGGCGTGCTTGTTGTCCAGCAACGAGAGTTGCGGCAGTACGACGAAAGCGAGGAGTCTTTCCTCGTCACGCTGGCAACGCAGATGGCTGCTATCCTCTCCCAGTCTCAGCTGGCAGCCCTTTTTGGGCAGTATCGTCATACCCGCATCCGCGCGCTTCCGGCCTCGCCGGGCGTCGCGATTGCCGAAGGCTGGATGGATGCCACGCTCCCGCTGATGGAGCAGGTCTATGAAGCCTCGACGCTGGATGAAGCGCTTGAGCGCGAACGGCTTACCGCTGCGCTGGAAGAGGCGGCGAATGAGTTTCGTCGCTACAGCAAACGCTTTGCCGCTGGCGCGCAAAAAGAGACGGCGGCTATTTTCGATCTCTACTCACACCTGCTTTCCGATGCGCGTTTGCGTCGTGAGTTATTTGCCGAGGTCGATAAAGGGTCGGTGGCAGAATGGGCGGTTAAAAAGGTCATTGAAAAATTTGCTGAGCAGTTTGCGGTGCTGACTGACGGTTATCTGAAAGAGCGCGCCGGCGATTTACGCGCGCTTGGGCAACGTCTGCTGTTCCACCTCGATGATACTATTCAGGGGGCGAACGCCTGGCCGAACCGGTTTGTGCTGGTGGCCGATGAACTCTCAGCGACGACGCTGGCTGAATTACCGCAGGACAGGCTGGCGGGCGTGGTGGTGCGCGATGGCGCTGCTAACTCCCATGCCGCCATTATGGTGCGCGCGCTTGGTATTCCGACCGTGATGGGGGCGGATATTCAGCCCTCCGTACTGCATCGCCGTACGCTGGTGGTGGACGGATACCGTGGTGAGTTGCTGGTGGATCCTGAACCGGTTCTCCTTCAGGAGTACCAGCGTCTTATCAGCGAAGAGAATGAATTAAGCAAGCTGGCGGAAGATGACGTCAACCTGCCCGCGCAGCTCAAGGGCGGTGAGCGGGTGAAGGTGATGCTCAACGCTGGCTTAAGCCCCGAGCATGAAGAGAAGCTCGGCAGCCGCATCGATGGCATCGGCCTCTACCGCACTGAAATACCGTTTATGCTGCAAAGCGGCTTCCCGTCAGAAGAGGAGCAGGTGGCGCAGTATCAGGGCATGTTGCAGATGTTTAATGACAAACCCGTCACGTTGCGCACCCTGGACGTCGGCGCGGATAAGCAACTGCCCTATATGCCCATCAGTGAAGAGAATCCCTGCCTCGGCTGGCGTGGGATCCGCATAACCCTCGATCAGCCGGAAATCTTCCTTATCCAGGTTCGTGCCATGCTGCGTGCCAACGCGGCCACGGGGAATCTCAGCATTTTGCTGCCGATGGTCACCAGTATTGACGAGATCGACGAAGCGCGGCGGTTGATAGAACGTGCAGGGCGCGAAGTGGAAGAGATGATCGGCTATGCGATCCCTAAACCCCGTATCGGCGTGATGCTTGAAGTGCCTTCGATGGTCTTTATGTTGCCGCAGCTGGCGACCCGCGTTGATTTTATCTCCGTTGGTACCAACGACTTAACGCAATACATTCTGGCAGTCGATCGCAACAATACGCGTGTTGCCAGCATCTACGATAGCCTGCATCCGGCGATGCTTCGTGCCCTGGCGATGATCGCCCGCGAAGCCGAGCAGCATAATATCGACCTGCGCCTGTGCGGTGAAATGGCCGGCGATCCGATGTGCGTGGCGATCCTGATTGGTCTCGGTTTCCGTCACCTGTCAATGAACGGACGTTCCGTTGCGCGTGTGAAATACCTGTTACGTCACATCGAACAAGATGAGGCGCGCGAACTGGCCGCGCGTAGCCTGGAAGCACAGCTGGCAGCCGAAGTGCGCCATCAGGTGGCTGCGTTTATGGAGCGACGCGGCATGGGCGGTTTGATCCGCGGTGGCCGCTGATCCCCACAAAATAATGACTGCTCGGACGACCCCTCTCCCTTGAGGGAGAGGGATGGGGTGAGGGAGAACTGCGCGCATGAACCCCTATACACATCTTTTACATCTCAGGCGCATCCTCCGCGCCTGCCTTATGCTATGATTCGCAACTTTGGAGCACCTGCCAACGGCGGGAATGCAATTCACCCGCTGTCCACTTTCAGCGGAATAACAACATCTTGTGGTGACAGATGAACAGTGGTTATCTGCATTTTCCGGAATTCGATCCGGTTATTTTCTCAATAGGACCTGTAGCGCTGCACTGGTACGGTCTGATGTACCTGGTGGGCTTCGTTTTTGCCATGTGGCTTGCTGGCCGTCGCGCCAGTCGTCCGGGCAGTGGATGGACGAAGAACGAAGTGGAAAACCTGCTTTATGCCGGCTTCCTCGGCGTATTCCTGGGAGGTCGCATCGGTTATGTCCTGTTCTATAATTTCCCGGTATTCCTGAACGACCCGCTCTATCTGTTCCGCGTCTGGGACGGCGGTATGTCCTTCCACGGCGGACTGATTGGTGTGATCCTCGTGATGGTGATCTTCGCCAGACGCACCAAACGCAACTTCTTCCAGGTGGCTGATTTTATTGCGCCGTTAATCCCGTTTGGGTTGGGCGCAGGGCGTCTGGGCAATTTCATCAACGGTGAGCTGTGGGGGCGTGTCGATCCGAGCGTGCCGTTTACCATGCTGTTCCCGGGCTCCCGCGCAGAGGATATCGCGCTGCTGCCTTCGCATCCTGAGTGGCAGTCCATTTTCGATACCTACGGCGTCCTGCCGCGCCATATGTCACAGCTCTATGAGCTGGCGCTGGAAGGCGTGGTGCTGTTCATCATCCTGAATCTTTATATCCGCAAACCGCGTCCAATGGGGGCTGTCTCCGGTCTGTTCCTGATTGGCTACGGCGCGTTTCGTATCATCGTCGAGTTCTTCCGCCAGCCGGATGCGCAGTTTACCGGTGAATGGGTACAGTACATCAGCATGGGGCAGATCCTCTCCATCCCGATGATTGTCGCGGGTGCCATTATGATGATTTGGGCGTATCGTCGTCGTCCACAGCAACAACTTTCCTGAGGAATCATGAAACAGTATCTTGAATTGATGAAAAAAGTGCTCGACGAGGGCACGCCGAAAAACGACCGCACCGGCACCGGTACGCTCTCCATTTTTGGCCACCAGATGCGCTTCAATCTGCAAGAAGGCTTTCCTCTGGTGACAACGAAGCGCTGCCATCTGCGCTCGATCATTCATGAACTGCTCTGGTTCCTGCAAGGCGATACCAACGTTGCTTATCTACATGAAAACAATGTCTCCATCTGGGACGAGTGGGCAGATGAGAACGGCGACCTGGGTCCGGTCTACGGCAAGCAATGGCGCGCGTGGCCTACCCCGGACGGCCGCCATATCGACCAGATCACGACCGTCATAAACCAGCTGAAAAATGATCCGGACTCGCGCCGTATCATTGTCTCTGCCTGGAACGTGGGTGAACTGGATAAAATGGCGCTGGCGCCTTGCCACGCGTTTTTCCAGTTTTACGTGGCGGACGGCAAGCTCTCCTGCCAGCTCTATCAACGCTCCTGCGACGTGTTCCTCGGCCTGCCGTTTAACATCGCCAGCTACGCGCTGTTGGTGCACATGATGGCGCAGCAGTGCGATCTTGAAGTGGGCGATTTTGTCTGGACGGGCGGTGATACCCACCTCTACAGCAATCATATGGAACAGACGCATCTCCAGCTGACGCGCGAACCGCGTGCATTGCCGAAGCTGGTGATCAAACGTAAACCGGACTCGATCTTCGATTACCGTTTTGATGATTTCGAGATTGAGGGTTACGACCCGCATCCCGGCATTAAAGCTCCTGTCGCCATCTGATACGGCAAATCCTGACACAACCGGTGCTCTTTAGCGCCGGTTTTTTTTCACGCCCGTTTTGTTTTTCGAGCCTGTTTCCAGAGATGATGCAACGCGTTGCAACGGGTGAAATTCTCCTGAAAGCGGCTCGTAAAGTTCTGGTTTGACGCTCGCACCCTTTCTGCTATTCCTCCACACTCCCGCCATGAAAAACGAACAAGGCTTTACGCTTATCGAAACCCTTATCGCCGTTTCGCTGGCAGTGATCCTCAGCGCCACAGGACTCTATGGCTGGGACAGCTGGCAGCAGCGGCAGCGGCTTTGGCAAACCGCCTGCCAGGTGCGGGATTACCTGGTGTTTTTGCGCAATGACGCCAACCGTCACAACAGCGAGCACAGGATCGCGCTGTATAACGACGGTGAAAAGAACTGTCTGGCCAGTTCAGCGGTGACCGGTTGTGACAGCGGCGGACCGTTCGTGATGAAGCCGATGTGGCCAGGGGTCACGATAAGCGACATAACACCTGCGCTGGGATTTTACGGTTTAAGAGATACCGCGTGGGCCGGACATATCCGGGTGCAGAGCCGCGCTGGTGGGTGGTGGGTTATTGTCTCAAATGGCGGACGTATCAGGCTGTGTAATGCCGCAGGAGAAGGTGCATGCCAGTAAATCGAAAAGGGTTTTCCCTGCTGGAAGTGCTGATTGCGATGACGATAAGCAGCATTCTGTTACTCAGCACGTCACGTTTTTTACCGGGGCTACAGCGGGGGGTTTTACTGCAATCCGGGCAGCAGGAGCTGGAGGATGAGGTCTGGCAACGTCTGTTCGCGGTCGGTAAACAGTTTCAGAGAGCAGGATACTGTGCAGGGCATTGCCAGGGACAGGGGATGATCATCGGCAGGCAAGGACGATGTGCGATTGTGCAATGGGATGCGAACAGCAACGGCCAGTGGGATAGCACCGCGTCAGAAAACGACAGTACGGGATTCCGGCTTGAGTCCGGATCGCTTGAAACGCTGCGGGGCGCCACATCCTGTGACGGTAAGGGATGGGATAAGCTCACCGACCCGGATCGGGTCCTGATAGAGCAATTTATGGTCACTAAAACCGATCGTGCTGGCTTTGCGCCGGTCATCAGTATCGAGCTGCGTGCCCGCCGTAAAGGTGAACTGACCGCCCCCTTTTCGGCTCGCCATACCGTAACGGGGTTTAATCTGTGAATCGTCAGCGGGGCATGTCATCGCTGGCGCTGGTCCTGCTATTGCTGGTGCTCGGCACGCTGATCCTCACCGGATTAAATCAGCGGTTGCAAACCTTTAGCACGCTGGTAAGTGGCGAGAGTTTGTCTGTTCGCCAGCAGGCTGCCGTGCAATCTGCACTGGAGTGGGGGCGCGTTCAGGAATGGGCTTTACAGCCAGAGGTTCAGTGCAAACAGACACAGCGTTTGCGGGTCTGTGTAAGGCTGTTTGGGGAGCGTGTTTTGCTTATTGCCGGCAATGACGATCTGTTGCTATGGCAAGGCGGGGACATCGCGGAAGGGCAGATACGCTTTTCCGCCCACGGCTGGAGTGATTTCTGCCCCCTTAAGGAAAGTACGCTATGTCAGTTACCCTGAGCAGACAAAAAGGATTTAGCATGGTGGAGGTTTTGCTGGCAATGATGTTGCTGGTTGTGGTTGTGACGGCGTTATCCGGATATCATCGCGCGCTGGCAGCCCGGTATACGGCGCTTAGCCAGTATCGTCAGCTATGGCATCATGCGTGGAATCAATCGCAGATCTCAACATTAACACTCCCGCCGGGCTGGCAAGTCAGTCGGGGGCAGACAACACAGTCCGGATGTGTCAGCATCACGGTCACACTTATTTCTCCTATGGGGCGGCAGGGCGCGTTAACGCGTCTGCACTGCCCGGTTAGCCGCTAGTCGGGAGCGTTTATGCTAAGGGTTTACCACTCAAATCGTCTGGATGTGCTGGAAGCACTGATGGAGTATATCGTTGAGCAAGAGCGTCTTGACGATCCGTTTGAGCCAGAAATGGTGCTGGTGCAGAGCACCGGTATGGCGCAGTGGCTGCAAATGTCCCTTTCGCAGAAATTTGGCATTGCGGCGAACATCGATTTTCCGCTGCCCGCGAGCTTTATCTGGGAGATGTTTGTTCGCGTCCTGCCGGACATCCCTGAGCAGAGCGCCTTCAACAAACAAAGCATGGCCTGGAAACTGATGACGCTGCTGCCGGACATGCTGGCGCGTGATGAGTTTGCCATGCTGCGGCACTACCTGAATGACGACACCGACAAGCGTAAACTTTTCCAGCTGGCCTCACGTACTGCCGACCTCTATGACCAGTATCTGGTTTACCGTGCAGACTGGCTGATTCGCTGGGAAGCAGGAGAATTAGTCGATGGGTTACCGGAAGCGCAAATCTGGCAGGCGCCGCTCTGGAAAGCGCTGGTCGAGCATACCGGGAAACTCGGTCAGCCTAAGTGGCACCGTGCTAACCTGTACGATCGCTTTATCTCGATACTTGAGAACAGCGCAGAACGGCCAGCCCGTTTGCCGTCACGCGTGTTCATTTGCGGTATCTCCGCGTTGCCCCCTGTCTACCTGAACGCGCTAAAAGCGCTCGGTAAGCACACTGATATCCATATCCTCTTTACCAACCCGTGTCGGCACTATTGGGGGGATATTCAGGATCCGCGCTGGCTTTCACGGCTGGTCACCCGTCAGAGAAAACGTCTCTTTGAAGAACGCGCGGTGCCGCTGTTTAAAGACAGTGAAAACGCGGCGCAGCTTTTTGATGAAGAGGGGATTCAGAACCTGCCGAACCCGCTGCTTGCCTCGTGGGGCAAGCTCGGACGTGACTATATTTATCTGCTTTCAGATATCACCTCCTCGGGAGAAGGGGATGTGGATGCGTTTGCCGATATTACGCCGGATAGCCTGCTGCACAATATTCAGCTTGATATTCTGGATTTAGAGAACCGTGCCGTTGCCGGGATCACTGCCGAGGAGTTTGCGCGAAGCGATAAGAAGCGAAAACTGGATCCTGACGATCGTAGTATCGCGATCCACGTTTGTCACAGCCCACAGCGTGAAGTTGAAATTCTTCATGACCGCCTGCTGGCCATGTTGCAGGACGACCCAACCCTGACACCGCGCGATATCGTGGTGATGGTGGCGGATATCGACAGCTACAGCCCGTTTATTCAGGCGGTATTTGGCAGCGCAACGGGCGACCGCTATCTGCCCTACGCAATCTCTGACCGTCGCGCTCGTCAGTCACACCCGGCGCTACAGGCCTTTATCAGCCTGCTTTCGCTGCCTGATAGCCGGTTTATCTCTGAGGATGTGCTGGCACTGCTGGATGTGCCAGTTCTGGCCGCACGTTTCAACATTAACGAAGAGGGGTTGCGCTATCTGCGCCAGTGGGTCAACGAATCCGGTGTCCGCTGGGGTATCGACGATGATAACGTCCAGGAGTTCGAACTGCCAGCAACCGGCCAGCATACCTGGCAGTTTGGGCTGACGCGCATGCTGCTGGGGTATGCAATGGAGAGCATCCACGGCGAATGGAATGACGTGCTGCCGTACGATGAATCCAGTGGGTTGATCGCGGAACTGGTTGGTCACTTAGCCACGCTGCTTATGCAGCTCAACCGCTGGCGCCGTGCATTGATGCAGCCCCGCCTGCTCGAAGAGTGGCTGCCAGTTTGCCGCGAAATGCTGAATGATTTCTTCCTGCCGGACAGCGAAACTGAAGCCGCCATGGCGCTTATCGAGAAGCAGTGGCAGGCCATCGTTGATGAAGGGGTTAATTCGCACTATCACGAGGCGGTTCCCCTTTCGCTTCTGCGTGATGAGCTGACGCAACGTCTCGATCAGGAGCGCATCAGCCAGCGCTTCCTTGCGGGGCCGGTGAATATTTGTACCCTGATGCCAATGCGTTCAATCCCGTTCAAAGTGGTCTGTCTGCTTGGCATGAACGACGGTATTTATCCGCGTGCGCTGCCGCCTCTGGGCTTTGATCTTATGAGCGCACAACCGAAGCGGGGTGACCGCAGCCGCCGCGATGATGACCGTTATCTCTTCCTTGAGGCGCTGATGTCTGCGCAAAGCAGGCTGTATATCAGCTATATCGGACGTTCAATTCAGGATAACAGCGAGCGTTTCCCGTCTGTGCTGGTGCAGGAGCTGGTGGACTACATTGGACAGAGCCACTATCTGCCGGGCGATGAAGCCTGCAACTGCGACGAAAGCGAACGTCGGGTGATAGCGCATATCACTTGCCACCATAGCCGTATGCCGTTCGATCCTGTCAACTACGTTCCTGATGAACTGCAAAGCTATGCCCGCGAGTGGCTTCCCGCCGCGAAGAAAGCGGGGACGCCGCAAACCGATTTTATTCAGGCGCTCGAACCGCGCGCTATAGACACCCTCACGTTTGAGCAGCTACAGCGCTTTTGGGCACACCCGGTTCGGGCGTTTTTCCAGCAACGCTTGCAGGTGAATTTCCGCTCTGAAGAGAGCGAAATCCCCGATGCGGAACCGTTTATTCTTGATGGGCTGGAGCGTTTTAAGCTTAATTCCCAGCTTCTGAATGCGCTGGTTGACGAAGAAGACGCCAGTAAACTGTTCCGACGTTACAGGGCGTCGGGATTACTTCCGTATGGTGCATTCGGTGAAATCGTCTGGGATGCCCAGTGCGAGGAGATGCGAGCGCTAGCTGACCGCGTTATCGCGTGTCGGCAGCCGGCGAGCAGCATTGAAATCGATCTCGATTGTAACGGTATGCACCTTAGCGGCTGGCTCACGCACGTGCAGTCTGACGGGCTGCTGCGCTGGCGCCCATCCATGCTCAGCGTTTCACATGGCCTGCAACTCTGGCTCGAACATCTTGTCTACAGTGCGAGTGGTCACGAAGGTGAAAGCCGGTTGTTTGTACGTAAGGACGGCGAATGGCGCTTCCCGCGGATGGAGCCTGAGCAGGCGTTGACGTACCTGTCGCTTTATATTGAAGGTTACCGTCAGGGCATGAACAAACCCCTGCTTTTGCTGCCTGAAAGTGGGGGGGCATGGATAAAAGCCTGTTATGACGCGCAGAATAATGCCATGTTAACGGATGAGGCTTCGCTCCAGAAAGCGCGCAGCAAGTTTTTGCAGGCCTACGAAGGGAACATGATGGTACGTGGCGAAGGTGACGATGTCTGGTATCAACGTTTATGGCGAACGCTGGAGCCAGAATATTTCGACATTATCACCCAGGAGGCGCAACGCTACCTGTTACCGTTATACAAATTTAATCAGTCCTGAGTGCTGTATAAAAATTGCGCAGTATGAGGTGTTCATTTATGATGCACCTCTTATCACGGACTGATGTACCCAAAGAAAGAGATGCTGGCGTGTCCAGCACGCACGTTGTTAATGATGTAGCCGTGATAAAGAGGTCGTAATGCCAGGCAGCACCTTGTTCAAAGCGTTTGTTTTGTTTATCGCCCTTTGGGCTCCCGTCACACAGGCCGATTCCGGTTGGCAACCTGTCAAGGAAACAATCCGTAAGAGCGATAAGGACACCCGTCAGTATCAGGCGATTCGTCTTGATAACGGGATGACCGTACTGCTGGTTTCCGATCCTCAGGCGGTGAAATCGCTCTCCGCGCTGGTTGTGCCGGTGGGTTCGCTGGAAGATCCTGACGCCCATCCGGGACTGGCGCACTACCTTGAGCACATGACGCTGATGGGATCTAAAAAATACCCACAGCCTGACAGCCTGTCCGAATTTCTGAAAATGCATGGCGGCAGCCACAACGCTAGTACCGCGCCGTATCGCACCGCGTTTTACCTGGAAGTGGAAAATGATGCGCTTGATGGGGCGGTGGATCGTCTGGCGGATGCCATCGCCGCACCGCTGCTGGATAAAAAATACGCTGACCGTGAACGTAATGCCGTGAACGCCGAACTGACGATGGCGCGCACGCGAGACGGTATGCGCATGGCGCAGGTTAGTGCTGAAACCATCAATCCGGCGCACCCGGGTTCGCGCTTCTCAGGCGGCAACCTTGAAACGCTGAGCGACAAGCCAGGTAGCCCGGTGCTCGATGCGCTGCATGCGTTTCGTGAAAAATACTATTCCGCCAATCTGATGAAAGCGGTTATCTACAGCAATAAACCGTTGCCGACGCTGGCAAACATGGCCGCGCAGACCTACGGCAGGGTGCCAAATAAAAATATCGATCTGCCGCAGATTAACGTGCCAGTTGTCACGGACGCGCAAAAAGGCATTGTTATTCACTATGTGCCGGCCTTGCCGCGCAAGGTGTTACGCGTTGAATTCCGTATTGATAACAACACGGCGCAGTTCCGCAGCAAAACCGACGAGCTGGTGACGTATCTTATCGGCAACCGCAGCCCGGGTACGCTCTCCGACTGGCTGCAAAAGCAGGGGCTGGTGGAAGGTATTCGCGCTGACTCCGATCCCGTTGTAAATGGGAATAGCGGCGTGCTAGCCATCTCCGCGACGCTGACCGATAAAGGGCTGGCTCACCGGAACGACGTCGTTGCGGCCATTTTCAGTTATCTCTCTCTGCTGCGCGACAAAGGCGTCGATAAACGCTACTTTGACGAGCTGGCGCATGTGCTGGATCTCGATTTCCGCTATCCCTCTATCACGCGTGATATGGACTACGTTGAGTGGCTGGCAGATACCATGATCCGCGTGCCGGTGGAACATACGCTGGATGCGGTAAATATTGCCGACCAGTTTGACGCCGGAGCGCTCAAAGCGCGTCTGGCGATGATGACTCCGCAGAATGCCCGCGTCTGGTATATCAGCCCGAACGAACCGCATAACAAAATGGCCTACTTCGTTGATGCCCCGTATCAGGTTGAAAAAATCAGCGAACAGACCTTCGCGGGCTGGCAGAAAAAGGCGGGGGAAATTGCGCTGAAGTTACCGGAGCTTAACCCCTACATCCCGGACGATTTCTCGCTGATCAAACCCGCAAAGGCGTATCCGCACCCGGAGCTGATTGTTGATGAGCCGACGCTGCGCGTGGTCTACACCCCAAGCCGCTATTTCGCCGACGAGCCAAAAGCGGATGTCAGCGTGGTGCTGCGTAACCCCAAAGCAATGGACAGCGCCAGAAACCAGGTGCTGTTTGCGCTTAATGATTATCTGGCCGGTATTGCCCTCGATCAGCTCAGCAACCAGGCTGCCGTTGGTGGTATCAGTTTCTCCACCAACGCCAATAACGGCCTGATGGTGAATGCCAACGGCTATACCCAGCGTTTGCCGCAGCTGTTCCAGGCGCTGCTGGACGGTTATTTCAGCTATACGCCTACGGAAGAACAGCTCGAGCAGGCTAAGTCCTGGTATGCCCAGATGATGGATTCTGCCGAGAAGGGTAAAGCCTACGATCAGGCGATTATGCCAGCACAGATGCTGTCGCAAATTCCGTACTTCCAGCGCGAAGATCGCCGCGCGATATTGCCCTCAGTCACCTTAAAAGAGGTGCTGGCTTACCGTGATGCGCTGAAAACCAATACCCGTCCGGAGTTCCTGGTTGTAGGGAATATGAGCGAAGATCAGGCTAAAACGCTGGCGCAAAACGTCCGTGCGCAACTGGGTTCAAAAGGCGATGAGTGGTGCCGTAACCAGGATGTGCTGGTAGAGAAAAAGCAGAACGTGATCTTCGAAAAAGCGGGAAGCAGCACGGATTCCGCGCTGGCCGCGGTGTTTGTCCCTGTCGGTTATGACGAATTTACCAGCTCTGCCCAGAGTGCTGTGCTTGGTCAAATTATTCAGCCGTGGTTTTACAACCAGCTGCGCACCGAAGAGCAGCTGGGCTATGCGGTGTTCGCTTTCTCCATGAATGTGGGCCGTCAGTGGGGGCTGGGCTTCCTTCTGCAAAGCAGTGACAAGCAACCCGCTTACCTGTGGCAGCGTTATCAGGCGTTCTTCCCGCAGGCGGAAGCAAAACTGCGCGCCATGAAGCCGGAAGAGTTTGCCCAAATCCAGCAGGCGGTTATCGCCCAGGTGATGCAACCGCCGCAGACGCTGGGTGAAGAGGCCTCGCAGCTGAGCAAAGATTTTGATCGCGGTAATATGAAATTTGATTCGCGTGATAAAATAGTGGCCGAAATAAAACAGCTGACGCCACAAAAGGTTGCCGATTTCTTCCATCAGGCGGTAGTAAAACCGCAGGGTATGGCCATCCTGTCTCAGGTTTCTGGCAGCCAGAACGGGAAAACGGACTACGTAAAATCAAAAGAGTGGACCGTCTGGAAGAGCGTCAGCGCGCTGCAACAAACAATGCCCTGGAGTAAGAAAGAATGACCCATACCGCTGAGCCGCTTGATCCCCTAAGTTTACCTCTACAGGGTGAGCGACTGATTGAAGCCTCAGCGGGAACGGGAAAAACCTATACCATCGCCGCGCTCTATCTGCGTCTGCTGTTGGGGCTCGGCGGCAACGCCGCTTTTTCGCGCCCGTTAAGCGTGGAAGAGCTGCTGGTGGTAACCTTCACCGAAGCGGCCACTGCCGAGCTGCGTGGCCGTATTCGCAGCAACATTCATGAGCTGCGCATTGCCTGTCTGCGTCAGACGACGGATAACCCCCTCTACGCGAGCCTGCTGGACGAGATTGCGGATAAGCAACAGGCCGCGCAATGGCTGCTGCTGGCCGAACGGCAAATGGATGAAGCGTCCGTCTTCACCATTCACGGTTTTTGTCAGCGCATGCTGAGCCTGAATGCGTTTGAATCCGGCATGCTCTTTGAGCAGCAGCTTATTGAAGATGAATCCGAGCTTCGCTATCAGGCCTGTGCGGATTTCTGGCGTCGACACTGTTATCCGTTGCAGCGCGACATTGCCGAAGCGGTTCACGCCCTGTGGAAAGGTCCGGAAGAGCTTCTTCGCGCCATCGACCGTTACCTGCAAGGCGAGGCGCCGGTCATTAAATCTCCTCCGCCTGCCGATGAAACGCTGGCCTCGCGCCATGAAAAGATCGTCGCCAAAATTGCCGCGCTTAAGCAGAAGTGGAATGAGTCGGTCGGTGAAATTGATGCAATCATCGAAAACTCAGGCATCGACAGACGCAAGTTCAACCGTGGGAACCAGGGGAAGTGGATCGAAAAGATCAGCGCCTGGGCCCAGGAGGAGACGCGGGGCTACCAGCTTCCGGACGCACTGGAAAAATTTTCGCAACGCTTTTTGACCGAGCGAACCAAAGCCGACGGTATTGTGCCTGAGCATCCCCTGTTTGTGGCGATTGAAGCGCTGCTTGCGGAGCCATTAACGCTCAATGACCTGATGATCACCCGCGCCATGACGGAGATCCGCCAGGCCGTCGCGCGCGAAAAACGTCGCCGGGGCGAGCTGGGGTTTGATGACATGCTGAGCCGCCTGGACGAAGCCCTGTCCAGCGAGAATGGTGAAGCGCTCGCCAGCGCGATCCGTACCCGTTTTCCGGTGGCGATGATTGACGAATTTCAGGACACCGACCCCCAGCAGTACCGCATTTTTCGCCGCATCTGGCGACAGCAGCCCGACACTGCCCTGTTGTTGATTGGCGACCCTAAACAGGCGATTTACGCCTTCCGTGGGGCAGATATCTTCACCTATATGAAAGCCCGTAGTGAAGTTGTCGCGCATTACACGTTAGACACCAACTGGCGTTCCGCTCCGGGGATGGTTGAGAGCGTCAATGCGCTGTTCAGCCGTATGGAGACGGCGTTCATGTTCAAGGAAATCCCTTTTCTGCCGGTGAAATCCGCCCCAAAAAACGCATTCCTGCGCTTCGAAGTCAGTGGCGCGGAGCAGCCCGCCATGACCTTCTGGCTGCTTGAAGGGGAAGGCTATGGCGTTGCTGATTATCAGGCGGCGATGGCCCAGCACTGCGCCGCGCAAATCCGTGACTGGCTGAGCGCAGGCAACCGCGGCGAGGCGCTGCTGTGGAAGGGGGAACAGGCAAATCCTGTTAAAGCCTCTGATATTACCGTGCTGGTGCGCAGTCGTCAGGAAGCGGCGTTAATCCGCGATGCGCTAACATTGCTGGATATTCCGTCAGTGTATCTCTCTAACCGTGACAGCGTGTTCGACACGCTGGAAGCCCAGGAAATGCTCTGGCTGCTTCAGGCGGTACTGGCGCCGGAGCGCGAAAATACGCTTCGAAGCGCGCTGGCCAGCTCTATGCTGGGGTTGAACGCGCGCGATATTGATGAGCTCAACCATGACGAAAACGCATGGGATGCGGTGGTTGAAGAGTTTGTCCATTACCGTGAACGCTGGCAAAAACGCGGCGTCATGGCGATGCTGCGCGAATTGATGACGCGGCGTCAGATTGCCGAAAATATGCTGGCGTCATCCGGCGGTGAAAGGCGTCTTACCGATATTTTACACATTAGCGAACTGTTGCAGGAAGCCGGCACCCAGCTTGAAAGTGAACATGCCCTCGTGCGCTGGCTGGCGCAGCAAATCGCGGATCCAAACAGTAACGCCTCAAGCCAGCAGATGCGTCTTGAGAGCGATAAGCATCTGGTGCAAATCGTCACCATTCACAAATCGAAAGGTCTCGAGTATCCGCTGGTCTGGCTGCCCTTTATCGCCAACTACCGCGTTCAGGATCAGGCCTATTATCATGACCGCGAGACTTTCGATGCGGTGCTCGATCTCAGCAAGGCGGAAACCAGCGTTGAGCTGGCGGAAGCGGAGCGTCTGGCGGAGGATTTGCGCCTGCTTTACGTGGCGCTGACCCGTTCTGTCTGGCATTGCAGCCTGGGCGTCGCGCCGGTTTTCCGCCGTCGCGGGGAGAAAACAGGGGAGAGCGATTTCCATTTAAGCGCCTTAGGGCGGCTTATTCAGCGTGGTGAGCCGAAAGATGCGGCGGGGTTGCGCCTCTGTATTGAGTCGCTTTGCGGAGACGATATCGCCCTGCATATCCCTTCTCTGCCAGACAACAGCCGCTGGGAAATGGCGCAAGAGCCCGTGACCGATCTTAACGCGCGCCAGATCACACGGGTGCTTGCCGACGACTGGCGCGTCACCAGCTATTCTGGCCTGCAACAGCAAGGGCAAAGTATTGCGCAGGATCTCATGCCGAAGCTGGACGTGGATGCCGCAGGGGTAGGCGATGTTCCGGTTGAACCGACGTTAACTCCGCATCAGTTCCCACGCGGCGCGTCGCCGGGCACCTTTTTGCACAGCCTTTTTGAAGAGCTTGATTTCACCCAGCCTGTCAGTGAGGAGTGGGTGCTGAAGATGTTGCAGAGCGGAGGCTATGACGCGCACTGGCAGCCCGTTCTCACTGACTGGATCAACGCCATTTTGCAAGCGCCGCTGACGGCGCAGGGCTTCTCTCTTCGCCAGTTAACGGCCAAAAATAAGCAGGTTGAGATGGAGTTTTATCTGCCCGTCGCAGGCCCGCTTAAGGCCGACGCGCTCGATGCGCTTATCCGTCAGTACGATCCGCTGTCAGCCGGTTGCCCGCCGCTGAACTTCCGTCAGGTGCAGGGCATGCTGAAAGGGTTTATCGACCTGGTCTTCCGTCACGAAGGACGGTACTACCTGCTGGATTACAAATCAAACTGGCTGGGCGAGAACAGCGCAGCCTATACCCAGCAGGCGATGGCGGCCGCCATGCAAATGCATCGCTACGATCTGCAATATCAGCTCTATACCCTGGCGCTGCACCGCTATTTGCGCCACCGTATTGCGGATTACCGCTACGACGATCATTTTGGCGGCGTCATCTACCTGTTCCTGCGCGGGGTTGACGCTGCCGATCCGCGCTCCGGGATCTTCAGCACTCGTCCGGATGCGGAATTGATTAATAAAATGGATAACCTGTTTGCAGCAAACACGGAGGAGATGGCATGACGATGCAGGACTTATTGCTGGATGCGGTAGAGCAACGCGTGCTGCGTCAGCTGGACGTGCAGTTTGCCATGATGATTGCCGCTGACCAGCCCGCCGTGATGCTTGCCGCTGCCCTGTTGAGTAAAGATGCCGGAGAGGGGCATGTGTGTCTGCCGCTCTCGCGTCTGGTGGTTGACGAGAAAATGCCGCCTGTCCTCCAGTCCTGCTTTGCGCTGCTGGGAGATAAGGTGGACTGGCAGAAAATCTTGCGGGAATCGTCAGCCGTTGGGCCGGGAGACAACCAGGCACCGCTGATCCTGACGGGGGAGCGCTTATACCTGAACCGCCTGTGGCGAAATGAACTGACGGTAGCGCGTTTCTTTAGTGAGACCAATGCGCCGCTTCCCTGCGACGAAGCACAGCTTCGCCAGACGCTGGACAGGCTGTTTGACTCCGGTGAGGACACAGACTGGCAGAAAGTGGCGGCGGCCGTCGCCCTGACGCGGCGGATCTCGGTGATATCCGGCGGCCCGGGAACGGGGAAAACAACGACCGTCGCAAAGCTGCTGGCAGCCCTGATACAGCTTTCAGGAGAGCAGCGATGCCGTATTCGTCTGGCGGCGCCCACCGGGAAGGCTGCGGCGCGTCTGACCGAATCACTGGGCGGCGCGATGCAACAGCTGCCGCTCACTCAGGAGCAGCTTGCGCTTTTCCCGGGTGAAGCAAGTACTCTGCACCGTCTGCTCGGCGCGCAGCCGGGTAGCCAGCGGCTGCGCTACCATGCGGGTAATCCGCTGCATCTGGACGTGCTGGTGGTGGATGAAGCCTCCATGATCGACCTGACCATGATGTCGCGCCTGATTGATGCTCTGCCACCCCATGCGCGGGTGGTTTTCCTGGGCGATCGCGACCAGCTCGCCTCTGTAGAAGCCGGGGCGGTGCTGGGAGATATCTGTACCTACGCCAGTTACGGTTATACCGCCGCGCGGGCGCAGGAGCTCGCCCGTCTGACCGGCTGCTCGCTTGAACCCGATCACACGCCGATCGCGGGCGCACTGCGTGACAGCCTGTGCCTGCTGCAAAAAAGCTACCGTTTCGGTAGCGACTCCGGCATCGGCCAGCTGGCTGCGGCGGTCAACCGTGGCGACAGGCACGCCACGCGCACGGTGTTTGACGGTACCTTCACTGACATTGAAAAGAAATCGCTGCAAAGCGGGGAAGAGTATCAGGCTATGCTTGAGGAGGCTCTCCAGGGATACCAGCATTTTCTGAGCTGCGTGCAGCAGCGCAGTCAGCCCGGACAGGTCATCGCCGCATTTGGCGAATACCAGCTTCTGTGCGCATTGCGGGAAGGGCCGTTTGGCGTCACGGGCCTGAACGACAGGCTGGAGCAGTTGCTGGTGCAGAAACGCAAAATTAACCGTCAGCTGCATTCGCGATGGTATGAAGGCCGGCCAGTGATGATCTCCCGCAACGATAGTGCGCTGGGGCTGTTCAACGGGGATATCGGCATTGCGCTCGATCGCGGTAACGGTCTGCGCGTCTGGTTCCAGCTACCGGACGGTAGCGTGAAGTCCGTCCAGCCCAGCCGCCTGCCAGAGCATGAAACGGCATGGGCGATGACGGTACATAAATCTCAGGGCTCCGAGTTCAACCATGCGGCGCTGATCCTGCCGACACAGCTGTCGCCGGTAGTGACCCGCGAACTGGTCTACACAGCCATTACCCGTGCGCGCCAGCGCCTGTCGCTATATGCGGATGAGCGCGTGTTGAGCCAGGCTATTGCCACCCGTACCGAGCGCAGAAGCGGATTAAGCGCGATATTTGAATCTGTCTGAGTGAACGCCCTCTCCAACAGGAGAGGGTGACTGTTATCCCAGGTCCGCCATTAACACCTTCGAGCGGCGCTGGTAGTTGTACATCTCTTTCTTACTTTCCGGCAGGGAATCAATATCCACCGGCGTGAAGCCGCGCTCCTGGAACCAGTGAATGCTGCGCGTGGTGAGCACGAACAGCTTGCTCAGACCCATCTGGCGCGCCTGTGCCGCCACGCGTTCAAGCAGCAGTTCCCCCCGCGAGGAGCTACGGTAATCCGGGTGCACGGCAACGCACGCCATTTCGCCAATCTGCTCTTCCGGGAACGGATAAAGCGCCGCACAGGCAATGGTCAGGTTATCGCGCTGAATGATGGTGAACTTGTCGATCTCCATCTCCAGCTGCTCCCGGGAGCGGCGAACCAGAATGCCCTGTTGTTCCAGCGGACGGATCAGCTCCAGAATGCCGCCGATATCGTTGATGGTGGCACGGCGGATCTGCTCGGCGCTCTCCATGACGATCTGCGTACCGATCCCGTCCCGGGAGAACAGTTCCTGCAACAGCGCACCGTCTTCCTGATAGCTGATCAGGTGGCTGCGGCGCACCCCGCTGCGGCACGCTTTAACGGCGCCGCGCAGAAAACGCACGGTACCGGAATAGTAATCGCCTTCTGCTTCCAGCGCTTCCACGCGCGCCTGGGCTTCATTCGGAAAAAGTTCTGGCACAATCACGCCCTCATCGTTCACGACACCCTGCGAGGAGCAAAAGCCGATCATTTTTTCCGCTTTCAGCTTGATGGCCAGCTGGGTGGCAATCTCTTCTGAGGTCAGATTAAAACTTTCACCCGTTACGGAGACGGCAACGGGCCCCATCAGGACGATCGCGCCATTGTCTAACTGGCGGTGAATGGCGTCTTCATCAATACGGCGGATGCGGCCGCTGTGGCAGTAATCCACGCCATCGTCCACGCCGAGCGGCTGAGCGATGATAAAGTTGCCGCTCACCACGTTAATGTGCGCGCCCTGCAACGGCGTATTATTCAGGCTCATCGACAGGCGGGCGGTGATATCGAGCTGCAACAGACCCGCCGCCTGTTTGACCAGTTCGAGGGTTTTCGCATCCGTCACGCGCGTGTGTTTGTGGTAGATCGGCTCATGGTGATGGGCGGCCAGGTTGGCTTCGATTTGCGGACGTGCGCCATACACCACCACCAGACGGATGCCGAGGCTGTGCAGCAGGCCGATATCATTGACGATGCTGGAAAAGTTTTCATGCTCAATGGCTTCGCCGCCAAGCATGATGACAAACGTTTTTCCCCGATGGGTGTTGATATAGGGAACAGAATGGCGGAATCCCTGGACCAGTTCGGTTCTGCGTTCCTTAACCATGATACAACCCTTAGTGAATGTTTATTCGTAATTTATGTATTTTTATTCGATCGCGGCCGCGTGTGCAAGCCTAAATTTTCTGCGACCCACAGAAAATAATAAGTAATCCGTGCGTTAACGTATGATTGTTTACCCTTTTATAGATGACAGTTTATGCGTCATTCGTTAAAGTTTTCGGTCAATTTGGGCGTTTTGTTCATCAATCAGATTTCTTGCTCGGGAGAAGCATGTCGGGATCCAATTCAGCAATAAGCCGCCGCCGCCTGTTAAAAGGGGCCGGGGCGATGTGGTTGCTTAGCGTCAGCCAGGTGGGTCTTGCCGCCACAAGCCAGGTAGTCGCGGTGCGCGTCTGGCCGTCGTCGACCTATACGCGCGTGACGGTCGAATCCAATCGCGTGCTGAAATACAAGCAATTTGCCCTCAGCAATCCTGAACGTGTGGTGGTTGATCTCGAAGGTGTGAACCTCAACTCCGTGCTTAAAGGCATGGCAGCACAAATCCGTGGCGACGATCCGTTTATCAAATCGGCGCGCGTCGGGCAGTTCGATCCGCAAACCGTGCGCATGGTGTTTGAGCTGAAGCAGAACGTGAAACCGCAGCTCTTTGCCCTTGCGCCTGTTGCCGCCTTTAAGGAGCGTCTGGTGATGGATCTCTATCCGGCGAATGCGACGGATATTCAGGATCCGCTCCTGGCATTACTTGAGGATTACAACAAAGGCGATCTCGACAGCCAGGTTCCGCCAGCGCAAAGTGGTCCAAAGCCTGGCAAGGCGGGGCGCGATCGCCCGATTGTGATCATGCTCGATCCTGGCCACGGCGGAGAAGATTCCGGCGCCGTCGGGAAATATCGCACCCGCGAAAAAGATGTGGTGCTGCAAATTGCCCGTCGTCTGAAGGCGTTGATCGACAAAGAGGGCAATATGCGCGCCTATATGACGCGCAACGAAGATGTCTTTATTCCGCTGAAGGTCCGCGTGGCAAAAGCGCAAAAGCAGCGCGCGGATCTGTTTGTCTCTATTCATGCGGATGCCTTCACCAGCCGCCAGCCGAGCGGATCCTCAGTGTTTGCCCTGTCAACAAAAGGGGCGACCAGCACCGCGGCGAGATACCTGGCGGACACGCAGAACGCCTCGGATTTAATCGGTGGTGTGAGCAAAAGTGGCGACCGTTACGTCGACCATACGATGTTTGATATGGTGCAGTCGCTGACTATTACCGACAGCCTGAAGTTTGGTAAAGCGGTGCTGGGCAAACTGGGCCGGGTCAACAAGCTGCACAAAAACAGCGTCGAGCAGGCCGGATTTGCGGTACTGAAAGCGCCGGATATTCCTTCCATTCTGGTCGAAACCGCGTTTATCAGTAACGTGGAAGAGGAACGTAAGCTCAAGACGGCTAAATTCCAGCAGGAAGTGGCGGAGTCGATTCTGGCGGGGATCCGGGCCTACTTCTCAGACGGGGAAACGCTGGCGCGGCGGGGGTAGGGCATTAAGCCGGGTATCATGCCCGGCATTTTCACAAACGCCAGATACAAAAAAACACCCTTCAGGGTGTTTATTGTTTTAAGAAGTGTTGGTTGCGGGGGCCGGATTTGAACCGACGACCTTCGGGTTATGAGCCCGACGAGCTACCAGGCTGCTCCACCCCGCGTCCGTCTTTCTACACTTGTAGAAACTTACTTCTTCAAATTTGATTGGTTGCGGGGGCCGGATTTGAACCGACGACCTTCGGGTTATGAGCCCGACGAGCTACCAGGCTGCTCCACCCCGCGTCCGTCTTTTTGCTTCGTATTTCAAACCACATCTGCGTTGACTTTCCTCGTTCACCTCAGTCACTTACTGGAGTAAGCTCCTAAGGATTCACTGCGTCGTCGCCTTGCTGTGATTCGAACTACTTCGCAAAAACTTCTACAGTCGTAGAAGATACTTCATCAAATTTTAATTGGTTGCGGGGGCCGGATTTGAACCGACGACCTTCGGGTTATGAGCCCGACGAGCTACCAGGCTGCTCCACCCCGCGTCCGTGGAAGCGCACTATACTCGGATAGGTTTGTGATGCAACCCCTTTTTCACATAATTCATTATTTTGTATGCAAAATGAACGGCAAAAGCCACTTTGGACTATTTTTTGTGCAGAATTTGCCAAAGGGAAGGCGATTGCATTTCATTAACACGGTGGGTTTGTTATCTTCATCTCGCGGAATTGGGCAACTAAAAGACGAGATATAATGAAAGGACGTTGGGCGAAGTATCTGATGACAGGCGCAATGGTGGCGATTCTTGCGGCCTGCTCTTCCAAACCGACCGATCGCGGTCAACAGTATAAAGACGGGAAATTATCCCAGCCTTTCTCTTTAGTTAACCAGCCCGATGCCGTGGGTGCTCCAATCAATGCCGGGGATTTCTCCGAGCAGGTGTACCAGATCCGCAAAGCGTCGCCGCGCCTGTATGGCGCACAGAACAACGTTTATAGTGCCGTGCAGGACTGGCTGCGTGCAGGCGGTGATACCCGCAATATGCGCCAGTTTGGTATCGATGCCTGGCAGATGGAGGGGGCGGATAACTACGGTAACGTCCAGTTTACCGGTTACTACACCCCGGTTGTCCAGGCGCGACACACGCGCCAGGGCGAGTTCCAGTATCCCATTTACCGTATGCCGCCGAAACGCGGTCGTCTGCCGTCCCGCGCCGAGATCTACGCCGGCGCGCTGAGCGAAAATTATGTTCTGGCCTACAGCAACTCGCTGATGGACAACTTCATTATGGACGTGCAGGGCAGTGGCTATATTGATTTTGGCGACGGCTCGCCGCTGAACTTCTTTAGCTATGCCGGTAAAAATGGCCATGCCTATCGCAGCATCGGTAAGGTGCTGATCGACCGTGGCGAAGTGAAACGAGAAGATATGTCGATGCAGGCTATCCGCGAATGGGGCGAAAAGCACAGCGAAGCGGAAGTGCGTGAGCTGCTTGAGCAGAACCCATCGTTTGTCTTCTTCAAACCGCAGAACTTTGCGCCGGTGAAAGGGGCGAGCGCCGTCCCGCTGATTGGCCGCGCTTCTGTGGCATCGGATCGTTCGATTATTCCGGCGGGTACCACGCTGCTGGCGGAAGTTCCACTCCTCGACAACAACGGCAAATTCAACGGCAAATATGAATTACGCCTGATGGTGGCGCTGGACGTGGGTGGGGCGATCAAAGGCCAGCACTTCGACATTTATCAGGGCATCGGCCCGGATGCCGGCCATCGTGCAGGCTGGTATAACCACTACGGACGCGTGTGGGTGCTGAAGACAGCGCCGGGTACCGGAAACGTATTCAGCGGCTGATTGTGGTATTCTGAGCGCAAGACGGATTACGGTTCAGGGTGAGGAATACCTCACCCTTTTTATATCTGAGGTTTTATGTCTGTGGTAATCAGCGATGCCTGGCGCCAGCGTTTCGGCGGCACGGCACGGTTATATGGTGAAAAAGCCCTGCAACTGTTCGCGGATGCGCATGTCTGCGTGGTGGGCATTGGTGGCGTGGGTTCGTGGGCGGCAGAAGCGCTGGCGAGAACCGGCATTGGCGCAATTACGTTGATTGATATGGATGATGTCTGCGTGACTAACACTAACCGTCAGATCCACGCCCTGCGTGATAACGTCGGTCTGGCGAAGTCCGAGGTGATGGCGGAGCGTATTCGTCTCATCAACCCGGAGTGCCGGGTGACGGTGATCGACGACTTTGTGACGGCAGATAACGTCGCGGAGTACATGAGCAAAGGCTACAGCTATGTGATTGACGCCATCGACAGCGTGCGGCCAAAAGCGGCGCTGATCGCTTACTGTCGTCGTTACAAGGTGCCGCTGGTCACGACCGGCGGCGCGGGCGGGCAAATCGATCCGACGCAGATCCAGGTGGCGGATCTGGCGAAAACCATTCAGGATCCGCTGGCTGCCAAGCTGCGTGAACGCCTGAAGAGCGACTTCAATGTGGTGAAGAACAGCAAGGGCAAGCTGGGCGTCGACTGCGTGTTCTCCACCGAAGCGCTGGTCTACCCGCAGGCGGATGGTTCAGTTTGTGCGATGAAAAGCACGGCGGAAGGGCCAAAGCGGATGGATTGTGCCTCTGGGTTTGGAGCGGCCACCATGGTGACCGCCTCCTTCGGCTTTGTGGCGGTCTCTCACGCCCTGAAGAAGATGATGGCGAAGGCGGAACGTCAGGCCTGAGCCTGACGGGCGGCATCCAGCACCGCGTCGTTTAGCGCAATCAGTCCCTGACCGCGCGAGGCGCTAAGCTGCGCGCGAAGTCCCAGCTCATCAAACAGCGCCAGCGGAGAATGCGCCAGCAGCTCTGCGGCGCTTTTCCCTTCGATTGCGGTCAACAGCACCGCCAGCAGACCGCGAACAATGCGTCCCTCGCTGTCGCCGAAGAAATGCAGTTTCTCACCGGATACGCTAAACCCAAGCCAGACGCGGTTCTCGCAGCCTGCGATCTCCTTCGCCTGTAATTTCAGCTCGTCTGACAGTGCAGGCAACTGTTTGCCCAGCAGGATCAGCTGACGATATTTATCTTCCCACTGCGTGAGCGGGACAAAGGTCTGTTTTAACGTCTCTTCAGTAATAACGGTGCCGAACGGGTGTCCGGCTAAAGCTGAACTTGTCATTAATCCACCAGTAATTCCAGGGCGCGGTCGACGGCGGAAACCAGCGCATCGACGTCACTTTTTGTATTGTACGGTGCAAACGAGGCGCGCAGGGTACCGCTCACGCCAATAGCCGCCAGCAGCGGCTGGGCGCAGTGCTGTCCGGCACGCAGGGCAATGCCGTATCCGGCAAGTAGCGTTACCATGTCGCTATGGTGCACGCCCGCGAAATCAAAGGCGAGCAGGCTGGAGTCCTGCACGCGGAACGAGCGAAAACCCGGACGTTTTTTCAGTTCTTCTTCCGCCAGCGTCGCCAGACCCCGGCTCCAGCTTTCAGCCTGAACCACGTCCGTTTCTGCCAGCCATTCGAGCGCCGCGCTCAGGCCAATAACCCCGGCCACGTTCGGTGTACCGGCTTCCAGGCGGTAGGGCACATCCTGCGTTTTAAAACCGTCGAAGGTGACTTCGGTAATCATCTTGCCGCCGCCGAGCCACGGCGTCATCCGGGCCAGCAGTTCAGGTTTGCCGTACAGCGCGCCGATACCGGTTGGCCCGTACAATTTGTGCCCTGAGAAGGCATAGAAGTCGATATCCAGCGCCTGCACATCAGCCGGAAAATGCACCACACCCTGCGCACCGTCGACCATCACCACCACGCCGCTGGCATGGGCAATCTCAATGGCACGCGCCAGATCCGGACAGCCGCCGGTGACGTTGGACATCTGCCCCAGCGCCAGAATACGGCTGCGCGGCGTAATCAGCTCAGGCAGACGCGCCACGTCAGGCAGGAAGTCCGCACCCAACGGGAGCTTTACAACCTGTGCCCCGGTTTGTTCGGCCACCATTAGCCAGGGCACCAGGTTGGCGTGGTGTTCCGCCTCGCTGACGATAATCTCATCCCCGGGCTGCAACAGCGGACGCGCGTAACATTGCGCCACCATGTTAATGGCCTCGGTGGTGCCCCGCGTCCAGACGATGTTCTTACCGCTGTCAGCATTGATCAGGCGCGCGACCTGATCCCGTGCGGCTTCGTATTGCGCCGTTAAGCGCTGCGCGTCGGCATACTGGCTGCGGTGCACGTTCCCGGCGCTCAGGCTGTAAAACTGGCGGGTTGCCTCAATCACCGCCTGCGGTTTAAGGGCCGTGGCAGCGCTATCAAGATAAATGCCGGCATCGGCCAGCGCGGGAAACTGTGCGCGAAACTGCGCAGGACTGAAAGCGTTCATGGAATTCCTCATATCGATTCTACGATCGTCGCGCAAATTCATCGGCAGGGCAAGGAAGTTGATATCTATCAGATTTGTCTGCTTATCCTGGCGAGTCTGAAAAAGCAGGTTATGCTAAATAGTGTTAGGCGGATGTTTTAGCCTGTTATAAATCGAGGTTTGAATAGCATTAATTGCTAAAGGAGATAATCATGAAAAAGACAGCTGCAATCATTTCTGCCTGTGCGTTGACCTTTGCCCTGAGCGCCTGTTCTGGAAATAACTACGTAATGCATACCAACGATGGTCGATCTATCGTCTCTGAAGGGAAACCGACAACCGATAATGATACCGGGATGATTTCATACAAAGATGCTAACGGGAACAAACAGCAGATCAATCGCACTGACGTGAAAGAGATGAAGGAAATCGAGCATTAACAGTTAGATAAGCGAAAAAAAAAGCACCGCAAGTTGGCGGTGCTACATTAATCACTATGGACAGACAGGGTAAATGTACAGGAAGTGAAAAATTGGTAGCGTTGCTACCGTGGTCTGAATCGCAGACCAATTGCAAACACAACAACACAACATCACAACCGTAAGCCAAAAGCCCTTCAGAACACGCATTCCAAAAAAGCTTTTCGTTCCGGCTCAGGAAGTGCCGCCACTATAGGTATTTGCTGGTAGTTCCTCAACGGACAAATTATAATGGCTCAGATAAAAAAAACTAATAGGTTAAGCGTTGTTTCCTATATGTTAAATCTCGTTAACATCTAAGCCAGATAACCATGTCCAAGCGATTGCCACCCCTTAATGCATTACGTGTTTTTGATGCAGCAGCACGCCACCTCAGCTTCACCCGCGCAGCCGATGAGCTTTTTGTGACACAGGCCGCAGTAAGTCATCAAATCAAGTCTCTGGAGGATTTTCTGGGGCTTAAGCTGTTCCGTCGACGCAACCGTTCGTTGCTGTTGACCGAAGAGGGGCAGAGCTATTTTCAGGATATTAAAGAGATTTTTTCCCAGCTGACGGAAGCTACTCGCAAGCTTCAGGCCCGGAGCGCAAAAGGTGCCCTGACTGTGAGTTTATTGCCCAGTTTTGCCATTCAGTGGCTGGTGCCGCGACTCTCAAGCTTTAACTCAACTTATCCGGGAATCGATGTCCGAATCCAGGCAGTGGACCGTCAGGAAGACAAGCTTGCAGATGATGTGGACGTGGCGATTTTTTACGGTCGCGGTAACTGGCCGGGCTTGCGTGTGGAAAAATTATACGCTGAATATCTGTTGCCGGTCTGTTCACCGCTGCTGCTGACGGGGGATAAAGCGCTCAAAACGCCCGCCGATCTGGCGCAACATACGCTTTTGCACGATGCGTCGCGTCGCGACTGGCAAACTTATACCCGCCAGTTAGGTCTTAATCATATAAACGTGCAGCAGGGGCCCATTTTTAGCCACAGCGCGATGGTGCTACAGGCTGCCATTCACGGGCAGGGCGTGGCGTTGGCAAACAACGTTATGGCGCAGTCCGAAATTGAGGCAGGCCGTCTGGTTTGCCCATTTAACGATGTACTGGTCAGCAAGAATGCATTTTATCTGGTTTGTCATGACAGTCAGGCAGAACTGGGTAAAATAGCCGCTTTCCGGCAGTGGATACTGGCGAAAGCGGCAAGCGAGCAAGAAAAATTCCGCTTCAGGTATGAACAATAACGTTTGTGTGCCGGGCACGCATCAATTCAGGACTTAAACATGACCAGCCGATTCATGCTGATTTTCGCCGCGGTGAGTGGCTTTATTTTTGTAGCTCTGGGCGCGTTTGGCGCGCATGTCTTAAGCAAATCTCTGGGCGTTGTGGAGATGGGGTGGATCCAGACCGGCCTTGAATATCAGGCGTTCCACACGCTGGCAATTTTTGGGCTGGCGGTGGCGATGCAGCGCCGCATCAGCATCTGGTTTTACTGGAGCAGCGTCTTTCTGGCGCTGGGTACCGTACTGTTCAGCGGCAGTCTTTACTGTCTGGCGCTGTCGCATTTACGCCTGTGGGCGTTTGTTACACCTGTCGGCGGCGTCAGCTTCCTGGCGGGTTGGGTGTTAATGTTTATCGGAGCTATCCGTCTGAAACGCAAGGGCGTTGTTCATGAATAAGGTTGTTTTATATTGTCGCCCGGGGTTTGAGAAAGAGTGCGCCGCGGAAATCACCGATAAAGCGGCGAAGCGTGAAGTCTTTGGATTCGCTCGCGTCAAAGAGAACGCGGGCTATGTGGTATTTGAATGCTATCAGCCTGATGATGCCGACAAGCTGGCGCGCGAACTGCCGTTCAGCTCATTGATTTTCGCCCGTCAGATGTTTGTCGCGGGTGAACTGCTGAAAGATCTTCCGCCGGAAGATCGCATCACGCCGATTGTTGGCCTGTTGCAGGGCGTGGTGGAGAAGGGCGGCGATTTGCGCGTGGAAGTGGCCGACACCAACGAAAGCAAAGAGCTGATGAAGTTCTGCCGTAAGTTCACCGTGCCGCTGCGCGCGGCGCTGCGTGATGCGGGTGTGCTGACAAACTACGAAACGCCAAAGCGCCCAGTCGTGCATATCTTCTTTATTGCGCCAGGATGTTGTTACGCAGGCTACTCGTATACCACCAATAACTCGCCGTTCTTTATGGGGATCCCGCGTCTGCGCTTCCCGGCAGATGCGCCGAGCCGTTCAACCCTCAAGCTGGAAGAGGCGTTTCACGTCTTTATCCCGGCGGACGAGTGGGACGAACGGCTGGCAAACGGCATGTATGCCGTCGACCTTGGCGCGTGCCCGGGCGGCTGGACCTATCAGCTGGTGAAACGCAACATGTGGGTTTCGTCTGTGGATAACGGCCCGATGGCGCAAAGCCTGATGGATACCGGGCAGGTCACCTGGCTGCGTGAGGACGGCTTCCGCTATCGCCCGAACCGCAACAACATCTCCTGGATGGTGTGCGACATGGTAGAAAAACCGGCGAAAGTGGCCGCGCTGATGGCCTCCTGGCTGGTGAACGGCTGGTGTCGTGAGACGATTTTCAACCTCAAGCTGCCGATGAAAAAGCGCTACGAAGAGGTGTCGCAGAACCTGGCTTATATTCAGCAGCAGCTGGATGAACACGGGATTAACGCGGAAATCCAGGCGCGTCAGCTTTATCACGACCGCGAAGAAGTGACGGTGCATATCCGTCGCTGGTGGGCGGCCGTGGGGGGGCGTCGCGACGAGCGATAACGTTTGTAACGCCCGGTGGCGCTGCGCTTACCGGGCCTACAAAATCGTGTAGTTGTTTTAACGCTCTAACCTTAACTGCTGTAAATTCCCGTCCAGTTGTAAATCCGTCTGTAGCGTCGCCACCTCCCGGCAGATAAACGCCATTTCTTTATGCGCCTCCAGCTTTTTGCGCCATTTATCCGGCACCTCGTTCAGCCGGGCGTACATCCCTTCCAGACTCTGAAACTCCGTCAGCAGCTGTGCGGCGCTTTTGGGTCCAATACCGGCGACACCCGGCACTTTAGAGCAGCTGATCCCCGCCAGCCCCCAGTAATCCGGCAGTTGCTCAGGCGATACGCCAAACTCGCTGGCAATGAACGGCGCGTCCAGCCAGCGTTTTTGAAAATAGTCGCGAATACGGATAGTGGGGGAGAGCAGCTGGCAGTAGCCTTTGTCGGTTGAAACGATAGTCGCCTGATGTCCGGCGCTCGCGACTTTAACCGCCAGCGTTGCGGCTAAATCGTCAGCCTCATTACCGTGGGCGCCCCAGCACGGAACGCCGCGCTGCTCAAAGGCCGCGCGGATAGCGGGCATTTCTGCGTGCAGATCGTCCGGCATCGGCGCACGCCCGGCTTTGTAGTCCGGCAGGCGCTGGTGCCGCCAGCCCGTGTTGCGGGCTTCGTCATCAAAAACCGCGACCGCATGGGTGGGTTCACTGTGGCGGATAAGCTGCTCCAGCGCGTGTAAACAGGTGTCCTTGCAGGGTGTGCCCTGTACCGCATGAATACGGCGAATCAGGTTAAGAGCATCGACGATAAGCAAATGAACGGCCACAGATAATCTCCCTTCTGTCTAATGGGTGAAGGGTAACACTGAGCGCAGCATGAAACTATGAATGGTGGGGAAAACAGGAAGAAGCCTCGCAAAACGAGGCTTCCTGAGAGGCTTAATTGCAGGTGACGATCTTCATCGCCAGGCCACCGCGGGAGGTTTCGCGGTATTTGGCGTTCATATCTTTGCCGGTTTCGTACATGGTTTCGATAACCTTGTCGAGGCAGACGCGCGGTTCGCTGGTACGACGCAGCGCCATACGGGCCGCGTTCACTGCTTTCACCGAGGCGATGGCGTTACGTTCGATGCATGGCACCTGGACCTGTCCGCCGACCGGATCGCAGGTCAGCCCCAGGTTATGTTCCATGCCGATTTCCGCCGCGATACAAACCTGCGCAGGGCTTGCGCCCAGCAATTCGGCCAGACCCGCCGCCGCCATAGAGCAGGCTACGCCCACTTCACCCTGACAGCCTACTTCCGCGCCAGAAATTGAGGCGTTCATCTTGTACAGTGAGCCAATCGCACTGGCGACCAGCAGGTAGCGTGCAAGTGAGTTTGCGTTCACTTCGCGGATAAACTTGTCGTAATACGCCAGGACCGCCGGAACAATGCCGCACGCCCCGTTGGTTGGTGCGGTGACGACGCGGCCGCCCGCGGCGTTCTCTTCGTTCACCGCCAGCGCGAACATGTTGATCCAGTCGACGACGGCCATCGGATCGGTGGTGGTTTTGTCGGCGCTGACCAGCATGCGGCGCAGCGCAGCCGCACGACGCGGAACACGCAGTTTACCCGGCAGCACGCCTTCGGTGGTGATCCCGCGCTCAATGCCGCTGCGCATCACTTCCCAGACGTTAGCGAAGTGCTGTTCCAGTTCCTCTTTGCTGTGCAGGGCCAGCTCGTTTTTCATCATCAGGCCGGAGAGAGAAAGCCCTGTCTCCTGGCAGTGACGCTGTAAGTCGGCCGCGTTTTTGTAAGGGTACGGCACATCAACAGCAGAATTGGTGCTTTGACCAAAATGGTCCTCGTCGACGATAAACCCGCCGCCGATGGAGTAATACGTCTGGCTGTAAACCGCTTTGTCGCCGGCCAGCGCGGTAATGCGCATGCCATTCTCGTGCAACGACAGGTTATCCGCATGGAAATTCATGCAGTGATCAACCGGGAATTCAACCTCATGCTCGCCGTTCGCCAGCAGCAAACGACCGTGGGTGTTCACGTCCTGGATAAAGCCAGGTATTGCATCAATATCAACGGTATCCGGCAGATTACCCGCCAGCCCCATGATAATGGCAATATCGGTATGGTGGCCTTTACCGGTCAGGGAAAGGGAACCATATACATCGACAACCACGCGGGTGATGTCGTGCAAAATGCCGCGTGCAATCAAGTCATCCGTGAATTGTTTACCGGCTTTCATTGGTCCGACGGTGTGAGAGCTGGAAGGACCAATACCGATTTTGAAGATATCGAATACGCTAATCATGATGCGTCCATTGCTTCAGTCAGAGGGGAGAAGTGCGCCGTCCGCAGACGGCGCAGGAGGTATTAGCTGAACAGCGAGTAGAAAATAGCGGAGATGGCAATCAGGCCCATCACAACAACGAACACGTTGCTGATATGGCCGCTGTATTTGCGCATCGCAGGCACTTTCTGAATCGCGTACATCGGCATCAGGAACAGGATCATCGCGATAATCGGGCCGCCCAGGGTTTCAATCATGCCCAGAATGCTTGGGTTCAGGGTGGCTACCGCCCAGGTGGTCACCAGCATGAACAGTGCAGTGATTTTGTTCAGACGGTTGATTTCAATGGTCTTGCCTTTACCACGCAGAGATTTAATCACCATGCCGTTGAAGCCTTCACGTGCGCCCAGGTAGTGGCCCAGGAAGGATTTGGTGATGGCGATAATCGCGATGATCGGCGCCATCCACGCAATCAGCGGTGCGTTAAAGTGGTTTGCCAGGTAAGACAGAATAGAGATGTTCTGCTCTTTCGCCGCCGCCAGATCCGCCGGGGAGAGGCTCAGCACGCAGCTGAACACGAAGAACATTACGGTCAGTACCATCATGATGTGCGCGCGAGCCAGGATGCTGGAGCACTTCTTCTCTGCGCCATTGCCGTACTCTTCACGCTTCGCTACTGCGAAGGAAGAGATGATTGGCGAGTGGTTGAAGGAGAATACCATCACCGGGATCGCCAGCCACAGGGTCAGCAGCAGACCGTTGCCGGTCGTGGATGCGCTGCTCAGAGACAGGGTTTCCAGCGCAGCGCCGTTCCACTGTGGGATCAGGTACAGAGCCAGCACCATCAGAGCCGCAACAAACGGGAACACCAGCACGCTCATCGCTTTCACAATCATCTGCTCGCCGAAGCGCACGATGGTCATCATACCGACGATCAGGATCAGGGACAGAATCGCACGCGGCGGCGGGGTCATCTGAAGCTGGTGCATCATAAAGCTTTCAACGGTGTTGGTAATAGCAACGCTGTACACCAGCAGAATCGGGTAAATCGCGAAGAAGTAGAGCAGGGTAATCAGCTTACCTGCGCCGACGCCGAAGTGTTCTTCAACGACTTCAGTGATGTCTTCGCCCGGATTTTTACCGGACAGCACGAAGCGGGTCAGGCCGCGGTGTGCAAAGAAGGTCATCGGGAAAGCGATGAGGGCCATGATGATCAGCGGGATCATACCGCCGACACCTGCGTTGATAGGAAGGAACAGTACACCAGCGCCGATTGCTGTGCCGTACAGGCCAAGCATCCACATGGTATCCGTTTTGCGCCAACCGCTTCGGGATTCAATCGAAGCAACGGTGCTGGTTTGAGTGGTTTCCATCTGTATCTCCTGGAGGAAGCAAATTGTCAGGTTTTTAGTCAAATCCGATGAAAAAGTGCCTGACGGTAATATGAAATTCGTTCAGTGACGGTTTTTTAATAATTTTTGCCCGTAACTATTGGCGGGCGGAAAGATACATTCTAGTTATGAATCTATCAGTGATCGCGATCCCAAATGCAATAATCCACTTGTGATGTGGGTATCTTTAGACCATTTATCTGTTAAAAAAACATCAAAGAGAATTTACGGGCGCGAAGGCTACCATTAACGACATGTTTTCGAAAAGGTCGACCCGCGAGATAGGTGTCTTTCGCTGTAAAGAAATGGGATTTTAGGATTTTCTGGCGGGTAATTTCGATTAAGGCTGATTATTTACGGTTTCAAAATCGAGGTAATCGTTTGCGCAGGCGTCAGATTTGTTAATAACATTGAAGATCGCTATGAATTGCATCACTAATAAAAAAGCCGGATGACGATCCGGCTTGAGAGGAAAGAAATGTCGCTTTACTTGATGATTTCGTAACACGGAATATAGGCAGAGCCTGGAAGCTTCATGCGGTGCTGAGCGACAAAGCCCTGCAACATGTCATCCATGCGGCGCATCATCTCCGGGTCACCGTGGATCTTATACGGCCCGAACTCTTCAATTGCGCGGATCCCTACCTCTTTCACGTTCCCCGCCACGATGCCAGAGAAGGCGCGACGCAGGTCGGCAGCCAGCACTTCCACCGGCTGATCCGGATAGAGTTTGAGGTTCGCCATGTTCTCATGCGACGGCTCGAAGGGTATCTGAAGATCCGGTGCGATACGGATGGACCAGTTAAAACTGTAGGCATCCCCGGTATCACGACGATTCTCTTTCACCAGCGGCATCGCTTTTTTCATCTGACGGGCCACTTCTGCGGCATCGTCAATAATAATGCGGTAGTGACGGCGCGCATCTTCGCCCAGCGTATGCACGATAAACTCGTCCAGCACGCGGAAGTAGTCGGCGCTCTCTTTCGGGCCGGTCAGGATCAGCGGCAGAACCTGATCTTTGTTGGCCGGGTTCATCAGGATCCCCAGCAGATAAAGCAGCTCTTCCGCCGTGCCTACGCCGCCCGGGAAGATGATGATGCCGTGCGCGATACGGACAAACGCCTCAAGACGTTTTTCGATATCCGGCATAATAATCAGTTCGTTAACCAGCGGGTTAGGCGGCTCAGCGGCGATGATCGATGGCTCGGTCATGCCGATAAAACGGCCTTCTTTATAGCGTTGCTGTGCGTGTCCTACTGCCGCGCCTTTCATCGGCGCTTCCATCGCGCCAGGACCGCAACCGGTACAGATATTCAGTTCGCGCAGGCCGAGCTGCGTCCCTACGCGGCGGGCATACAGGTATTCGGTTTCGTTAATGGAGTGACCGCCCCAGCAGACGACCATGTTCGGCGCTTCGCCCACGTGCAGGGCACGGGCGTTACGCAGAATGGAGAAGACCAGGTTGGTGATATGAACGGAACTTTCCAGGTCAAGATGCTGGAAACGTCCGGCATTGCTGATCTGTCCGTTAACAAACAGAATGTCGCGCAGCACGGCAAACAGGTTTGCCTGAAGTGAGCGAATAATACGCCCGTCGACAAAAGCGTCTTCCGGCGGGTTGATCACTTCGAGCTTCACCCCGCGCTCGCGGCGCAGCACGTTGATATCAAAACTTTCGAAGCGGGACAACAGCTCTTTACTGTTGTCGGTCAGGCTTCCGGAGTTCAGTACGGCAAGTGAACAGTTACGAAACAGTTGATAAAGGTCGCTACTGGCGGTGCGTTTAAGCATGTCCACTTCCAGTTGCGACAACATATCCATAGAGCCAAGCGGGCTAATATGTGTAATCAAGTGAGCTCCTTATGGGACGATTATCGTCTTTCCCTGTTGATTACAATAGCCCTGGCTTATGACGTTTCACAACACTTCGGGCGGAATACCGCCCGCATATTGTGAAAATATTTATCTTACTGGCGCACAAGTCGTCCGGTGGCAGGCACAAAATCGCTATTGGTGCGCCACGGGTTGATATCCAGGCCGCCGCGACGGGTGTAGCGGGCGTAAACGCTCAACTTTTCGGGCTGGCAGAAACGCTGGATGTCGTTGAAGATGCGCTCCACGCACTGCTCGTGGAATTCGTTGTGATGACGGAATGACACCAGGTAACGCAGCAGCTTTTCACGGTCAATCTGCGGGCCGCGGTACTGGATCTGTACCGAGCCCCAGTCCGGCTGATGGGTGATAAGGCAGTTGGATTTCAGCAGATGGCTGACCAGCGTCTCGTTGACCACTTTTCCGCCCGCCGCGTTTTCCAGGTAGTCGCTGCTAAATTCATAGCTTTCCACCTCAATGTCCTGATCGTCGATGCAGGTGCCGTGGAAATGGGCGATGGGCTGACCTTCCAGCTCATGCAGACGGTATAACGAGACGGTTACGTTCCCCTGCGCGCACGCGCTTAAATCACGTTCAAGCGTCTGTTGCACCTCGTCCCAGCTGTTAAATTTGGTCTGGTTAAAGCTGTTGAGATAGAGCTTAAAGCTCTTGGATTCGACCAGGTTTACGCTGGCGTAATCCAGCTCGACGTGGCCCACGGCCACCTGCGGCAGACCGCGCGCATTCAGCCAGGAGAGTTCGTACAGCGTCCAGATGTCGCCGCCGACAAACGGCAGCGCGTCAGCGTGCAGCCCGAGCGGATCGCGGTTCAGACTACGCGGCACGCCCTGCAACAGGCTTGCATCGTAGGTGTCGCGGTAATCGGTCGATTTTCCCAGCGTTAAGCCCGTTAACGCCTGATGATTTTCGTAAGACATGTTTCATAGCCACTTTACAGGTACACTTATGGGCTGAGTTTATCCTGTCTTACAAGAAGAGAGAAATCGGTGGATATCGAAACTGCAAATGCCCTGACGTCCTTCACGACCCGCTATTGCGATGCCTGGCATGAAAAGCGGGGGACGTGGCCGCAAAGTACTGACTTATATGGCGTGCCGTCACCGTGCATTATCGCTTCGCAGGATGATTACGTTATCTGGCAACCGAAACCGTTCATGGGCGAGCAGAATGTAAATGCTGTTGAACGCGCGATGGACCTTGTGATACAACCTGCGCTTCATGCATTTTATACCACGCAGTTTGCCGGGGATATGACTGCATGTTTTGCAGGACAGCCGCTGACGCTGCTGCAAACCTGGAGCGAAGACGATCTGCAACGCGTTCAGGAAAACCTCATTGGTCACCTGGTCACGCAAAAACGGCTTAAGCTCTCTCCGACTCTCTTTATTGCGACGCTCGACAGTGAACTGGACGTCATTTCTGTCTGCAACCTGTCTGGCGAGGTCATTAAAGAGACGCTCGGCACCCGCAATCGCGACGTTCTCGCGCCTTCACTTGCGGATTTCCTTACCCGAATTGAGCCGCTTCTGTAATCCATGATGCTAGTGGGCGTGTGAGAGATCTCTTACACGCGCTGTGAGACATCGCCGAAACAATTAGCATTGTCTTAGGAATTTCAGATTAATATTAACTTCTCTTTCAATAAGTTAGTGGTTTTCTGAAAGGAAATCCCCCGTTTCGCCTGGCTTACATTGCTCACAAGGTGGGTTGTAAGACGAAGCAGAATAGCGGATTCTATCTGTGTCGACAGGATGCCGACACGAGAAACGAACATCAGGATGATGGCGTTTCTTACCAGGGACACGTCAGGATGACGCCGCAGGAAGGCTTCAGGATGAAGCAAAGTGGATCACGCAGGATGCGTAAGGGACACCTCCAGGAAGGAGAACGAGAGCCGGTCAGGATGGTCGGTGGGTCAGGATGGCCAGGACGTTTCAGGATGAAACCTACACATCAGGACGATGTGAGCAGGAAGCAAAAGGTAAAGGGATGACCAGGCCTTCGGGCATCAGGAAAAGTTGTCACGGATGAGCAGGGAGCACGTATTGTAGCTGGAATGCTGCGAAACGAACCGGGAGCACTGTTTTTACAGTGCTCCCTTTTTTATTTCTGTCTTCCGCAATGCTATGCTTCGCGCCATTCCGTTTTTCAGTTGAGGTATATATGTCGCATCATGACAGCGTTCGTGCGCAGTTGCACGCCATCGAAGCCCTTATGCGCCAGCATCAGCTGTGGCAGGATAACGCGCCGCAGCCAGACGCGTTCGTCAGCACCCAACCGTTTTGTCTGGATACGCTGGACCCGTTCGAGTGGCTCCAGTGGGTCTTAATTCCGCGTATGCATGCGCTGCTGGAAGGTGGCCACGCGTTGCCCGCGTCTTTTGCCGTCTCTCCCTATTACGAAATGGCGCTGGAAGCGACCCACCCGGCGCGTACTATGATGCTGGTGGAGCTGGAGAAGCTGGATGCGCTTTTCGCCGGTGACGATGCATGACGCTTGAGATCCTTTATCAGGATGAGTGGTTAGTGGCGGTGAATAAACCGTCCGGCTGGCTGGTGCACCGTAGCTGGCTCGATCGCGATGAGAAAGTGGTGGTCATGCAAACCGTGCGCGATCAAATCGGTCAGCACGTTTTTACTGCCCATCGTCTCGATCGGCCAACCTCTGGTGTTCTGCTGATGGGGCTTTCCAGTGAGGCCGGGCGCCTGCTGGCGCAGCAGTTTGAACGGCACCAGATCCAGAAACGCTACCACGCCATCGTGCGTGGCTGGCTGATGGATTCCGCCACGCTTGATTATCCCCTGGTGGAGGAACTGGATAAAATCGCCGATAAATTTGCCCGCGAAGATAAAGGCCCGCAGCCAGCGGTGACCGACTATCGTGGTATGGCGACCACAGAACTGCCGGTGGCGACCAGCAAATTTCCGACCACGCGATATAGTCTGGTGGAGCTTTTGCCCAAAACCGGGCGCAAGCACCAGCTTCGCCGTCACCTTGCACATCTGCGCCACCCCATTATTGGCGACAGCAAGCACGGCGATCTGCGCCAGAACCGCAGCGCGGCCGAGCACTTTGGCTGTAACCGGCTGATGCTGCACGCCAGCGAGCTACGCCTGACGCACCCGTTTACCGGCGAACCGCTGACTATTCGCGCGGGGCTGGACGAGGTCTGGATGCAGGCGCTGTCACAGTTTGGCTGGCTGGGACAACTCCCCGAAAATGAAAGGGTTGAGTTTGCCGCAGGCAACGTTCAGGATGAACAGCAAGCGCAATAATTACGGGAGCAAAGCATGGCTGAAGTAGGCATTTTTGTCGGGACAATGTACGGCAACTCGCTGCTGGTGGCGGAGGAAGCGGAAGCAATCCTCGTAAACCAGGGCCATAAAGCAACGGTCTATGAAGATCCGGAGCTGGCGGACTGGGAAAAGTATAAAAATAAATACATCCTGGTGGTGACCTCCACCACCGGGCAGGGCGATCTACCGGACGGCATCGTCCCGCTTTTCCAGGGCATTAAAGACCAGCTTGGCTATCAGCCAGATGTTCACTATGGCATCATTGCCCTCGGCGATAGCTCTTACGCCAATTTCTGCGGCGGCGGTAAACAGTTCGACGCGCTGTTGCAGGAACAGAGCGCTCAGCGCGTCGGAGAGATGTTGCTGATTGATGCGGGTGAACACCCTGAGCCAGAAAGCGAGTCAAATCCCTGGGTTGAACACTGGGCCACGCTCCTGAACTAACCCTGTACTAAACGAACGCCAGGCCGGGTAAGGCGAAGCCGCCACCCGGCAACGAAGCCGCACCCTATCCTCAATTCCGTGAAGTATCTTCCACCACTTTGGGCTTATGCCCCAAACCACGTTCCCCACGCCCGTCAATGTTGTGTTCCTGCACGGTGAGAGAACCGGTCACTCCTTCATATACTTTTCCCGTCACTATAAAACGGCTTCTGGCCGTACCAAAACCAAACACAAATCTCTCATTCTGATTACCCTACAGGTGCTGTACAGAATGAACCAGGCGAAAGCTATGTTTCAGGAGTGCAACAATGAGTACATTAAGCCACGCGGCGAGCAGCGCTGAGAAGCGCACCAACGCCCGCTACTGGATAGTGGTGATGCTGTTTATCGTCACCTCTTTCAACTACGGCGACCGTGCCACGTTATCCATTGCCGGCTCTGAGATGGCAAAGGACATCGGACTTGATCCGGTGGGTATGGGTTATGTTTTCTCCGCATTTTCATGGGCCTACGTAATCGGCCAAATCCCTGGCGGCTGGCTGCTGGACCGCTTTGGCTCAAAACGGGTCTATTTCTGGTCCATTTTCATCTGGTCAATGTTTACCCTGTTACAGGGCTTCGTGGATATCTTTAGCGGCTTCGGCATTATCATTGCGCTCTTTACCCTCCGCTTCCTGGTGGGCTTAGCGGAAGCGCCATCGTTCCCTGGCAACAGCCGTATTGTGGCCGCCTGGTTCCCGGCGCAGGAGAGGGGAACGGCGGTAGCGATCTTTAACTCGGCGCAATACTTTGCGACGGTTATTTTCGCGCCAATCATGGGCTGGCTGACGCATGAGGTGGGCTGGTCACACGTCTTCTTCTTCATGGGCGGGCTGGGGATCGTCATCAGCTTCATCTGGCTGAAAGTGATCCACGAACCAAACCAGCATCCGGGCGTGAACAAGAAAGAGCTGGACTACATTGCTGAAGGCGGGGCGCTGATCAACATGGATCAGAAAACCCAGAAAGCTAAGATCCCGTTCAGCCAGAAATGGGGGCAGATCAAACAACTCGTCGGCTCACGAATGATGATCGGTATCTATCTCGGCCAGTATTGCATTAACGCCTTAACCTATTTCTTCATCACCTGGTTCCCGGTTTACCTGGTGCAGGCGCGCGGCATGTCGATTCTGAAGGCGGGGTTTGTCGCCTCCGTGCCGGCCATCTGCGGCTTCGTGGGTGGGGTGCTTGGCGGGGTCATCTCCGACTGGTTGATGCGTCGTACCGGTTCGCTGAATATTGCGCGTAAAACGCCAATCGTGCTCGGCATGCTGCTCTCCATGACCATGGTGTTCTGTAACTACGTCAGCGCGGAGTGGATGATTATCGGCTTTATGGCGATGGCCTTCTTCGGTAAAGGCATTGGCGCACTGGGCTGGGCGGTGATGGCAGATACCGCGCCGAAAGAGATCAGCGGCCTGAGCGGCGGTCTGTTCAACATGTTTGGCAACATTTCCGGCATTGTCACCCCAATCGCTATCGGTTACATCGTCGGCACCACCGGCTCCTTCAATGGTGCGCTGATTTATGTAGGCGTCCATGCGCTGGTGGCGGTACTCAGTTACCTGGTGCTGGTGGGTGACATCAAACGAATCGAACTGAAACCTGTTGGGGAGCGCGGATGATGACAACGCAATCAAGCCCGATCGTGACGGAGATGAAGGTCATCCCGGTGGCGGGGCAGGACAGCATGCTGCTCAACATTGGTGGCGCGCATAACGCCTGGTTCACCCGCAACATTGTGGTGCTGACCGACAGCGCAGGGAACACCGGCGTCGGGGAAGCGCCTGGCGGAGAGGTGATTTACCAGACGCTGGTCGACGCCATCCCGCAGGTGGTTGGGCAGGAGGTCGCCCGTCTCAACAAGGTGGTTCAGCGGGTGCATAAGGGCAACCAGTCGGCGGATTTTGATACCTTCGGCAAAGGTGCCTGGACGTTTGAACTGCGCGTTAACGCGGTGGCGGCGCTGGAGGCGGCTCTCCTCGATTTACTGGGAAAGGCGCTGAACGTGCCGGTCTGCGAACTGCTGGGGCCAGGCAAACAGCGTGATGCGGTAACGGTGCTGGGCTATCTGTTCTACGTTGGCGACCGGACTAAAACCGATCTGCCGTATCTGGAACGCTCGCCGGGTAGCCACGAGTGGTATCACCTGCGTCATCAGGAGGCGCTCTCTGGCGAGGCGGTGGTACGCCTGGCAGAGGCGGCGCAGGATCGCTACGGCTTTAAAGACTTCAAGCTGAAAGGCGGCGTTCTGCCGGGCGAGCAGGAGATTGACAGCGTGCGCGCGTTGAAAAAACGCTTCCCGGAGGCACGCATCACCGTCGATCCGAACGGCGCCTGGCTGCTGGATGAAGCTATCGCGCTGTGCAAAGGGCTGGGCGACGTGCTGACCTACGCGGAAGATCCGTGCGGTGCCGAGCAGGGCTTTTCTGGCCGCGAGGTGATGGCCGAATTCCGCCGCGCTACCGGGCTGCCGGTTGCGACCAACATGATCGCCACAAACTGGCGCGAAATGGGCCATGCGGTGATGCTGAATGCGGTGGACATACCGCTTGCGGACCCGCACTTCTGGACCCTTTCCGGCGCGGTGCGCGTGGCGCAGCTGTGCGATGACTGGGGCCTCACCTGGGGCTGCCACTCCAATAATCATTTCGACATTTCGCTGGCGATGTTTACCCACGTTGGCGCGGCGGCGCCGGGCAACCCGACCGCCATCGATACGCACTGGATCTGGCAGGAAGGCGAAGCGCGCCTGACCAAAAATCCACTTGAAATCAAAAACGGCACAATTGCCGTACCGGATGCGCCGGGGCTGGGCGTGGAGCTTGACTGGGATCAGATCCACAAGGCGCATGAAGCGTATAAAAAACTGCCGGGCGGCGCGCGCAACGACGCAGGCCCGATGCAGTACCTTATCCCCGGCTGGACATTTGACCGTAAGCGCCCTGTATTTGGACGTCACTGATAAAAGGATCGAACGATGAGCACATTTTCTACCCCTGTAGTTACCTCCATGCAGATCATTCCTGTCGCGGGACATGACAGCATGCTGATGAACCTGAGCGGCGCCCATGCGCCGTTCTTCACCCGTAATATTGTGGTGATCAAGGACAACTCAGGGCATACCGGTGTCGGTGAAATCCCGGGCGGGGAGAAGATCCGTAAAACGCTGGAGGACGCCATTCCGCTGGTGGTGGGTAAAACGCTGGGCGAGTACAAAAATGTGCTGACTCGCGTGCGCACGACCTTTGCCGATCGTGATGCGGGTGGCCGTGGTCTGCAAACGTTTGATCTGCGCACCACTATCCATGTGGTCACGGGCATTGAAGCCGCGATGCTGGATCTGCTGGGCCAGCATCTGGGCGTCAATGTCGCCTCCCTGCTGGGCGACGGCCAACAGCGCAGCGAAGTGGAAATGCTCGGCTACCTGTTCTTTATCGGCAACCGCAAACTCACCCCGCTGCCGTACCAGAGCCAGCCGGACGAAAAATGCGACTGGTATCGTGTGCGTCACGATGAAGCGATGACCCCGGACGCGGTGGTGCGCCTGGCGGAAGCCGCGTATGAAAAATATGGCTTTAATGACTTCAAGCTGAAAGGCGGCGTACTGGCGGGTGAAGAAGAAGCAGAGGCGATCGCCGCGCTGGCGAAGCGCTTCCCGCAGGCGCGCGTCACGCTGGATCCGAACGGTGCCTGGTCGCTTGATGAGGCGATAAAAATCGGTAAGCAGCTTAAAGGCGTGCTGGCCTATGCGGAAGATCCGTGCGGTGCAGAGCAGGGGTTCTCCGGACGTGAAGTGATGGCGGAGTTCCGTCGCGCCACCGGGCTGCCAACCGCCACCAACATGATCGCGACCGACTGGCGTCAGATGGGGCACACGCTCTCGCTGCAATCGGTGGACATTCCGCTGGCAGACCCGCACTTCTGGACGATGCAGGGCTCGGTTCGCGTGGCGCAGATGTGCCATGAGTTCGGCCTGACCTGGGGCTCCCACTCCAACAACCACTTCGACATCTCGCTGGCGATGTTCACCCACGTGGCGGCCGCTGCGCCGGGCAACATTACCGCCATCGACACCCACTGGATCTGGCAGGAGGGCAACCAGCGCCTGACCAAACAGCCGTTTGAAATCAAAGGCGGCATGGTGCAAGTTCCTGCTACACCGGGGCTGGGCGTTGAGCTGGATATGGACCAGGTCATGAAAGCGCATGAGCTTTACCAGAAACACGGCCTGGGCGCGCGTGATGACGCGCTGGCGATGCAATACCTGATCCCAGAGTGGAGATTCGACAATAAACGTCCGTGCATGGTACGATAAGCTCATTGGGACCGCTCCCATGAGTGGTCCCTTACGTGGTGTATGCTTAACGTAACTAACATGCGTAAGGATGGCTTATGAAAATTGTTATCGCTCCGGACTCGTATAAGGAAAGCTTGAGCGCGCTGGAGGTGGCGACAGCGATAGAGGTCGGTTTTCGCGAAATTTTCCCGTCAGCGGACTATGTCAAATTACCGGTTGCCGATGGTGGTGAAGGGACGGTGGAAGCGATGGTGGCAGCCACGCATGGGCGTCTTGTCCATGTTCCTGTTACCGGGCCTTTGGGTGAACGCGTGGAAGGGTTTTTCGGGTTATCCGGAGACGGGAAAAGCGCCTTTATCGAGATGGCGGCAGCGAGCGGTCTGGAGCTTGTTGCTCCTGCAAAGCGTAACCCGTTAATCACCACCTCCTGGGGAACCGGGGAACTGATCCGTCATGCGCTGGATGCGGGCGTTAAGCATATCATTATTGGCATTGGAGGCAGCGCGACCAATGACGGTGGCGCAGGCATGGTGCAGGCGCTGGGCGTAAAACTGCTGGATGCGAAAGCGCAGCCCGTTGGGCCGGGCGGCGGCGAACTGGCAAGCCTTGCGCATATCGATCTTAGCGGGCTGGACAAGCGGCTGGCAGCCTGTCGAATTGAAGTGGCCTGCGATGTGACCAACCCCCTGATCGGCGAGACAGGTGCTTCTGCGGTATTTGGTCCGCAGAAAGGGGCGACGCCGGAGATGGTCAGGACGCTGGACAACGCGCTTGCGCATTACGCAAAAATTATCGCCCGGGATATGGATATTGACGTCTTAAACCTGGCGGGCGGCGGTGCGGCCGGCGGAATGGGGGCGGCGCTGTATGCATTTTGCAGCGCACAGCTCCGTCAGGGGATTGAGATTGTCACCGATGCCCTGCATCTCGATGAACAGGTCGCGGACGCCGATCTGGTGATCACGGGCGAAGGGCGTATCGACAGCCAGACGATCCACGGAAAAGTGCCCGTTGGCGTGGCGAGAGTCGCGAAACGCTATAACAAGCCGGTTATTGGCATTGCCGGCAGCCTGACGGCGGATGTTGGCGTGGTGCATGAGCACGGACTGGATGCCGTATTCAGCGTGATTTACACCATCTGCTCGCTGGAGGATGCGCTGGAAAATGCGCAACAGAATGTACAGATGGCCGCAAGGAATATTGCGGCGGTGATAAAGATGGGGCAGGGGATGTCGCGTTAACGTTCGTGCTCCTGTAGGCCCGGTAAGCGAAGCGCCACCGGGCTTTGGTCTTAGCTCCCCAACACCTTCATTGCTTCCCGCGTCACGTTGTCCATCTCGTCCAGCAGCTCCAGGAACTCCGGTTCGAGATCGGATTCTGGCGTACCCGCGCGAAGCTGCTGTTCAAGCAGCTGGCAGAGATTTTTCAACCGCGGTACGCCGCTGTAGCCGCAGCTGCCGTGCAGTTTATGGATAGCCTCCAGCAGCCCTTCAGGGTTTTCACCCACCAGCTGTTCTTCAACCTTGTTACGGATCTCAGGCAGGAAGTCCACCAGCATTTGCAGCATATCGCGGGCCAGATCGGGTTTGCCTGCCGCCTGGCGCAGCGCCAGTTGCCAGTCAAACGTGGCATTCTGGTTAACGCTGATCTCCGGCGATTCAGCTGTAATGGTGTATGTCCCGCCAATGTGCCCCGGCTTGTAGCGCAGCAGCAGGCTGTGCAGCTTCTCTTCGTCGATCGGTTTCGCCAGATAATCGTTCATGCCCGCACCCAGCAGTTTCTCCTTTTGCCCCGCCATCGCGTGCGCCGTCACGGCAATCACCGGCGTCTGCTGCTGGTGCGGAAGCTGGCGAATCAACTCGCAGGCGCGGATGCCATCCATGCCCGGCATCTGAATATCCATCAGGATCAGGTCGAACTGCATCTGTTTGGCTTGTTCCACGGCTTCGGCGCCGCTGGTACACAGCTCAACATGCTGAACCTGATCCTCAAGCAGCACGCCAATCAGCTTCAGGTTCGCCGGGTTATCGTCCACGGCCATCACCGTCATCGGCAGCTTATGTTCGTCGTTTTCCAGCGGCAGGGACTGATGCGTCAGACGGCAATATTCGGTCAACGCAGGTAACAGCCGTGTGGCGGTGAGGGGTTTCAGCAGACACGCCGCCGCTCCGTCGTTTTTCAGCTCTTCGGCGTTGATTTGGGCGTGGCACGGCAGCGCCAGCAGCAGGTAGTCCGTCATTGAGGCCGCCTTCGCCAGGCGTTCCTGCTGCATGGTCAGTTCTCCGGTAAACGTCACCGGAATCCCCAACAACAGGATATCGTAATGATCGTTCGCCAGCGCGGAGAAGGTCGGGCTGTAGATGACCTCCAGCGGCGTGCTGCTTAATACATCAAGCGTACACTGCGCTGCCGCGGCGTTCGGTTCCACATAGGCCAGACGCATCCCCTTCAGGCACCCGGTGACCGGGCCGTCGGTCTGCACGTTCGGGTTAAGATCAAGGTTGATATGGAACCAGAAGGTTGAGCCCCGGTTAGGCTGGCTGTGGAAGGAGATATCGCCTCCCATCTCTTTCACCAGCTTTTGGGTGATCACCAGCCCCAGGCCCGTTCCGCCGTGACGACGGGAAATGCTCGCATCGGCCTGGCGGAAAGCCTGGAACAGACGCGTCTGATCGCGCTCCGGAATACCGATGCCGGTATCCCGGATCTGCACTTCAATCTGGACTTTGTTATTACTGAGCGCCCTTTTTTCGACCAGAATGTCGATGTTGCCGCTCTCGGTGAACTTAATCGCGTTGCCCACCAGATTGGTAATGACCTGTTGCAGGCGCAGCGGGTCGCCAATGACGTTATCCGGCACATCATTTTTAATATTGAGCGTCAGTTCCAGACCCTTATCATGCGATGAGTGGGCAAGAAGCGTGACCACGTCATCCAGCGTGCTGCGCAGCGGGAAGGGAATACTCTCCAGAATCAGCTTGCCCGCTTCCAGCTTCGAGAAGTCCAGTACGTCGTTAATAATGGTCAGCAGGTTATTGGCTGAGCGTTCAATGGTATGCAGATGGTCACGCTGGGTTGGGTTAAGCTCGCTTTTGAGCGTCAGACGGGTAAAGCCAATCACCCCGTTCAGCGGCGTGCGCAGCTCGTGCGACATGTTCGCCAGGAATTCAGACTTAATACGCGCCGCCTCCTGAGCACGTTTTTTCGCCAGATCCAGCTCCACGTTCTGGATCTCCATCTGCTCCAGCGTTTCGCGCAGGTCAGAGGTGGCCTGGTCAACGTTGTGCTGCATCTCTTCGTGATAAGCCGCCAGCGACATCGCCATTGAGTTGATGCCGTTTTTCAGCATATCCAGCTCGCCGAGCATAAAGCCTTCCACGCGGCTGTCGAGCTGACCCCGGCGGATCCGGTCAACGGTATTCACCATGTTGCGGATAGGCCCCGTGACGTCGCGCATCAGTCGCCAGCCGAAGATCAGCGCTATGCCGATGCAGAACAGCATCATCACGCCGGAGATGAATATTTCTTTGTACTGCTGGAGCCGTACCGACTTAAGATCCAGCTCCAGCGCCACATATCCCAGCATATTATTGCTGGACTTCGCATCGGACTGGGCGGATTCATCGGGTGAATAGCTTTCGGAGATAATCGGCGTGCGCAGGATCATGATATCGCCTCGCCGCAACACCGTAAGATGACGCGGGAAGGGGGTACCATCCGGGATTTTCAGCGACGTGGGATCCAGATGGAAATTCGAGGTGACGAACAGACGGTTATGCTCATCGTAAACGGAAATGGCGCGCACAATCTCTGAATGACGGCGGTGCAGCACGCTGATTAACTGACCAATGGATTCACGGTTTTGCAGGTTCATACCGTACTCGCTGGAGACGGCCAGCGGTTCGATAATGCTGGCCCCGGCATCTTCAAGCTGTCTCTGCAAATCGTTATAGCGATGCACCACAAAGAAAATGCTCAGCAGCAAACCGATGAGAACGGTAGGAGCGAGGATCAAAATCATCATGCGCGCGCGCAGGCTGTAGTTGGTCATGGAGTTCCGTTATGGGACAATCAGGCTAATTATGTTTATTTGAGAACAATCTCGGCGATGGCGCAATTCTACTCTGCAAAACGACGCGTGACGACGCGTCAGATCATAACTGTTGAAGCCTCTGACCTCGATCCTTTTGGACAGGGGGTGGCGCGTCACAAGGGTAAAACACTGTTTATCACAGGTTTGCTGCCAGGAGAACGTGCAGATATTACGCTGACGGAAGACAAACGCCAGTATGCGCGCGGTCAGGTCAAGCGCCGTCTTAATGATAGCCCGGAGCGCGTGACGCCTCGCTGCCCCCATTTTGGCGTCTGCGGTGGCTGCCAGCAACAGCATGCCAGCACGGAATTACAGCAAAAAAGTAAAAGCAGCGCGCTGGCCCGCCTGGTCGGGCACGACGTGAATGACATCATTGCCGATCGGCCCTGGGGCTACCGTCGCCGCGCTCGCCTGAGCCTCAGCTACCAGCCCAAAACCGAGCGGCTGGAGATGGGGTTTCGCAAAGCCGGCTCCAGCGATATCGTCTCTGTCACGCAGTGCCCTGTTTTGGTGCCCCATCTTGAGGCGTTGCTCCCGGACGTGCACCACTGTCTTGCATCGCTGGATGGCGTGCGTTCGCTCGGCCATGTCGAACTGGTGCTGGCCAACAGTGGCCCGCTGATGGTGCTGCGCCACACCGCGCCGCTGTCAAAGGCGGATCGCGAAAAACTGGAACGCTTTTCGCATTCTCATGAGCTTGCGCTTTTCCTCGCGCCGCAAAGCGAGATACTTGAGCAGGTCAGCGGAGAAGCGCCCTGGTATGCGTCAGACGGGCTACGCTTAACGTTCAGCCCGCGGGATTTTATCCAGGTCAACGACGGCGTGAACCAACAGATGGTGGCGAACGCGTTGGAATGGCTCGACGTACAGCCTACTGACCGGGTGCTCGATCTGTTCTGCGGCATGGGGAACTTTACCCTGCCGCTGGCCCGCAGAGCAGCAAGCGTGGTCGGAGTGGAAGGCGTTGAGGCGCTGGTGGCGAAAGGCCAGGAGAACGCCCAACAGAACGGTTTGCAAAATGTGACATTCTTTCATCAAAATCTTGAGGATGATGTCACTCAGCAACCGTGGGCTAAGCAGGGCTTTGATAAGATCCTGCTCGATCCGGCGCGCGCAGGTGCGCCGGGCGTGATGCAGCATATAATTAAACTCGCGCCTGAACGCGTGGTCTATGTTTCCTGTAACCCGGCGACGCTTGCCCGTGACAGCGAAGCATTATTGAGCGGGGGTTACCAGATTCGGCGTCTGGCAATGCTGGACATGTTCCCGCACACTGGTCATCTGGAATCGATGGTGTTGTTCGAGCACATCTAATGAGTTTGGCTTGTCGACTTCGACAGGCCCTTGTCCCTAAAGGAGAGGACGATGGTTGCGGTAAGAAGTGCACATTTAAATAAAGCTGGTGAGTTTGACCCTCAAAAATGGATCGCAAGTCTGGGGATTTCCAGCCAGCAGTCGTGTGAACGCTTAACCGAAACCTGGGCCTATTGTTTACGCACAACGCAGGGGCATCCGGACGCTGAACTGCTGTTGTGGCGCGGCGTGGAGATGGTTGAAATTCTCTCCATGCTGAACATGGACATCGAAACGCTACAGGCCGCACTGCTGTTCCCCCTGGCGGACGCCGACGTGGTGACGGAAGACGTCCTGCGTGAAAGCGTCGGCCAGTCCGTCGTGGCGCTCATCCACGGCGTGCGTGATATGGCAGCCATTCGTCAGCTTAAAGCCGCGCAAACTGACTCTGTCTCTTCCGAGCAGGTGGATAACGTTCGTCGTATGCTGCTGGCGATGGTAGATGATTTCCGCTGCGTGGTGATCAAGCTGGCCGAACGGGTTGCCCATCTGCGTGAAGTAAAGGATGCGCCGGAAGACGAGCGCGTCCTGGCCGCCAAAGAGTGTACGAATATCTATGCGCCGCTGGCGAACCGTCTGGGTATCGGGCAACTGAAGTGGGAGCTGGAAGATTACTGCTTCCGCTACCTGCATCCGGCGGAATACAAACGCATTGCAAAACTGCTGCACGAACGCCGCATCGACCGCGAGCACTATATCGATGAATTTGTCAGCGGGCTGCGCCAGTCGATGAAAGAGGAGAATGTGCGCGCCGAGGTCTACGGGCGTCCAAAGCACATCTACAGCATCTGGCGCAAAATGCAGAAGAAACACCTCGCCTTTGACGAGCTGTTTGACGTGCGCGCGGTGCGTATCGTGGCGGAGCGTCTTCAGGACTGCTATGCCGCGCTGGGGATAGTGCATACTCACTTCCGCCATCTGCCGGATGAGTTCGATGACTACGTCGCGAACCCGAAACCAAACGGCTATCAGTCTATTCATACCGTGGTGCTCGGCCCTGGCGGCAAAACGGTGGAAATTCAGATCCGTACCAAACAGATGCACGAAGACGCCGAGCTGGGCGTGGCGGCGCACTGGAAATATAAAGAAGGTACCTCCGGCGGCGGTCGCTCCGGTCACGAGGACCGTATCGCCTGGCTGCGTAAGCTGATTGCGTGGCAGGAAGAGATGGCCGACTCCGGCGAAATGCTCGACGAAGTGCGCAGTCAGGTCTTCGACGATCGCGTCTACGTCTTTACCCCGAAAGGGGACGTGGTTGATTTGCCGGCAGGCTCCACGCCGCTCGATTTCGCCTACCACATCCACAGCGATGTGGGGCACCGTTGCATCGGGGCGAAGATCGGCGGACGTATCGTACCGTTTACCTACCAGCTCCAGATGGGCGATCAGATTGAAATCATCACCCAGAAGCAGCCAAACCCAAGCCGCGACTGGCTGAATCCGAACCTCGGTTACGTTACCACCAGCCGTGGGCGCTCAAAAATTCACGCCTGGTTCCGCAAGCAGGATCGTGACAAGAACATCCTTGCCGGTCGCCAGATCCTGGACGACGAGCTGGAACATATTGGCATTAGCCTGAAAGAAGCGGAGAAGTTCCTGCTGCCACGCTACAACTTCAACGAGCTCGACGAACTGTTAGCGGCGATTGGCGGCGGTGATATCCGCCTGAACCAGATGGTGAACTTCCTGCAAGCGCAGTTCAACAAGCCAAGCGCAGCGGAGCAGGATGCGGCGGCGCTGAAACAGCTCCAGCAGAAAACCTACGCTCCGCAGCAGCGCAGCAAGGACAATGGCCGCGTGGTGGTTGAAGGGGTGGGTAACCTGATGCACCACATTGCCCGCTGCTGCCAGCCGATCCCGGGAGATGATATTGTCGGCTTTATCACCCAGGGGCGCGGGATCTCGATTCACCGCTCCGACTGCGACCAGCTTGCAGAGCTGCAATCGCATGCGCCGGAACGTATCGTGGAAGCCGTCTGGGGGGAGAGCTACTCGGCGGGTTACTCGCTGGTGGTGCGCGTCACTGCCAACGACCGCAGCGGCCTGCTGCGCGACATCACCACCATTCTCGCCAACGAGAAGGTCAACGTGCTGGGCGTTGCCAGCCGCAGCGATACCCGCGAGCAGCTTGCCACCATCGATATGACCATCGAAATCTATAACCTTCAGGTGCTGGGCCGCGTACTCGGCAAACTGAACCAGGTGCCGGATGTGATTGACGCGCGTCGTCTGCACGGCGGCTAAACATCCTCTTCTGTAGGCCGGGTAAGGCAACGCCGCCACCCGGCTCAGGCATTTAATGGAATCTGTTATGACTCAAATCGACCGCCTGCTCGGCATCATGAAACGCCTGCGCGACCCGGAAAACGGCTGCCCGTGGGATAAAGAGCAGACTTTCACCACCATTGCGCCTTACACGCTGGAAGAGACCTACGAAGTGCTGGACGCCATTTCACGCGAGGATTTCGACGATCTGCGCGGTGAACTGGGCGACCTGCTGTTCCAGGTGGTGTTCTACGCGCAGATGGCGCAGGAAGAGGGGCGCTTTAACTTTGACGATATCTGCGCCGCTATCAGCGACAAGCTGGAGCGTCGTCATCCGCATATCTTTGGTGATGCCTCCGCAGGCAACAGTGCGGAAGTGCTGGCGCGCTGGGAGCAGATAAAAAGCGCTGAACGCGCTGAAAAATCCCAGCACTCGGCGCTGGACGACATTCCCCTGAACCTTCCCGCGCTGATGCGCGCGCACAAAATTCAAAAGCGCTGCTCGGCGGTAGGGTTTGACTGGACCTCTCTCGGCCCGGTGCTGGAAAAAGTACACGAAGAGATCGACGAAGTGATGCATGAAGCGCAGCAGGCCGTTGTGGATGAAGCAAAGCTGGAAGAGGAGATGGGCGATCTGCTGTTTGCAACCGTCAACCTTTCACGCCACCTCGGTGTAAAAGCGGAAACCGCCCTGCAAAAAGCGAACATTAAATTCGAACGACGCTTTCGCGAAGTTGAGCGGATTGTGGCCTCGCGCGGCCTGGAAATGAGCGGGATTGACCTCGACGCGATGGAAGAAGTCTGGCAGGAAGTAAAACGCCAGGAACATGATCTCTAACGAGATTTTGCGATCAAGCGCAATTTGTGTGATTTTTTAAATGACAAGCGCTTGATTTGCGTCAAAAACATTTACCCAAAAGGGGCTATTTTCTCACTCCTTATGTTTGTCATGGCCTGGAATGGAGACGGAGAATGAAAGTTTGTGGCGCTCGTCGTGTTCGGGTATACTACTTTCCCGTCCTGGTTATTCCATCGTTTCACCCTAACTTCTCAGGTTCAGCATGACAACGAACTATATTTTTGTGACCGGCGGGGTCGTATCCTCTCTGGGTAAAGGCATTGCCGCAGCCTCCCTCGCAGCCATTCTTGAAGCCCGTGGCCTCAATGTGACCATGATGAAACTGGATCCGTACATCAACGTCGATCCTGGCACCATGAGCCCAACCCAACACGGGGAAGTGTTCGTTACTGAAGACGGCGCTGAAACCGATCTGGATCTTGGCCACTACGAGCGTTTCATCCGTACCAAAATGACCCGTCGTAACAACTTTACGACTGGCCGTATCTACTCTGACGTTCTGCGTAAAGAGCGCCGTGGTGACTACCTGGGCGCGACCGTGCAGGTCATCCCACACATCACTAACGCCATTAAAGAGCGTGTCCTTGCCGGTGGCGAAGGGCATGACGTTGTGCTGGTTGAAATCGGCGGTACCGTGGGGGATATCGAATCCCTGCCATTCCTCGAAGCGATTCGTCAGCTGGCGGTAGATATTGGTCGTGAGCACGCCCTGTTCATGCACCTGACGCTGGTGCCTTACATGGCGGCAGCAGGTGAAGTGAAAACCAAACCGACTCAGCACTCTGTTAAAGAGCTGCTCTCCATCGGTATTCAGCCTGACATCCTGGTTTGCCGTTCCGATCGCGCGATTCCGGCGAACGAACGTGCGAAAATTGCATTGTTCTGTAACGTGCCTGAAAAAGCCGTTATTTCAATGAAAGATGTCGATTCCATTTATAAAATTCCGGGCCTGTTGAAATCACAGGGTCTGGACGATTATATTTGTAAACGATTCAGCTTGAACTGTCCGGAAGCTAACCTGTCTGAATGGGAGCAGGTGATTTACGAAGAAGCCAATCCGGGCGGCGAAGTGACTATCGGTATGGTCGGCAAGTACATCGAACTGCCAGATGCCTATAAGTCAGTTATCGAAGCGCTGAAACACGGTGGTCTGAAGAATCGCGTCTCTGTGAACATCAAGCTGATTGATTCGCAGGATGTGGAGACGCGCGGCGTCGAAATTCTCAAAGATCTGGATGCGATTCTCATCCCTGGCGGCTTCGGCTACCGTGGTGTTGAAGGCAAGATCGCCACTGCACGCTATGCGCGTGAAAACAATATTCCATACCTCGGTATCTGCCTGGGTATGCAGGTTGCGCTGATTGAATTTGCGCGCAACGTAGCGGGAATGGAAAACGCGAACTCTACGGAATTTGTGCCAGACTGTAAGTACCCTGTTGTGGCGCTGATTACGGAATGGCGCGACGAAGACGGTAACGTCGAAGTCCGTACCGAGAAGAGCGATCTGGGTGGCACCATGCGTCTTGGCGCACAGGCCTGCCAGCTGTCCGACGATAGCGTGGTACGCAAGCTGTACGGCGAGCCGGTCATCACCGAGCGCCATCGTCACCGCTATGAAGTCAACAACATGTTGTTGAAACAAATTGAAGCTGCGGGTCTGCGTGTTGCGGGCCGTTCCGGGGATGATCAGTTAGTCGAGATCATCGAAGTGCCTAACCATCCGTGGTTCGTGGCCTGCCAATTCCACCCGGAATTTACTTCAACGCCGCGTGACGGGCATCCGCTGTTTGCAGGCTTCGTGAAAGCCGCCAGCGAGTACCAGAAGCGTCAGGCGAAGTAAAAAAAGTTAGAACGGCAACGCGTACCTTTGGTACGCGTTGTTTGTCTGGAGTTTTAGTTTAACTTGTACTGAGGAAAATCTAATGTCCAAAATCGTTAAAGTCATCGGTCGTGAAATCATCGACTCCCGTGGTAACCCGACCGTTGAAGCTGAAGTTCATCTGGAAGGTGGTTTCGTCGGTATGGCAGCGGCTCCATCAGGTGCTTCTACAGGTTCCCGCGAAGCGCTGGAACTGCGTGATGGCGACAAATCCCGTTTCATGGGCAAAGGCGTACTGAAAGCGGTTGGCGCTGTTAACGGTCCTATTGCTCAGGCTATCGTTGGCAAAGATGCTAAAGATCAGGCTGGCATCGACAAGATCATGATCGATCTGGACGGTACTGAAAACAAATCTAACTTCGGTGCGAACGCAATCCTGGCGGTTTCCCTGGCGAACGCCAAAGCGGCAGCAGCAGCTAAGGGCATGCCACTGTTCGAGCACATCGCTGAACTGAACGGCACCCCAGGCAAATACTCTATGCCTGTACCAATGATGAACATCATCAACGGTGGTGAGCACGCAGACAACAACGTTGATATTCAGGAATTCATGATTCAGCCAGTTGGCGCGAAAACCCTGAAAGAAGCGGTACGTATGGGTTCTGAAGTGTTCCACAACCTGGCTAAAGTTCTGAAAGCTAAAGGTATGAACACGGCTGTTGGTGACGAAGGCGGCTACGCGCCAAACCTGGGTTCTAACGCAGAAGCACTGGCTGTTATCGCTGAAGCGGTTAAAGCAGCAGGCTACGAGCTGGGCAAAGACATCACCCTGGCGATGGACTGCGCAGCATCTGAATTCTACAAAGACGGTAAATACGTTCTGGCTGGCGAAGGCAACAAAGCGTTCACCTCTGAAGAGTTCACCCACTTCCTGGAAGACCTGACCAAACAGTACCCAATCGTTTCTATCGAAGACGGTCTGGACGAGTCTGACTGGGATGGTTTCGCATACCAGACCAAAGTACTGGGCGACAAAATCCAGCTGGTTGGTGACGATCTGTTCGTAACCAACACCAAGATCCTGAAAGAAGGCATCGAGAAAGGTATCGTTAACTCCATCCTGATCAAATTCAACCAGATCGGTTCTCTGACCGAAACGCTGGCTGCGATCAAAATGGCGAAAGACGCTGGCTACACCGCGGTTATCTCTCACCGTTCTGGCGAAACTGAAGATGCTACCATCGCTGACCTGGCTGTTGGTACCGCTGCTGGCCAGATCAAAACCGGTTCTATGAGCCGTTCTGACCGTGTTGCTAAATACAACCAGCTGATTCGTATCGAAGAAGCGCTGGGCGAAAAAGCACCTTACAACGGTCGTAAAGAGATCAAAGGCCAGGCATAAGCCTGAACCTTCGTTCTTATGAAAAAACCCGCTTCGGCGGGTTTTTTGTTTTCTATAGCAGAAGCGGCAACGTGGCGCTTGCCGTTTGCTGGCTAACGTCACCGTAATGGCTGTCTACTGCAATAAGGGAAGTGGTTAGCAGTTCAACCAGCAGCATCACGCCAACCTTGGCATTGAGCGCACCCGCGCTCAGCGGTCCCTCGGGTTTGGCTGCAACCAGCTGTAAATCGCTCAGGGAGGCCAGCGGGCTGCGAGGCGTATTGCTGAGCGCCAGTACCTTAACGCCCCTCTTGCGGGCGAGTTTCACCACGTGAAGCAGATCCCGTGTAGAGCCGGAACTTGAGATGGCCACCACCAGCGTCTCTTTCGAGAGCGTCGTCGCATTCATGGCGGCGCGATGCATATCGCTAAACAGCTGTGCAGGTTTGCCGAGTCGCAGCAGCTTGTAATGCAAATATTCCCCCAGAATCGCGCTGGCCGCCACTCCGTAAATTTGCACTGACTGCGCCTGATGCAGGGCCAGTGTCGCCTGTTCAAGCTGGGCCCGGTCGAGGAGTTTTGCGGTATCTTGCAGCGCCTGGACAGACTCATCCACCACGTTATCTATTGCATCTCCTGCCTGACGCTCAGGCAAACCCTGCTGAATATCCAGCGCAAGCGCCATTTTAAATTCGTTATACCCCTTACAGCCCAGCGTGCGGCAAAGGCGTGTGACGCTGGCCTCGCTGGTGCCGCTTTCACGCGCCAGCTCGGTGATCGTCAGGTAGAGCACCCTGGCAGGATCGTTGAGGACAAACTCCCCCAGTTTTTGTTGCGTTGGGCTGTACCCGGAAGCCTCCTGGCGTAGCTTCAGCAGCAGGTTTTCATGGTCCGACATGCTAGATCCTTAATGCGTTTCTCTGCCAACTAGTGTGGCGGAAAGCGGGGGAGAGATGCCAGTCATTTCGAAAAAGTATGATCGGTGTCCTGGTTTTTGGTGGTAATTTTCACAATTAAAAATATATGTGATAAAAATTTTCATCAATAACCAGGGGGATAAAAAAATGATGCAAATGTTCAGCGGAGCGTCTTCCGGCGGATGGTTTGAAAAAGCGCAGCGCTTCGGCAAATCCTTTATGTTACCCATCGCCATACTGCCCGCAGCAGGTCTGTTGCTGGGGATCGGCGGGGCGCTATCGAATCCGAATACGCTTACCGCGTATCCATTTTTAGACGTTGGCTGGCTACAGGCCATCTTTACCATCATGAGCAGCGCAGGCTCGATTGTGTTTGCAAACCTGTCGGTACTGTTTGCTGTTGGGGTCGCCGTTGGGCTGGCGAAAAATGATAAAGGCACGGCAGGGCTGGCGGCGTTGCTCGCTTATCTGGTGATGAATGCCACTATCAATGCGCTGCTGATCCTGACCGGAAAACTGGCGCATGAGAACCCGGGCGCCGCAGGGCAGGGCATGACGCTGGGTATTCAGACGCTTGAAACGGGCGTGTTTGGTGGGGTAGTTATTGGGCTGGTGACCTGCGCACTGCATCATCGATTTAATAAAATCGCGCTTCCGCAATTCCTGGGCTTTTTTGGCGGCTCACGCTTCGTTCCCATTATCAGCTCACTGGCGGCGATACTCGTCGGCGCGCTGATGACCGTGGTCTGGCCGCATTTTCAGAAGCTGATCTTTGGCCTCGGCGGGCTGGTGGATGCCACCGGCTATCTGGGGACTTTGCTGTATGGCTTCATCCTGCGCATGCTTGGCCCGTTTGGTTTGCACCACATCTTCTATCTTCCGTTCTGGACCACCGCGCTTGGCGGCAGTGAAATTGTTAACGGTCACCTGGTTGAGGGCACGCAGCGGATCTTCTTCGCCCAGCTCGCCGACCCGAACACGCAGCATTTCTATGAGGGCACGTCGCGCTTCATGTCCGGGCGCTTTATTACCATGATGTTTGGCCTGCTGGGCGCCTGCCTTGCGATGTACCACACGGCCAGGCCGGAGAATAAGAAGCGCGTCGCCGGGCTGCTGCTCTCTGCGGCGTTAACTTCTTTCCTGACCGGCATTACTGAGCCTGTCGAGTTCTCATTCCTGTTTATTGCCCCGGTGCTGTACGTCATTCATGCGCTGTTTGACGGGCTGGCGTTCATGCTCGCGCACATTCTGCACATCACCATCGGACAAACTTTCTCCGGCGGGTTTATTGATTTCGTGCTGTTCGGCATTTTGCAGGGGGAAGCGAAAACTAACTGGATGTTAGTCCCGCTGGTGGGCGTACCGTGGTTCTTCCTTTACTACTGTACCTTCCGCTATCTGATCAAACGTTTTGATTTTGCCACGCCGGGCCGTGAAAAGGAGGCGTTGGCTGACGAGGCTACCCTGCCGAAAAGCGAGCGCGCCGCGGCGGTGATCGCCGGGCTGGGAGGAAAAGACAATCTGGATGACGTTGACTGCTGCGCCACGCGCCTTCGCGTCACGGTGAAAGACGGTAGCAAAGTCAATGAATCTGCACTGAAAGCGACCGGCGCGCGCGGCGTCATCGTGCGCGGTAACGGGGTTCAGGTCATCTATGGCCCGCACGTCACCATTATCAAAAACGAAGTGGAAGAGATCTTATCGTAATGAAAACTGTACTGGATAACCTGAAAGGAAAACTGGTCGTCTCCTGCCAGGCGCTGGAAAACGAACCGCTGCACAGCCCGTTTATTATGTCGCGAATGGCGCTGGCGGCGGCCCAGGGCGGTGCCGCTGCGATCCGCGCCAATAGCGTGGTGGATATCGAGGCTATCAAAGGGCTGGTCTCACTGCCGGTCATCGGCATCATCAAACGAGACTATCCGGACAGCGAGGTGTTCATCACCGCGACGCTCAAAGAAGTGGATGAGCTGATGGCGGTCGCCCCGGAGATCGTTGCGCTGGATGCGACCGCCCGGAAACGGCCCGGTGGCGTATCGCTGGACATGCTGATCGCGCAGATCCGCACCCGTTACCCGTCGCTGCTGCTGATGGCGGATATTGCCACCGTGCAGGAGGCCGTGACCGCGCAGGCGCTGGGATTTGATTGTGTCGGAACCACCCTTTACGGTTATACGGCGGAGACCGCGGGCCATTCGCTACCGGAAAATGACTGCGCGTTTTTGAAAGAGGTGCTGTCTGCCGTCACGATCCCCGTGATAGCCGAAGGTAACGTGGATACCCCCGATCGCGCGGCCAGGTGTCTGGCGCTGGGGGCGCACACGGTTGTCGTCGGCGGGGCGATCACCCGACCACAGCAAATTACGGAACGGTTTATGGCGGCAATTGGCGCGCAAAGCACCGATGGAGCATGATCATCTGACGGGGATCTGCGATACTTATCGTTTATCCCCTTAACAGAGTTGACTATGCAGTACCCGATTAACGAGATGTTCCAGACCCTTCAAGGCGAGGGTTACTTTACCGGCGTTCCCGCTATCTTTATTCGTTTACAGGGATGCCCGGTTGGCTGCGCCTGGTGTGATACCAAACATACGTGGGATAAGCTCGCAGATCGGGAAGTGTCGCTGTTCAGCATTCTGGCGAAAACCAAAGAGAGCGATAAATGGGGCGCGGGCAGCGCGGAAGATCTGCTTGCCATTATTGGTCGTCAGGGCTGGACGGCGCGGCACGTGGTGATCACCGGCGGGGAACCCTGCATTCACGATCTGATGCCGCTCACCGAACTGCTCGAGAAGAACGGCTATAGCTGTCAGATTGAAACCAGCGGTACCCATGAAGTGCGCTGCTCCCATTCAACGTGGGTAACGGTTTCACCGAAAGTGAATATGCGCGGCGGGTATGACGTACTATCGCAGGCGCTTGAGCGTGCTGATGAGATCAAACATCCGGTGGGGCGCGTGCGTGACATCGAAGCGCTGGATGAACTGCTGGCGACGCTGACGGACGAAAAGCAGCGCGTGATCGCGCTACAGCCTATCAGCCAGAAAGACGATGCGACCCGTCTGTGCATTGAAACCTGTATCGCCCGCAACTGGCGCCTGTCGATGCAGACGCACAAATATCTGAACATTGCCTGATACTTTTGTGGCCCCGCTTAACGCGGGGCTTTTGTTGTTGGCAGTAATGCCCAGGTCACTACGGCTGACCCAAGGCAAATCGCACTGTTGAAAAGCAAGGCATACTGCGCGGCACTGGCCGTTCCCATCGGCAGCCATAGCGCGTACAGCGATGCGGTGACCGCGATCCCCATTGCGCCGCCCAGGGAACTGCCCATCTTATAGATCCCTGAAGCCACCCCCACTTTGTTTTCAGGGGCATTCATTACCGCCGTGTCCGTTGAGGGCGTGGCGTAACATCCGAGCCCCAGCCCGAATAAAATATTGCTCAGAAAGACGGTGACAATGTAGACCTCTTTGCTTAAGAAGGTGCATGAAATCAGCGAAATACCTGTTGCGGTCAGCAGCGGGCCGGTCATCATCGGCAGCCTGGCGCCATAGCGCTGAAGCAGTTTTTCACCCACCCGGATCATCGCCAGTACGGTAATCAGATACCCCAGCGTCATCATGCCGGTCTGTAGCGGTGACAGATGATGGCCTTGCTGCAACCAGATGCTGGCGATCATCATGGTGCCAATGCAGCCGTTGAGCAGGAAATTTGAGAATACCGAGGCGCTATAGGCCCGGTTTTTAAACAGGGCGAAATCGATCAGTGCCGCATCGCCTTTCCGTCGCCCGGTAACGACAAAACACATCAGTGCAATCACGGCTCCACACAGTACAAGAAGCGATAAACTGCTGCTCCAGCCCCAGCTGTGTCCTTTGCTGATAAACAGATTGAACAGCACCAGCATAAGGACAAAACTCACCAGGCCGCTGATATCCAGTTTGTGTCGACACGCATCAGGGCTGCGGCTTTCCGGCGTGGCGCGGATAAGCAATAGCGCGACCAGAGCCACCACCATCGACAAAATAAAAATCCAGCGCCAGCCCAGCGTGGTGGCGATGGCGCCTCCCACAAACGAGCTCAGGCCACTCCCGCCCCATGAACCGATAACCCAGAAACTGATTGCGCGCTGGCGTGCTTTACCTTCATACCAGGTTTTAATCAGCGCCAGCGTGGCGGGCATAATGCAGGCCGCTGATAGCCCCTGTATCGCTCGTCCCAACAGAAACAGGACGGGCTCCCATGAAATGAACAGCAGACCACTCCCGATCATGCTCAGGATCAGGCCAATCATGGTCAGGCGCATGCGCCCAAACTTATCGGCAAACCCACCGCAGGCGACGACAAAACAGCCGCTGAACAATGCGCTCAGGCTGACGGCCAGCGTAAGGGTTTCGAGGGCAATATCGAGGCTATTCTGCATGGCCGGAACCACGTTGATAACCGACTGGGCAAACAGCCAGAATGTCAGAACGCTCATGACGATACCCGCCAGCAGCCGATCGTTACCGGCGTAGGCGGATGCGCCTGTCAGGGAAACGGTACTCATAGTGCAGCCCTCCCGGGAAGGTGCGAATCAGCGCAGATAGTGTTCGGTCAGTGCGGCCCACAGCGCCGCGCCGGTGAGGAGAATGTTGTCGTTAAAGTCGTAGCCCGGGTTATGTACCATGCAGCGGTCAGGCTCATCCCCGGCGCCAAGCGTGAAATAGCATCCATTGGGATTTTTCTCGAGCATGAAAGCAAAGTCCTCGCTGCCCATAAACGCATTGACCTCCGCGACGGCATCCTGACCGAACAGATCGGTGGCGACGCTGCGCACCATCTCGTTGGCTTGCGGATTGTTTTTCAGTACCGGGCTGCCGTTAATGTGTCGAATGGTGGCCGTCGCATTGAAACTTTCCGCCTGTGCAACGGCGATATCATGGATACGCTGTAGCACGGTTTGCCGCACGCGTTCATCCAGCGTGCGCACGGTAAGTTTCATCAACACTTTGTCGTTGATAATGTTAGGGGCGTGCCCGGCCTGAATGCTGCCTACGGTAACGACGGCTGGCTGGAAGGGGGTAATGTTGCGCGAAACAATGGACTGCAACGCGATAGTGATATGACAGGCAACCAGGGTGGCGTCAACGGTATGTTCTGGCACCGCACCGTGACCCCCCACGCCGTTAACCTCAATATGAAGGGTGTCGGAAGAGGCCATCATGGCGCCATCGCGCAGACCAATTTTTCCGAGGGGCTGTGACGGCATATTGTGCAGACCAAAGATGTGGTCGCAGGGGAACAGGTCAAACAAACCGTCCTCTACCATAACGCGTCCGCCATACAGAAGTTCTTCCGCGGGCTGAAAAATAAGGTGCAGCGTGCCGTTAAAATTACGGGTGCGTGCCAGGTACTCCGCTGCATACAGGAGCGTTGTGGTGTGGCCGTCATGACCGCAGCCGTGGAATTTACCCTCAACGGTACTGCTCCACGCCTTGCCGTTGTTTTCCTGCATTGGCAGCGCATCCATATCGGCGCGCAGGCCCAGGCGTTTATGCCCGTTACCCACCTTCAGTGTGCCGACCACGCCGGTTTTCGCCAGCCCGCGATGAACCTCATATCCCCATTCCTGAAGCAGCGCAGCAACGCGATCGCTCGTGTTGTGCTCCTCAAAACCAATTTCAGGATGCTGATGAAAATAGCGCCGTAATTCAGTGAACCGAGCTTCGTTGCCACGCAGAGCTTCGATAATTGGATGTGTCATTTTTGTTATCCTTTTTCTGCCAAACGATGATAATTTCGAGTCTATGACGATCGTCCCGCCTGAAAATGCATTTTTTTGTTGTAAAGCGACGGCTTTATTTTGATTGTTTTTCATACAATTCAGTTATGACAAAAAAGAGCAGGTCATTATTTGTCTTTGATGAGGGGTAAGATGGCGCAACGGGGAGATGAATTTTGGATAGAGATTCAGGACATTCGCCACTTCGTGGAGGATGAAGGCGATACGCTAACGTTGCTCTGGGTGCTGGAAGGGCGGGCAGAGCTGAACACCGATGCGGGACGTGACATCCTGGAGGCCAATACCCTTGCCATCATAAACCGTCATCGGCGCTGGCAGTTCACGAGCGAAACGGCAAATGTCACCCTGCGCGTAACCCTTTCCGGGCGCTGGGTCGTCCAGCTCTGCAATGATTTTTTTGCCCATGATTATGCTGTACCGGCAGAAGCCGGAGGCGTCTGGCCCCAGTGCGATGCGCTTCGCGATCTGCTGCGCCAGCTTCTTGTGGTCACCCTCATCAACGACCCGCACCGCTACCGGCTGGAGGCGTACCGCTGGCTGAGCGAGATTTTGCTGTTGCTGACCAGCCGCTTTCAACAGCCCGCCCGTATGCTGTCCCGGGAACTTTCCTCAGCGCACAGCAAACGCATCGCTCGGGTGATAGAGCGGATCAATGCCAGTTATTCCCGCCGTATTACGCTTGCGGAAATCGCCGCGAGTGAATATGTTTCTGAAGCCTGGCTCTCTCGTCTCTTTCGCAAGGAGGTGGGGATCAGTTTCATGCAGTACATCACCCGCCTGCGGCTGGAAAAGGCGGCCAACGCTCTCCGGCTGACGAACCGACCGCTGCACCAGATTGCGCTTGAGCAGGGTTTCGCCAGCACGCGCATGATGAGCGATCGGTTCAGGCGTGTTCACAATATGTCTCCGGGTGAGTTTCGTAAGGCCCGACGCCAGCACCCGGAGGCGGCACGTATTCGGACGGACAGGCGTGAGCAGCGCTATCCGATCGCCGTGGACAAGCTGTTTAGCCTGCTCAATGAACCGGTGGCGCGCGGTTGGGGAGCCTCGCCGCTCGTCGTTCACCCGCAGCAGGAGCAGAGACTGGATCTTGAGCAGCTCAATCCTCTTTCTGCCTCGCTGCGCCGTATGCGGGTGGTCATTACCCTGCGTGAGCTCGACGATTTGCTCCGTGAGGACGTTCGACAAAATCTGGAGGCGATAAATGAGGCTATTCCCATTGAGGGAATTGATATCGCCGAACCTTTTCTCAGCAGTCGTCTGTTTGCTACCGGGTGGGATGACCCCCAGATGGCAGGCTACGCCTGCTGGTACAATCTGCATCAGCTCTTCACCTGGCTGGCAAAAAAGCAGTGGACGGTGCTACTGCACACCGGCGTAACGACCCGTCGCGATCTTCTCACCCGCTTTTTACAACAGTCGGTTAATCATTTTGCGCCAGAGATCACCGCGGGCTGGCACTTCGTCATTCACTGGTCAACACAGGCGAGTGAGGAGACCCGGGAGCAGGTCTGGCTGGCCCAGCAAAAGGCAATACGAACTTATCTTCCGCAGGCAAAGTTTGGTTTATGGCACCGATTTGCCCCCGTCAGCGCGGGCGTAAGCGACGATACCCTGTTCAGTTCAGCCATCCTGATGCAGGCCGATTTTCTTGCCTGTTCTGCCGATGCCAATGAACTTCTCGATCCCGCGCAGCTGGAGGTAACCCCTCTCTCCTCAACGGAAAATTATCCGATACTGAAGGTCCGCCAGATCCTCGCTGCCCTTCGCCTGCGAAAATGTTCGCTTCCCGTCTGGCTTCTCTCCTGGAATACCCTCACCGGCAACACGCGGGCGACAAACGGCTGGTTTTTTCGTGGGGCGCTGCTGATGCAGAACCTGCTCGGGCTTTCGGAGCAGGTCTGGCTGGCGGGATTCTGGCTCAATTCGGGCCTTCAGGGAGAAGCCCGTGCGAACAACACCATCGATACCTCAAGCCTTGCGCTACAGTATAACCATGGTCTGCCGCGTCCGGTTTATTGGGTACTCTGGCTCTGGCAACGTCTGCGGGGCGAGGTGCTGGTCAATGATAAGCGTGTCCTGCTTACGCGCCATCGCAATGGTTATCAGCTGTTGCTGCGTAATGTGGTGGTTTTTAATCCGCTCCTATCCAGTGAAGAAGCCTTCATCCAGCGTTTTCGCCAGCAGTATCATTTACACCTGAAGGGAATGCGCGGTAAATGGCGAATTAAATGCCATCTGTTTGATCAGCACAACGGCGCGCTCTATCCGTTGCTTGAAGGGGTTGGCAGCGAAAGCGGCCCTGATGAAGAGATGTGGCGCTGGATAGCGCATAAAGCGCGTCCAACGCTTTCCGTACGCGATGAACGCCTTTATGACGGCTGGCAACTGAGTGAATCACTGGAGAGTAATGCGCTGGTGCTCTACGAGTTTACGCCGCTCGTGCCTCGTGAGGCCGAAACGGAGGAGATTCACTCCCCGCGGTAGACGCAGCCTGCCGTGCAGGTCTCTTTGATCATCACCGCACTCAGCAGCGGCACCAGCGGTTTCATCTGATCCCAAATCCATTTCGCCAGCACCTCGCTGGTCGGGTTTTCAAGGCCCGGAATATCATTCAGATAGTAGTGATCGAGACGATCGTAGGTCGGCTTAAACGCGGCCTTCAGTTCGGCAAAGTCCATGATCCAGCCCGTATGGGGATCGACTTCACCGGTGATTTCAAGACGCACCATAAACGAGTGTCCATGCAGGCGGCCACATTTGTGCCCGGCAGGAACGTGTGGAAGGTGGTGTGCGGCTTCGAAGGTGAAATCTTTAAACAGTGTGGTGGACATCATAGCTCTCAGGAATGCGGAAAAAACCGCCGCATAGTACCGGAAAGCACAATTTTTATCATTAACTAAAACGGCTCTGAACGGTCAACGCCTCGTATTCATGGTGTTTATCGACTTTTGTTGTTTTATTTCAGATAGTTGTTTAATCGCTTTTATCGTTAAGAACGATAACTAAAACAGGTTAGTCCATTTGGTTATTTATTATTTCCATCCCTTCTTTAATTGTTATTATCCCCGCCGTTAACCTTATCTTCAGTTTGGATTTATTCGCTTAAAGTCCGCTTTGCTACTGGAACATAACGACGCATGACAACACAGGCCCCACCTTCAAATTTGCTTCCCCTTAACCCGGAGCAACTGGCGCGCCTCCAGGCCGCGACTTCCGATTTTTCACCCACCCAGCTCGCCTGGGTCTCCGGCTATTTCTGGGGAATGCTGAACCAGCAGCCGGGTGCTGTGGCTGGCGTCCCGCCAACGGCCGTTGAAATTCCTGCCATCACGCTTATCTCCGCTTCGCAAACGGGTAATGCCCGTCGTGTGGCCGAAGCGCTGCGTGATGACCTGCTCGCCGCGAAGCTGAACGTTAACCTGGTCAACGCCGGGGATTATAAATTCAAACAGATCGCGTCAGAAAAACTGCTGGTGGTGGTGGCGTCAACGCAGGGCGAAGGCGAGCCTGCGGAAGAAGCCGTCGCGCTGCATAAGTTCCTGTTCTCGAAAAAAGCGCCAAAGCTCGAGGGCACCGCCTTTGCCGTCTTCGGCCTCGGTGACACGTCCTATGAATTTTTCTGCCAGTCCGGTAAAGATTTCGACAGCAAGCTGGCGGAGCTGGGTGCAGAGCGCCTGCTGGATCGCGTAGACGCTGATGTCGAATACCAGGCCGCCGCCGCCGAATGGCGGGCGCGCATCGTTGAGGTGCTGAAGGCCCGCGTCCCGAAAGAGACGCCAGCGCAGGCCGCCGTTACCGCAGCGGGCACCGTCAACGAAATCCACACCAGCCCTTACACGAAAGAGGCGCCGCTGACGGCGACCCTGTCGGTAAACCAGAAAATCACGGGCCGTGATTCGGAAAAAGACGTGCGCCATATCGAAATCGATCTCGGTGACTCCGGCCTGCGTTATCAGCCTGGCGATGCGCTGGGCGTCTGGTATCAGAACGATCCGGCGCTGGTGAAAGAGCTGGTCGAACTGCTGTGGCTGAAAGGCACGGAGCCGGTCCAGGTGGAGGGTAAAACCTTACCGCTCTCTGAGGCGCTTCAGTGGCATTTCGAGCTGACGGTGAACACCGCCAACATCGTTGAAAACTACGCCACCTTAACCCGCAGCGAATCGCTCCTTCCGCTGGTCGGGGATAAGGCGAAGTTACAGCAATACGCGGCGACAACGCCGATTGTCGATATGATGCGTTTCTCACCGACACAGCTGGATGCTGACGCGCTGATCGGCCTGCTGCGTCCACTGACGCCGCGTCTTTACTCCATCGCCTCCTCACAGGCGGAAGTGGAAAACGAAGTCCACATCACCGTTGGCGTGGTGCGTTACGACATCGAAGGCCGCGCGCGGGCGGGCGGGGCCTCGGGCTTCCTGGCCGACCGCGTGGAAGAAGAGGGCGAGGTGCGCGTCTTTATCGAGCACAACGACAACTTCCGTCTGCCGGCGAACCCGGAAACGCCGGTGATCATGATTGGCCCGGGCACCGGCATCGCACCGTTCCGCGCCTTTATGCAGCAGCGTGCAGCGGACGAGGCACCGGGTAAAAACTGGCTGTTCTTCGGCAACCCGCATTTTACCGAAGATTTCCTCTACCAGGTTGAATGGCAGCGCTACGTCAAAGAGGGCGTGCTGACCCGCATCGATCTGGCCTGGTCTCGTGACCAGAAAGAAAAAGTATACGTACAAGACAAACTGCGCGAACAGGGCGCAGAGCTGTGGCGCTGGATCAATGACGGTGCCCACATTTATGTCTGCGGCGACGCCAATCGCATGGCGAAAGACGTTGAGCAGGCACTGCTGGAAGTGATTGCCGAATTCGGCGGTATGGATGCCGAAACGGCGGATGAATTTTTAAGTGAGCTGCGCGTAGAGCGCCGTTATCAGCGAGATGTCTACTAATGAGCGAAAAACATCCTGGCCCACTGGTGGTCGAAGGCAAACTGTCTGATGCCGAGCGCATGAAGGTAGAGAGCAACTACCTGCGCGGTACCATTGCCGAAGATTTAAATGACGGCCTGACCGGCGGTTTCAAAGGCGACAACTTCCTGCTGATCCGTTTCCACGGTATGTACCAGCAGGACGACCGCGATATCCGCGCCGAACGTGCCGAGCAGAAGCTGGAGCCGCGTCACGCGATGCTGCTGCGCTGTCGTCTGCCGGGTGGCATCATCACCACTAAACAGTGGCAGGCGATCGACAAGTTTGCCCATGACAACACGATTTACGGCAGCATTCGTCTGACCAACCGTCAGACCTTCCAGTTCCACGGCATTCTGAAGAAGAACGTCAAGCCGGTTCACCAGATGCTGCACTCCGTGGGTCTGGACGCGCTGGCGACCGCCAACGACATGAACCGTAACGTGCTCTGCACCTCGAATCCGTACGAGTCCGAACTGCACGCCGAAGCGTACGAGTGGGCGAAAAAAATCTCCGAACATCTGCTGCCACGCACGCGTGCCTATGCGGAGATCTGGCTCGATCAGGAGAAAGTCGCCACCACCGATGAAGAGCCGATCCTCGGTCAGACCTACCTGCCGCGTAAGTTCAAAACCACGGTGGTGATCCCGCCGCAGAACGATATCGACCTGCACGCCAACGACATGAACTTCGTGGCGATTGCCGAAAACGGCAAGCTGGTCGGCTTTAACCTGCTGGTGGGCGGCGGTTTGTCCATTGAGCATGGGAACAAGAAAACCTACGCCCGCACCGCGAGCGAGTTCGGCTTCCTGCCGCTGGAGCACACGCTGGCAGTGGCTGAGGCGGTGGTTACTACCCAGCGCGACTGGGGTAACCGTACCGATCGTAAAAACGCGAAAACCAAATACACTCTGGAGCGCGTAGGCGTCGAGACGTTCAAAGAAGAAGTGGAGCGTCGCGCGGGCATCAAGTTTGAGCCGATCCGCCCTTACGAATTTACCGGTCGCGGCGATCGCATCGGCTGGGTTAAAGGTATCGATAATAAATGGCACCTGACGCTGTTTATCGAAAACGGCCGTATTCTTGATTATCCGGGCCGTCCGCTGAAAACCGGCCTGCTGGAAATCGCGAAGATCCACAAAGGCGAGTTCCGTATCACCGCTAACCAGAACCTGATCGTCGCCAGCGTGCCGGAAAGCGAAAAGGCGAGAATTGAAGAGCTGGCCCGCGAGCACGGGTTGATGAATGCGGTGAGCGTGCAGCGTGAAAACTCGATGGCCTGCGTGTCGTTCCCGACCTGTCCGCTGGCGATGGCCGAAGCCGAGCGTTTCCTGCCGTCCTTCACTGATAAAGTGGAAGCGATTCTGGAAAAACACGGTATTCCGGACGAGCATATTGTTATGCGCGTGACGGGCTGCCCGAACGGCTGCGGCCGCGCGATGCTGGCCGAACTCGGTCTGGTAGGGAAAGCGCCGGGTCGCTATAACCTGCACCTGGGCGGTAACCGTATCGGGACGCGTATTCCGCGTATGTTCCGCGAGAACATCACCGAGCCGGAAATTCTCGATTCCCTCGACGTGCTTATCGGACGCTGGGCGAAAGAGCGCGAAGCGGGTGAAGGCTTCGGCGACTTTACGGTACGTGCGGGCATCATTCGCCCGGTGCTCGATCCCGCAAGGGATTTCTGGGAGTAACCACGAGAGGTAATTATGTCCGTACTCGATCTAAACGCGCTTAACGCATTGCCAAAAGTCGAACGCATTCTGGCACTCGCAGAAACTAACGCCCAACTGGAAAAGCTGGACGCCGAAGGGCGTGTGGCGTGGGCGCTGGAAAACCTGCCGGGAGACTATGTGCTTTCGTCGAGCTTTGGCATTCAGGCGGCGGTCAGTCTGCATCTGGTGAATCAGATCCGTCCGGACATTCCGGTGATCCTCACCGATACCGGCTATCTGTTCCCGGAGACCTATCAGTTTATCGACGAGCTGACGGATAAGCTCAGGCTGAACCTGAAAGTCTACCGTGCGACGGAAAGCGCGGCCTGGCAGGAGGCGCGTTACGGCAAGCTGTGGGAGCAGGGCGTTGAGGGCATTGAGAAATACAATGAGATCAACAAGGTCGAGCCGATGAACCGGGCGCTAAAAGAACTGAACGCTCAGACCTGGTTTGCGGGCCTGCGCCGCGAGCAGTCCGGGAGCCGGGCCACGCTGCCGGTGCTGGCGGTGCAGCGCGGCGTGTTCAAAGTGCTGCCGATCATCGACTGGGATAACCGCACGGTGTATCAGTATCTGCAAAAGCACGGGCTGAAGTACCATCCGCTGTGGGATCAAGGCTACCTGTCGGTAGGCGACACCCACACCACGCGTAAATGGGAACCGGGAATGGCGGAAGAAGAGACGCGATTCTTCGGGCTGAAGCGCGAGTGCGGGCTGCACGAAGGGTAATGTTTTTTCGCCCGGTGGCGCTGCGCTTACCGGGCCTACAACGGCTTAATTCTCCCTCTCCCCGTGGGTGGTTCCCCAGTAATTTGAAAGCAAAAGCGATAACGTTGCCTCAGAATAACTGAGGGCTTTCAGCGATGCCTCGGTCCGGCTGTAAATCGCTGAGGCGTTTCCTGTAGGCCGGGGCGAGGCGCAGGGATGCGCCGAGAGGGCGAGCTTTACAGGGATGTTACCTCCGCCCGTCCCCGATAAGCCGGAAGGAAAAAGCCGGAGGCACCGCGAAGCGGCGATTTTCCGCCGGAAGCCCGGGTCGCCAGGGTGGTGGCGACTGAGCCACCCTGGCACGTTCACCGGTCATGTCGTGACAGAGTAGCAAGGAACATAAAGTGAACGGAATGACCACCAGAGCCGTATGTTCCCCCTCACCCCAGCCCTCTCCCTCAAGGGAGAGGGGGCCGTCTGTGCAGGCATTATTTTGTGGGGAACCCTCAGCCCCGTGGGAGAGGGTTGGGGTGAGGGCATAAGGCCGCACTATGCTTAACGGCCTCAGGCTTTCCCCGCTTTCGCCAGCTCCTTCACCAGCGGCAGCATTACTTTCACGACATCCCGGCTGCGGTGCTCAATCCGCTGCGGCAGCGCTTTATCAATGTGCTGCTGATTATCCAGCCGCACATCATGCCAGCTGGTCCCGTCCGGGAACGCTTTCGATTTGCTGCGCTGCTGATAGCCATCTTTTTTGCCCAGCGCCCAGTTCGTCGCCTCGACGTACAGCACCGGAATGCCCGCCTTATCAAACACTTCACCGTCATTACAGCAGCCTGTGCCTTTAGGATACTCCGGGTTACCGCCCGGATTTGTCGCGGCATAGACGCCATGCGTGCGGGCAAGCGCCAGCGCGCGGTCGCGGGTGAGTTTACGTACGCTGCTCGGCGTGCTCTGTCCGCTATTAAAATAGAGCTTATCCCCCACGATCAGATTATCGAGGTTAATCACCAGCAACGTATTTTTCTTCTCCTCAGCGCTCATGCGCTTAAGGAGATTCTCAGCGCCGAGTTTTCCTTCTTCTTCGCCGCTGGTCGCAACAAAGCGAATGCTGTATTTCGTCGGAATATTCTTCAGGCGTTCGGCCAGCTCAAGCATCACGCCCAGACCCGCCGCATTATCATCCAGTCCCTGAAGCGTCAGCCCGCCGAGATTATTATCGACATCGGCATCGCTCAACGGCGTGTAGGTATCAAGGTGCGCCATAATAATAATCTGCTCAGCCGCCTTTCCTTCGTGCGCCGCAATAACCGTGCTGCCAGTTACGTTATGCCAGTTTTGCGTTTTATTGCGAGTGGTATAGATGTAGCGGCTGTGGAAAGCGCGAATGTCGCTTTCATAGCCCATATCCGCAAACTGCTGACGAATATAGTCTGCCGAGAGCATCTCGGCTGGGGTTCCGGTCATACGGCCCGGAAAGACCGTCGCAATATGCCGCGCCTGCATACTGGCTATTTCACCGTAAGATGGATTTTTTGCCTGAGCCGGAAGGATAAAGCAAACGCCGAGCGCCAGGGCAACGAATCGGTGGCGCATTGCGGAAAACATAGTGAGTCCTTAAAAACAGAGCAAAATTTTAACCCGCATAGTATGAAACTGTGATCGGGTAGACACAATTTGAATTGCTCTTAAATGCCCGAAATTTCGTGTGTTAAGCACTTTTTGATATTTGCTTTTCCACGGCGTTATTCCATTGAGTAACTACTCATTCCAATTCGTAATTTCATTCGATCTAAGCCGCCCCCTATAGTCCCTTTATTCGTGGTTGTTAGTGAGTTGTTGCCTGTGGACTATCTCCCCCTTTTTGCTGCCTTAAAAGACCGACCGGTATTGGTTGTCGGGACGGGTGAAATTGCCGATCGCAAAATCGCCTTCCTGCAACGCGCCGGGGCGCAGGTGCAGATCGTTGCAGAGGCGGATTTTGCAGAGTCTCAGATCGACAGCGTGGTACTGGTGATTGCGGCAACCGAAGATCGGGCGCTCAACAGCCGAATCTCCGACGCAGCCCAGGCCCGTCACCGCCTGGTGAACGTGGTAGACGACCAGCCGTTATGTTCATTTATCTTCCCGTCGATTGTCGACCGCTCGCCGCTGCTGGTGGCGATCTCCTCCGGCGGCACCGCCCCGGTGCTGGCGCGCGTGCTGAGAGAAAAAATCGAAGCGCTGCTGCCGACCAGCCTCGGACGCATGGCGGAGAAGGCCAGCTACTGGCGCAACCATCTGAAAACGCGTCTGACCAGCGTGACGGAACGCCGTCGCTTCTGGGAGCGTGTGTTTCGCGGCCGCTTTGCCAGCCTGATGCAGGCCGGTAACGAGACGGCGGCGCAACAAATCCTCGAAGACGAACTGGATAACCCCGGCAGTACGGGCGGGGAGATCATTCTGGTGGGCGCCGGGCCGGGCGATGCCGGGCTGCTCACGCTGCGTGGCCTCCAGGTTCTTCAGGATGCGGATGTCGTGTTCTACGACCACCTGGTCACCGACGGTATTCGCGAGCTGATCCGCCGTGACGCGGAGCAAATCTGCGTCGGCAAACGTGCCGGCGAGCACTCCGTGCCGCAGCACGACACCAATCAAATGCTGATTGCCGCTGCGAAAGCGGGCAAAACCGTGGTGCGCCTGAAAGGGGGCGATCCGTTTATCTTCGGTCGTGGTGGCGAGGAGTTGCAGGCGGCAGCCGAAGCGGGCGTCCCGTTCCAGGTGGTTCCCGGCATTACGGCGGCGTCTGCCGTCACGGCCTACGCCGGTATTCCGCTGACCCATCGCGATTACGCCCAGAGCGTGACCTTTGTGACCGGGCACTATAAAGCCGACAGTACGCCGTTTGACTGGTCGCATCTCGCCCAGAGCCGGCAAACGCTGGCGATTTATATGGGCACGATGAAAGCGGCAGACATCAGCGAACAGCTTATTCAGCACGGTCGCGATGCGGCGACGCCGGTAGCGGTGATCTCCCGCGGGACACGCGTCGATCAGCATGTCGCCATCGGCACTTTACAAGACCTTGCAACCCTGGCGAAAGACGCCCCAATGCCCGCCCTGATTGTGGTGGGAGAAGTGGTGCAGCTGCACAGCACGCTCGCCTGGTTCCAACACACAACCGACACAGAAGGCTTTGGCGCTTCTGTTGTAAATTTGGCTTAAGGAACGGTTATGGACCAAAAACGACTTACTCACCTGCGGCAGCTCGAAGCGGAAAGTATCCACATTATCCGCGAAGTGGCCGCCGAGTTTTCTAACCCGGTGATGATGTACTCCATCGGTAAAGATTCCAGCGTCATGCTGCACCTGGCGCGTAAAGCGTTTTATCCGGGTACGCTGCCGTTCCCGCTGTTGCACGTGGATACCGGCTGGAAATTCCGCGAGATGTACGAGTTTCGTGACCGTACCGCCAAAGCCTACGGCTGCGAGCTGCTGGTGCACAAAAACCCGGAAGGGGTGGCGATGGGTATCAACCCGTTCGTGCACGGCAGCGCCAAGCATACCGACATCATGAAAACCGAAGGGCTGAAGCAGGCGCTGAATAAATACGGTTTTGATGCGGCCTTCGGCGGCGCGCGCCGTGACGAAGAGAAATCCCGCGCCAAAGAGCGTATCTACTCTTTCCGCGACCGCTTCCACCGCTGGGACCCGAAAAACCAGCGTCCGGAGCTGTGGCACAACTACAACGGCCAGATCAACAAGGGCGAAAGCATTCGCGTCTTCCCGCTCTCCAACTGGACCGAGCTGGATATCTGGCAGTATATCTATCTGGAAAATATTGAGATCGTTCCGCTGTATCTGGCGGCCGAGCGCCCGGTGCTGGAGCGCGACGGCATGCTGATGATGATCGACGACGATCGCATTGATTTACAGCCGGGCGAAGTGATCAAAAAACAGATGGTCCGTTTCCGTACTCTCGGCTGCTGGCCGTTGACCGGCGCGGTGGAATCCAGTGCGCAGACGCTGCCGGAGATCATCGAGGAGATGCTGGTATCGACCACCAGTGAGCGACAGGGCCGCGTGATTGACCGCGACCAGGCAGGCTCCATGGAGCTGAAGAAACGTCAGGGTTATTTCTAAGGAGCCGCCATGAATACGACTATTGCCCAACAAATTGCCGATGAAGGCGGCGTAGAAGCTTATCTGCACGCCCAGCAGTACAAAAGTCTGCTGCGTTTCCTGACCTGCGGCAGCGTTGATGACGGGAAAAGCACCCTGATAGGACGTCTGCTGCACGACACGCGCCAGATCTACGAAGATCAGCTCTCTTCCCTGCACAATGACAGTAAACGCCACGGCACCCAGGGCGAAAAACTCGACCTGGCGCTGCTGGTAGACGGCTTGCAGGCGGAGCGCGAGCAGGGCATTACCATTGATGTCGCCTATCGCTACTTCTCTACCGAAAAGCGCAAATTTATTATCGCCGACACCCCGGGGCACGAGCAGTACACTCGTAACATGGCGACCGGCGCGTCCACCTGTGATCTAGCGATCCTGCTGATCGACGCCCGTAAAGGTGTGCTGGATCAGACTCGTCGTCACAGCTTTATCTCTACGCTGCTGGGGATCAAACACCTGGTGGTGGCGGTGAACAAAATGGATCTGGTGGACTACAGCGAAGCGCGATTCGACGAGATCCGTCAGAGCTACCTGACCTTTGCTGAACAGCTGCCGGGCAACCTCGATATTCGCTTTGTGCCGCTGTCGGCGCTGGAAGGGGATAACGTCGCCTCTCAGAGCGGGAACATGCCGTGGTACAGCGGCCCGACGCTGCTGGAAGTGCTGGAAACCGTTGAAATTCAGCGCGTGGTTGATACCCAGCCGATGCGCTTCCCGGTGCAGTACGTGAACCGTCCGAACCTCGATTTCCGCGGCTTCTCGGGCACCATTGCGTCCGGCGCGGTGAAGGTGGGCCAGCGCGTGAAGGTGCTGCCGTCCGGTGTGGAATCGGCCATTGCCCGAATCGTCACCTTTGATGGCGATCTGGAGGAAGCCGGAGCAGGTGAAGCGGTAACCCTGGTACTGAAAGACGAAATTGATATCAGCCGCGGCGACCTTCTGGTCGACGCGCAGGAAACGCTGGCGGCGGTGCAGGGCGCATCCGTAGACGTGGTGTGGATGGCGGAACAGCCGCTGACCGCAGGCCAGAGCTATGACATTAAAATCGCCGGCAAGAAAACCCGCGCCCGCGTGGACGGCATTCAGTTTCAGGTGGACATCAACAACCTGACCCACCGTGACGTGAGCGAGCTGCCGCTGAACGGCATCGGTCTGGTGGACCTGACCTTCGACGAGCCGCTGGTGCTGGATCCGTATCAACAGAACCCGGTGACGGGCGGGCTGATCTTTATCGACCGCCTGACGAACGTCACTGTCGGTGCCGGGATGGTGCGTGAGCCAAACGCGCAGGCTGCCGTGGCCTCTGAGTTCAGCGCGTTTGAGCTGGAGCTTAACGCGCTGGTGCGTAAGCACTTCCCGCACTGGGGCGCACGCGATCTGCTGGGAGGCAAGTGATGGCCACCCATGATGAGAACGTCGTCTGGCATCCTCATCCGGTCACCGTCGCCCAGCGCGAACAGCTCCATGGTCACCGTGGGGTTGTGCTGTGGTTTACCGGGCTGTCTGGCTCCGGTAAATCCACGGTGGCAGGCGCACTGGAAGAGGCGCTGCATCAGCAGGGGGTGAGCACCTACCTGCTGGACGGCGACAACGTGCGTCACGGCCTGTGCAGCGATTTAGGGTTCAGCGATGAAGATCGTAAAGAGAACATTCGTCGGGTGGGGGAAGTCGCCAGCCTGATGGCGGATGCCGGGCTGGTGGTGCTGACGGCGTTTATCTCACCGCACCGCGCCGAACGTCAGATGGTGCGTGAGCGCGTGGGGCAGAATCGCTTTATTGAAGTGTTTGTGGATACCCCGCTGGCAATCTGCGAAGCGCGCGATCCTAAAGGGCTGTACAAAAAAGCCCGCGCGGGAGAGCTGCGAAACTTCACCGGCATTGACTCCGTTTACGAAGCGCCTGAATCCCCTGAGATTCATCTGGAAGGTCAACAATTGGTAACAAATTTAGTAAGCCAATTATTAGACCTGCTCAGACGGGACGATATTATCAGATCCTGAGACGGTATCGTTCGGGAGCTGTCTTCCCGAGCGATGAGTCACGGTCACAGGATTAGCTATGCGCAACAGTGAAAACTACATGATTACCACCGGGTCGGAACCGTTAACGACCGACGACGAGACGACCTGGTCCTTCCCTGGGGCGATAGTCGGCTTCGTATCGTGGCTACTGGCGCTGGGTATCCCGTTTTTGATCTACGGTGGTAACACCCTCTTTTTCTTCCTCTATACCTGGCCTTTCTTCCTCGCGCTGATGCCCGTTGCGGTGGTTGTGGGCGTGGCGCTGCACTCCCTTTTCAACGGCAAGCTCCTGTATAGTACGCTCATCACTATCGCCACCGTTGTGGTCATCTTTGGCCTGCTGTTTTTATGGCTGATGGGCTAACTTACGGCATAATTAAAACCCCGCAGTAGAGTCCAGCGGAAAGTTATGGGATGATGATGCCGTTTTTTCAGGGGGCAGGATGGGTAAACTAACGCTGCTGTTGCTGGCTTTGCTGGTCTGGCTGCAATATTCGCTGTGGTTCGGCAAAAACGGACTGCACGACTACAGCCGGGTGAGCGATGACGTCGCGGCACAGCAGGCGACAAACGCCAAACTTAAAGCGCGTAACGATCAACTTTTTGCTGAAATTGATGACCTCAATGGCGGCCAGGAGGCGATTGAGGAGCGCGCACGCAATGAACTCAGTATGACTAAGCCGGGCGAAACGTTTTATCGCCTGGTTCCGGATGCGTCTAAACGCAATCAGGGCTCCGCACAAAACAATCGATAATCAGGCCCAGGATTACGACATGGCAGCAACTTTTTCGGACGTCTGTGCCGTGGTGCCGGCCGCAGGTTTTGGCCGGCGCATGCAGACAGAATGTCCTAAGCAGTACCTCTCAATTGGCGATAAAACGATCCTCGAGCACGCCGTGGCGGCGCTGCTGGCGCATTCTCGGGTGAAACGCGTTGTTATTGCCATCAGCCCCGGCGATGCACGTTTTGCTCAGCTCCCGCTGGCGAATCACCCTCAGATTACCGTCGTTGACGGCGGCGCAGAGCGGGCTGACTCCGTTCTGGCGGGCATTCAGGCTGCCGGGAACGCGCAGTGGGTGCTGGTGCACGATGCCGCGCGTCCCTGTCTGCATCACGACGATCTGTCACGTCTGCTGGCCCTGAGCGAAACCAGTAACGTGGGCGGCATTCTGGCCGCCCCGGTGCGTGACACCATGAAGCGTGCCGAACCGGGTAAACCGGCGATTGCCCACACCGTCGAGCGCGTCGATCTATGGCACGCGCTGACGCCACAATTTTTTCCCCGCGAATTACTCCACGACTGCTTAACGCGTGCGCTTAAAGAAGGTGCGACCATTACGGACGAAGCCTCGGCGCTGGAGTATTGCGGTTTCCACCCCACGCTTGTTGAAGGGCGCGCTGATAATATAAAAGTGACGCGCCCGGAAGACTTACAGCTCGCGGAATTTTATCTTACCCGTACGACCCCTCAGGAGAAGGCATAATGCGTATTGGACACGGTTTTGATGTACACGCCTTTGGCGGCGTTGGCCCAATTATCATTGGCGGCGTGCGCATTCCTTACGAAAAAGGTCTGCTGGCGCATTCTGATGGCGACGTGGCGCTGCATGCGCTGACCGACGCGCTGCTGGGTGCCGCCGCGCTGGGCGACATTGGCAAACTGTTCCCGGACACCGATCCTGCTTTTAAAGGCGCAGACAGCCGCGAACTGCTGCGCGAAGCCTGGCGTCGTATTCAGGCCAAAGGCTACACCCTTGGCAACGTTGATGTGACGATCATTGCTCAGGCACCGAAGATGCTGCCGCACATCCCTCAGATGCGCGTGTTTATCGCTGAAGATCTGGGTTGCCATATGGACGACGTCAACGTCAAAGCGACCACCACGGAGAAGCTGGGCTTTACCGGTCGTGGCGAAGGCATTGCCTGTGAAGCCGTGGCGCTGCTGGTGAAGGCGGCCAAATGACGGATTTCGACAACCTGACGTATCTGCACGGTGAACCGCAGGGCAAGGGGCTGCTGAAAGCCAACCCTGAAGATTTCGTGGTAGTGGAAGATCTCGGTTTTGAGCCGGACGGCGAAGGCGAGCACATCCTGGTGCGCATTCTGAAAAACGGCTGCAACACCCGCTTCGTGGCGGACGCGCTGGCAAAATTCCTCAATATTCACGCCCGCGAAGTGAGCTTTGCCGGTCAAAAAGATAAACATGCCGTGACCGAACAGTGGCTTTGCGCCCGCGTGCCCGGCAATGCCATGCCCGATTTAAGCAAATTTGAGCTTGAGGGCTGTAAGGTACTGGAATACGCCCGCCATAAACGCAAATTGCGTCTGGGAGCGTTAAAAGGCAACGCGTTTACGCTGGTGCTGCGCGAAGTGACCGAACGCGAAGACGTTGAAAAACGCCTGAAGGCCATTAACGAACGCGGCGTGCCAAACTATTTCGGCGCACAGCGCTTTGGCATTGGTGGCAGCAACCTGCTGGGCGCGCTGCGCTGGGCGCAAAGCGGTGCACCGGTGCGCGATCGTAATAAACGCAGTTTTTGGTTGTCGGCGGCCCGCAGTGCGTTGTTTAATCAGATTGTGAGCGAACGGCTGAAAAAACCGGACGCGAATCAAGTTGTTGTCGGCGATGCGCTACAATTAGCGGGACGCGGAAGCTGGTTTGTGGCAACGGCCGATGAGATGGCCGATGTCCAGTCGCGCGTGGACGCTAAAACGCTGATGATTACCGCCGCCTTGCCGGGTTCAGGCGACTGGGGAACCCAGGGTGAGGCGCTGGCCGCTGAGCAGTCAGCGGTGGTGGATGCGCCAGAATTACAATCGTTGCTGGTGCGGGAAAAGGTCGAGGCGGCGCGCCGTGCGATGCTCCTCTACCCGCAACAGCTGAGCTGGAACTGGTGGGATGACGTAACCGTCGAGTTACGCTTCTGGCTGCCGGCAGGTAGCTTTGCCACCAGTGTTGTCAGGGAACTTATCAACACGTCGGGTGATTATGCGAATATTGCTGAGTAACGATGACGGGATCCATGCGCCAGGTATTCAGACGCTGGCGAAACACCTCCGCGAATTTGCGGATGTGCAGGTCGTGGCTCCCGATCGTAACCGCAGTGGCGCGTCTAACTCATTGACGCTGGAGTCTTCACTTCGCACCTTTACCTTTGAGAATGGCGATATTGCCGTCCAGATGGGGACGCCGACCGACTGCGTGTTTTTGGGCGTAAATGCGCTGATGCGCCCTCGGCCGGATGTTGTGGTCTCCGGCATCAATGCCGGGCCAAATCTTGGCGATGATGTGATTTACTCCGGCACCGTGGCCGCGGCGATGGAAGGGCGTCACCTGGGTTTCCCGGCGCTGGCGGTCTCGTTAAACGGCCACACCCACTATGACACTGCCGCCGCGGTGACCTGCTCCATTCTCCGTGCGCTTGGCCGCGAGCCACTGCGTACCGGACGTATCCTTAATATTAACGTGCCGGATCTCCCACTGGACGAGATTAAAGGGATCCGCGTGACGCGCTGCGGCAGTCGCCACCCGGCCGATCAGGTTATTCCCCAGCAGGATCCCCGCGGCAATACCCTGTACTGGATCGGCCCGCCGGGAGATAAATGCGATGCCGGGCCAGACACCGACTTTGCTGCGGTGGATGAGGGTTACGTTTCCGTTACGCCGTTGCACGTAGATTTAACCGCTTATAGCGCGCATGATGTGGTGTCGGACTGGTTAGATCGGGTCGGAGTGAACGCGCAATGGTAAGTAAACGTGTACAAACTCTTCTGGAACAATTACGCGCACAGGGGATTGCCAACGAGCAGGTGCTGGATGCGCTTGCCCAGGTTCCCCGTGAGAAGTTTGTAGATGAGGCGTTTGAACACAAAGCGTGGGAAAACGTGGCGCTGCCCATCGGGCAAGGCCAGACGATTTCGCAGCCCTACATGGTGGCGCGTATGACGGAGCTTCTGGAGTTAACGCCAGACTCCCGGGTGCTGGAAATTGGCACCGGTTCAGGGTATCAGACCGCGATCCTGGCCCACCTTGTGCACCATGTCTGTTCCGTGGAACGGATTAAAGGGTTGCAGTGGCAGGCGCGCCGTCGCCTGAAACAGCTTGATTTACATAATGTATCGACACGCCACGGCGATGGATGGCAGGGTTGGCAGGCTCGCGCCCCGTTTGACGCCATCATTGTCACGGCAGCGCCACCTGAAATCCCCGCTGCACTTCTCTCGCAGCTGGACGAGGGCGGCATTCTTGTTTTGCCCGTCGGCGATGAGCAGCAGCTTTTAAAGCGCGTTCGTCGACGCGGCGGCGAGTTTATTATCGATACCGTGGAAGCCGTACGCTTTGTGCCCCTGGTTAAGGGCGAGCTGGCCTGAGACTCGGATTTTTCCAGGGTTATTAAGGCAAATTCAGCGTATGGTGGGGCGCGATAGGTTCGTGCCATCACGGTTATTTTTAAGTCACTGGTAGTTAACACATTCCTGGGGGATAAATGAGCGCGGGAAGCCCAAAATTCACCATCAGCCGTGTTGCGGCATTATCACTGGTTTCGCTCTGGCTGGCAGGCTGTACAAGTTCAAATAACGCGCCTGCGCCCGTCAGTTCCGTTAATGGAACCAGCGGCTCGGGTAACACGTCCAGCGGAATGTTGATCACCCCTCCGCCTAAAATGGGCACCTCAACGGCGCAGCAAACGCCGCAGATCCAGCCGGTTCAGCGTCCAGTTACGCAGCCTACGCAGATACAGCCAGTGGAACAGCCTGTTCAGACTGAAAATGGCCGCATAGTGTATAACCGTAAGTATGGGAACATTCCGAAAGGTAGCTATACCGGCGGCAGTACCTATACCGTGAAGCGCGGCGATACGCTGTTCTATATTGCCTGGATCACCGGGAACGATTTCCGCGATCTGGCACAGCGAAACAACGTCCAGGCCCCGTATGCTCTGGAAGTCGGGCAAACGCTTCAGGTTGGCAACGCGACGGGGACACCGCTTACGCCAGGCAACACCGTTTCAGCAGCCGACGTAACTGCGCAAAATAACAGCGTCACCCCTGCACAAAAAACCACCACGGTGGTTGCTTCACAACCTGTAATTACGTATTCTGAGGATTCAGGTGATCAGAGTGCTAACAAAATGTTGCCGAATAATAAAGGTACTGCGACTGTTGTCACAGCACCGACTACGGCACCTGTGGTTAGCTCTACTGTACCGACTGCAAGCAGTCAGAATGCCAGCTCGTCAATTACCACCTGGCGTTGGCCAACTGACGGCAAGATCATCGAGAACTTCGCTACCTCTGAGGGGGGCAACAAAGGGATCGATATCGCAGGCAGTAAAGGACAGGCAATCATCGCGACCGCAGACGGACGCGTTGTCTATGCCGGTAACGCACTGCGCGGTTACGGTAATCTTATTATCATCAAACATAATGATGATTACCTGAGTGCCTACGCCCATAACGACACAATGCTGGTCCGGGAACAACAAGAAGTTAAGGCGGGGCAAAAAATCGCTACCATGGGTAGCACCGGAACCAGTTCTACACGCTTGCATTTTGAAATTCGTTACAAGGGGAAATCCGTAAACCCGCTGCAATATTTACCGCAGCGATAAATTGACGGGGCATGCCAGCCAGGGTGTCTCGTCCAGGGATCACGGGTAGGAGCCACCTTATGAGTCAGAATACGCTGAAAGTTCATGATTTAAATGAAGACGCGGAATTTGATGAGAACGGAGCAGAGGCTTTTGACGAAAAAGCCTTAGTAGAAGAGGAACCCAGTGATAACGATTTGGCTGAAGAAGAGCTGTTATCGCAGGGTGCCACACAGCGTGTGCTGGACGCGACTCAGCTTTACCTTGGGGAGATTGGTTACTCCCCACTGCTAACGGCCGAAGAAGAAGTCTATTTCGCACGTCGTGCTTTGCGTGGTGATGTTGCCTCGCGTCGTCGCATGATCGAAAGTAACCTGCGACTGGTCGTGAAAATTGCCCGCCGTTACGGCAATCGTGGTCTGGCTCTGCTGGATCTGATTGAAGAGGGCAACTTAGGTCTCATCCGCGCAGTTGAGAAGTTTGACCCGGAACGCGGGTTCCGTTTCTCAACCTACGCGACCTGGTGGATTCGTCAGACCATCGAACGGGCTATTATGAACCAGACCCGTACGATTCGACTGCCGATCCACATCGTCAAAGAGTTGAATGTTTATCTGCGTACCGCGCGCGAGTTGTCCCATAAACTGGACCACGAGCCAAGTGCGGAAGAGATCGCAGAGCAACTCGACAAACCGGTTGATGACGTAAGCCGTATGCTGCGTCTCAACGAGCGCATTACCTCGGTTGACACCCCGCTGGGTGGCGACTCCGAAAAAGCGCTGCTGGACATCCTGGCCGATGAAAAAGACAACGGCCCGGAAGACACCACGCAGGACGATGACATGAAACAGAGCATCGTCAAATGGCTGTTCGAACTGAACGCCAAACAGCGTGAGGTGCTGGCACGTCGTTTCGGTTTACTGGGGTATGAAGCTGCGACACTGGAAGATGTCGGCCGTGAGATTGGCCTGACCCGTGAACGTGTTCGTCAGATTCAGGTTGAAGGCCTACGCCGCCTGCGTGAAATCCTGCAAGGGCAAGGTCTGAATATCGAAGCGCTGTTCCGCGAGTAAGCAACCATTCGTCAGAAAAGGCCCGTCGTGAGACGGGCCTTTTTTATGCCTTACGGCTGCGCCGTTTCGTGCAGCAAACGCCAGGTGATGTTATCCCCTTCCTGATTAAGCACCGCGGTTGACCAGCGCACGTTGACGGGCTGGCCTGGCCGGGTTTGCGTCTCCCGGTAATGGAGCACCGCGCCGTTGTCCCATGTCTGAAGCGTTGTTAACGCGTCAATACCGATCCTGAGCCCCGGTCGGGTTCCCCGCTGCGCATATAAAAATTGGGCAAGCGCGTGATGATCTAACGGGTTGCCACTCGGTGGAACCATCAGAAAATCCGGACGGAAACGGGCGAGCAGGGCGTCCCGATTGCCTTCGCCTGCACCTAACCAGTTTTCAAGGGCGACGTGAATGTCGAGGATCTCTTGTTCGAAATGGGTCATGGTTGCTCCTGTTGCAGTTGCGCAAGTAACTGCGTGTTGTTAAGACGGTAGACGTACAGTACGGGCAGTAGAGTGATGACTGCGGCAAAAACAAACATCCCGTGCCAGGCTGCCAGCTGCGAGAGATAAGCCTGCATGAAGCTCAGCGCCTGCGCCAGCAGCAGGGCACCCGCAAAAAAGCTCAACTGACGATTCAGATTCCATAGCGCGCTGGCATCAGGCATATTTTCCGGTCGCATCGTCAAAAACGCGCTGCTCTGAGCCGTACTGCTGCAAAGGCTTCCCCCCGCGCCCATCAGCGCAAACGCAACGGCAGGTAGCAGCATTGCCGGGCCGACGTTAACTAAAAGCAGAATGCCCGTCGCCTGCAAAAGGCAACCGATGACCACCAGCGGCCGGGGGCCGATACGGTTGAAATAGCGTCCTGTCGCGGTGATAGCCAAAAACGAAGCCACAGACCACGGCAGCATAAGCATGCCCGTTGCGGCGGGTGTCATATTGGCCTCGCTCTGGAGGTAATACATGCCCGTTACGTTCACGCCGATAAAAATGCCGGGTACGCACACATAGATAAGCATGGATAAGCGCAACAGCGGATCCGTCAGCAAAGACAGGTTTACTGTCCTGGTGGGGGTTATCGGCGACGGTTCTGTTTTAAGCCACGCGCAGGCCAAAGCAAAGGTGACAATGACGACGGGCAGGGTGGCAAAAAATATCCAGCGCCAGCTGAATGTCTGAACCAGCATACCGCCCACAGCCGGTGAGCACGCGGGGGCAAGCAGTGCGACCAGCATCACCGCCGAGGAGAGTCTGGCCCGCTCATGAGGCTTAAACTGTTGCCAGGTCAGCGCCTGACCAACCGGGATCAGTAAACCCCCTCCGGCGCCCTGTACGACTCGCCAGGCAATCAGACTTTCCAGCGAAGATGAGAGACCCGCCGCAACGGAGGCCGCGCTAAAGAGAAGCAGTGAGAGCAGGATAACGCGCTTCGGCCCGACGCGGCGCGTCAGGATACTGCTGAAAGGGATGACTAGCGTCAGCCCGGCAATGTATCCGTTACTTACCCAGGCAAGCGCGGAAGGTGTGGTATTGAAAGCGCGAGCCATCGCCGGAAAGGCAACGCTGGCAATAAACATGTTTATCAAATCAAGGAAAAAGCCGAGCAGAAAGACGACGGCGATTTTGCTGCGATACGTCATGGAAGTTCCTCCGGTGAGGTGGCGTATCGTATCGGCCCGCACGTTACGGATAAACGCGACAAAGCACGATATACTGTCAACATTATTTTGACAGTTAACCAGGCAAGCGATGCTTAATTTACAGCGTACGGCAATGTTTATCGCCGTAGCGGACACCGGCAGTTTCACCGCCGCGGCGGAGGCGATGGGGCTGACAAAAGCGGTGGTCAGCTTTCATATTCGTCAGCTTGAAGAGGAGCTGGGCGTCACCCTGTTGCTGCGAACCACCCGACGCCTGACGCTGACCGAGGCGGGGAAGCTCTTTCATCAACGAAGCGTGATGCTGTTACGGGATGCAGAGCGATTGCAGGATGACGTTCGCGCCAACCACGCCGGGCTGACGGGAGAACTGCGGATCACCACCACGCCCGAATATGGCTCGCAGGTGGTGGTGCCTTTGCTGGCTGAATTTAGCCAGTTGCACCCGGACCTTCGCGTGCGGCATGTCTCGTCCTCTTTGCATGCCGATCTTATCGCCGAGCGCTTCGATGTCGCTATCCGGCTCGGCACGCTTGCAGATTCGCGCTACCACGCCGCGTTGATGACCTCCTTCACCATCCTGCCCGTGGCAACGCCAGGCTGGCTGGCAAACCATCCAGTTGACTCGCTGGAACAACTGGCGGAAGCGGACTGGATCATTCACGAGCGTTTAACGTCGCCGCTGCGCTGGCAGGTGAGAGGTGTTGATGGACATCCGGTTTCCTTTGAGATCAAGAAAGCGCCGCGCCTGTATGCAGACAGCGCCCAGGCGCTGATGGCTTTTGCCCTCGCGGGATGTGGAGTGGCGCTGCTGCCGGAGTGGCTGGTGCGTAACGCACTGGATGCGGGGGAACTGGTCTCGCTGTTACCGGCATACACGTTTGCTCAGCAGGGCATCTATGCCGTTTATCCCGATGCCCGGCATGTGCCCGCGAAAGTGCGAACATTTATTGATTTTATGCGCGTCAGGGTGACTTAACCCTGCATCATTTTTTTAATGAGCGCTGAAAATTGCTCTCGTTCCGCGCCATTAAGGCGCCCCAGAAATGCCTCATCCACCTCATTTCCAATCGGTTTACTGCTCTCAAGCAGGGCCTCTCCTTCGGCAGTCAGAAAGACAAACCGACGGCGTTTGTCTGCCGGATCGTGCTCGCGCCTGACCAGGCCGCGTGCTTCCATGCGGCTCAGCATTTCTGCCAGCGTCGCTTTGGTGCTCACCGCGACTTCAGTCAGGGCAACCTGCTCAATACCAGGATTTTCAGCAATTGACCGCATCACCGCATATTGTGGCTTGGTCAGTTCGGGCAATGCGTGCTGCCACTGGGCGGTATGCTGTTGAAAAAGCTGACGTAGCAGGTGGAAAGCTTCTTGTCTTAACTCCATGGACACTCCGACGGAAAAATACTCCCTCTATGATAGCCGCTCTTGGGCTGAATTTTAACGCGAGAGTTTTTTAGCGATTAGTGTGATCGTATGCGAACGATCTTGTCAGCAGCAGGATCAAGGCGTAGTTTAATTAATATGTTCGTATACGAACAAATTAATTGAGGTGCTGAATGAGATTGATTGTGGGAATGACGGGCGCGACGGGTGCGCCATTAGGCGTGGCGTTGTTACAGGCGCTGCGGGAAATGCCGGAGGTGGAAACGCACCTGGTGATGTCGAAGTGGGCAAAAACCACGATTGAGCTGGAAACGCCATTCACTGCGCATGACGTTGCTGCACTGGCGGATGTCGTCCATAGCCCGGCCGATCAGGCTGCCACCATCTCCTCCGGCTCGTTTCGCACCGACGGCATGATCGTCATCCCGTGCAGCATGAAAACGCTGGCGGGTATCCGCGCGGGCTACGCCGAAGGGCTGGTAGGGCGTGCGGCAGACGTAGTGTTGAAAGAGGGGCGCAAGCTGGTGCTGGTTCCCCGTGAGACGCCGCTCAGCACCATCCATCTCGAGAACATGCTTGCTCTTTCCCGTATGGGCGTGGCGATGGTGCCGCCTATGCCTGCGTACTACAACCACCCGCAAACCGCCGATGACATTACCCAGCATATCGTGACCCGTGTTCTCGACCAGTTTGGTCTGGAGCATAAAAAAGCCCGACGCTGGGAAGGTTTGCAGGCAGCGAAACATTTTTCACAGGAGAATAAAGATGGCATTTGATGATTTGAGAAGCTTCCTGCAGGCGCTCGATGAGCAAGGGCAACTGCTGAAAATTGAGGAAGAGGTAAACGCTGAGCCGGATTTAGCGGCGGCCGCCAACGCTACCGGACGCATTGGCGATGGTGCGCCTGCGCTGTGGTTCGATAATATTCGCGGCTTCACCGATGCCCGTGTGGTGATGAACACTATCGGCTCGTGGCAAAACCACGCTATTTCGATGGGGCTGCCAGCGAATACCCCGGTGAAAAAACAGATCGACGAGTTTATTCGTCGCTGGGACAAATTCCCCGTCTCGCCAGAGCGTCGTGCAAATCCGGCCTGGGCGCAGAACACGGTGGACGGGGAAGACATCAACCTGTTCGACATTCTGCCGCTGTTCCGCCTGAACGACGGTGACGGAGGCTTTTATCTCGATAAAGCGTGCGTTGTCTCCCGCGATCCGCTCGACCCCGATCACTTCGGCAAACAGAACGTCGGGATCTACCGTATGGAAGTGAAGGGCAAGCGTAAGCTCGGCCTGCAACCGGTGCCGATGCATGATATCGCGCTGCATCTGCATAAGGCAGAAGAGCGCGGCGAAGACCTGCCTATTGCCATTACGCTGGGTAACGATCCGATCATCACCCTGATGGGCGCCACGCCGCTGAAATACGATCAATCCGAGTATGAGATGGCCGGTGCGCTACGCGAAAGCCCGTATCCGATTGCGACGGCTCCGCTGACCGGTTTCGATGTGCCGTGGGGGTCGGAAGTGATCCTCGAAGGGGTGATTGAAGGCCGGAAACGTGAAATTGAAGGGCCATTCGGTGAGTTTACCGGACACTACTCCGGCGGGCGCAACATGACGGTCGTACGCATTGATAAAGTCTCTTACCGCACCAAACCCATTTTCGAATCCCTTTACCTCGGCATGCCGTGGACCGAGATTGATTATCTGATGGGGCCCGCCACCTGCGTACCGCTCTATCAGCAGCTAAAGTCGGAATTCCCGGAAGTGCAGGCGGTAAACGCCATGTACACCCACGGTCTGCTGGCGATTATCTCCACTAAAAAGCGTTACGGCGGTTTTGCCCGTGCGGTCGGCCTCCGCGCCATGACCACGCCACACGGTCTGGGTTACGTGAAAATGGTGATTATGGTGGATGAAGACGTCGATCCGTTTAACCTGCCGCAGGTGATGTGGGCGCTGTCATCAAAGGTCAATCCGGCAGGCGATCTGGTGCAGCTACCGAATATGTCTGTGCTCGAGCTTGACCCCGGCTCCAGCCCGGCGGGGATCACTGACAAGCTGATCATTGATGCCACCACCCCGGTTGCCCCGGACAACCGTGGTCACTACAGCCAGCCGGTACAGGATCTCCCTGAAACCAAAGCCTGGGCCGAAAAACTGACCGCGATGCTGGCGGCACGTCAATAAGGAGGAAAAAATGATTTGTCCACGTTGTGCCGATGAACATATTGAAGTGATGGCAACATCACCGGTGAAAGGTGTCTGGACGGTATATCAGTGTCAGCACTGTCTGTATACCTGGCGCGATACCGAACCGCTGCGCCGTACCAGCCGCGAGCATTACCCGGAAGCGTTCCGCATGACCCAGAAGGATATTGATGAAGCACCGCAGGTGCCGACGATCCCGCCGCTGCTGTAAAAAAAGCCCGGTGGCGCTACGCATACCGGGCCTACGGGTTTTGTAGGCCGGGTAAGGCGAAGCCGCCACCGGGCAAAAGACCGCAGAGAACTAAACCAGACTCTTCAACCGATAAATCCACTCCAGCGCCTGACGCGGCGTCAGCGAATCCGGGTCGAGATTTTCCAGCGCTTCCACGGCCGGAGAGGTCTCTTCCGGGACCGCCAGCAGTGACATCTGCGTACCATCTATCTGCGTAGCTGCCGCATTCGGTGACAAACTTTCCAGTTCACGCAATTTCTGACGCGCGCGCTTGATCACCTCTTTTGGCACGCCCGCCAGCGCCGCGACGGCCAGGCCATAACTCTTGCTTGCCGCGCCGTCCTGCACCGTGTGCATAAAGGCGATGGTGTCGCCGTGCTCAAGCGCATCAAGGTGGACGTTAGCCACGCCTTCCATTTTCTCTGGCAGCTGTGTCAGTTCGAAATAGTGCGTTGCGAACAGCGTCAGCGCTTTGATTTTATTTGCCAGACTTTCCGCGCACGCCCAGGCCAGAGACAGGCCGTCATAGGTGGAGGTACCGCGTCCTACTTCGTCCATCAACACCAGACTGTTCTCTGTCGCGTTATGCAGAATGTTGGCGGTTTCGGTCATCTCGACCATAAAGGTAGAGCGACCGCTCGCCAGATCGTCCGCCGCACCCACACGGGTGAAGATACGGTCGATAGGGCCAATCTCAACCTTCTGCGCCGGAACGTAGCTGCCGATGTAGGCGAGCAGAGCGATAAGGGCTGTCTGGCGCATATAGGTGCTTTTACCGCCCATGTTGGGGCCGGTAATGATCAGCATTCTTCGCTGCGGTGACAGGTTCAACGGGTTGGCAATAAACGGCTCGTTCAGCACCTGCTCAACCACCGGGTGGCGGCCTTCGGTAATGCGAATGCCGGGTTTGTCAGTAAAGGTCGGACAGGTGTAATTCAGCGTGTCGGCGCGCTCAGCCAGGTTTACCAGGACATCCAGCTCGGCCAGCGCAGCGGCGCTCAGTTGCAGGTCAGCCAGGTGCGGCATCAGGATGTCGAACAGCTCGTCATACAGCTGTTTCTCCAGCGCCAGCGCTTTACCTTTCGACGTGAGCACTTTGTCTTCGTACTCTTTCAGCTCGGGTATAATGTAGCGCTCGGCATTTTTCAGCGTCTGGCGGCGAACGTAGTGAATCGGGGCCAGGTGGCTCTGCCCACGGCTGATCTGGATATAGTAACCGTGTACCGCGTTGTAGCCGACTTTCAGGGTGTCGAGCCCCAGACGTTCACGCTCGCGGATTTCCAGCTTATCCAGATAATCCGTCGCGCCATCGGCCAGCGCACGCCATTCGTCCAGCTCTTCGTTGTAACCCGGAGCAATAACCCCGCCATCCCGCACCAGAACAGGCGGCGCATCAATGATGGCGCGTTCCAGCAGTTCGCGAAGCTCGGTAAATTCGCCCATGGTTTCGCGCAGCTTTTGCACTGGCGCGCTGTCGATCTCTCCCAGCTGAGCGCGCAGTTCCGGCAACTGCTGGAACGCGTGCCGCATACGGGCGAGATCGCGTGGACGCGCGGTGCGCAAGGCCAGGCGCGCCAGGATACGCTCAAGATCACCCACCTGACGCAGCACCGGCTGCAATTCGGTGTAACGATCCTGCAATGCGGCAATGGTTTGCTGGCGGCCAGTCAGCGTTTCGGTATTGCGGATCGGCATATGCAGCCAGCGTTTGAGCATACGGCTTCCCATGGGGGTAACCGTGCTGTCAAGAACCGACGCCAGCGTATTTTCCATGCCGCCAGCGAGGTTCTGCGTGATCTCCAGGTTGCGGCGCGTGGCGGCATCCATGATGATGCTGTCCTGCTGACGCTCCATGGTGATGGAACGAATATGGGGCAGGGCGGTACGTTGCGTATCCTTAACGTACTGCAACAGGCAGCCTGCGGCACACAGCCCGCGCGGGGCGTTTTCCACGCCAAAGCCAATCAAATCGCGCGTGCCAAATTGCAGGTTTAACTGCTGGCGCGCGGTATCAATTTCGAACTCCCACAGTGGACGACGACGCAGGCCGCGGCGACCTTCAATCAGCGCCATCTCGGCGAAATCCTCTGCATAAAGCAGTTCTGCCGGATTAGTGCGCTGTAGTTCAGCCGCCATGGTTTCACGGTCAGCCGGTTCACTCAGGCGAAAACGACCGGAGCTGATATCCAGCGTGGCGTAGCCAAACCCTTTACCATCCTGCCAGATCGCCGCCAGCAGGTTATCCTGGCGCTCCTGAAGCAGGGCCTCATCGCTGATGGTTCCCGGCGTGACGATGCGTACGACCTTGCGCTCAACGGGGCCTTTCGATGTGGCCGGGTCACCAATTTGTTCGCAGATAGCGACAGACTCGCCCTGGTTCACCAGCTTCGCCAGATAGTTTTCAACCGCGTGATGCGGGATACCCGCCATCGGGATGGGCTCGCCTGCCGACGCGCCACGTTTCGTCAGGGAAATGTCGAGCAGCTGAGACGCACGTTTCGCATCGTCATAAAAAAGCTCATAAAAATCGCCCATACGGTAAAAGAGCAGGATTTCCGGATGCTGCGCTTTCAGCTTCAGGTACTGCTGCATCATTGGCGTGTGGGCGTCAAAATTCTCAAGTGTGCTCATAAAATCCTGGTGTCCATGTTCTTAAATTTCAATGAGTTGTATTTTTTTGTTGTCTGGTTACATATCCGCTCATTGGAACTCATGAATCCTGCGTTTCATTCATCGATGTATGGCGACCATGATAACGAAGTCTGTATGGCAGGAAAACAGCAGGAAAGGGCTCTTTCTGTAAAATGCGTACCTCATTCCATCCTTGTAGCTAATCCGGCACTCAAGGTGCTGTCGCGCTGTACAGCGTTAATCCACGCATACATCGCATTTAGCGTCCGTTACTCGTTATTACGTTCATCCCGCGGGTGAATATACTTTAAAAAGAGGCCCGACTATTAAATATTGCGATTGACTGTAAATCTGGTCCTTATCCGCGGCATTAATGTTCTGTCGGAACAGGTAAATGCGGAAGGAAAAAGTGATAACCCCCTGCTTTGACAAGGGTTGATCGCAGAGTATAATTACACTTCACCCCGGCAGTTAACTATTCTGTTTATCGTAAGCGAGCGGCATATGTTCTGGATAATTAACGATAAAATTAAATTTTGTCCAGAGAGGAATTTGCTGATTTCGTTGACCCGTCCTGACTTAAATGTAATTCTGACAACCCCTGCCAGCCGTTGTCTGAACCTTCTTTTAGAATCATTTCCAGAAGTCGTTACGCAGAAATACTTCTTTGATAAAGTCTGGGGCGAGGACGGCATGCTGGTTCCGGCAAATACGCTTTATCAGAATATCTCTATAATTCGACGCGGGCTCCGGACCACAGGAGAGACGGACGATACGCTGGTGGCGACGGTGCCGAGAAAAGGATTCCAGATAGAGAAAAATGTCAGGGTAACCCGCGTTGACACGGACTGTGTTGATGACGGAAAAAAAGCGACAGCGACGGGAGTGGAAACCTCTCCGGTTGAAACAAAGGATAAACCTGTCGAAAATATTCCCGTAATGCCGGGTGGGAGGAAAAAACAGCGTCAATTACGCCAGTATATTTTCTCGACAGCTTTAATGATAATCGCGTTTTGTGCCGGTTTCTTTGCGTTTCAATACCTTTTACATGATAACCCGGAAAAAGATTTTTTCAGGGATTATCCAATTACTCTTACACAGAACGGCTGTCATTTTTCCTCGCAAAACGATGATATTCGTGGCGTCGGCAACTTCAGGCGATTTATAAAAATCATTTTAGACACGGGGCTTGATTGTAAAAAATATCCGTGGGTCTATTTTTCCTCATCCAGCCATGCTCCGGCGCTTTCCGTTCTTGCTTGCAGAGAACCCTTTGAAATAAAAGCAAATGCCGGATGTATTTCGCTCTATTTTAGAGGACATCTCTGATGACCAAAAAGGCAACCGTTCTGTTGTTTCTGGTATTCTTCCTCGCTGGCGCACTGGCCGCATGGCTATACCGTCTACACCAGCAAAACAGTGAAAATACGGAGGCCTGTTCAGCGTCAATCGTCGTCTATCATGAGGATATTCGCGCTAACCTGACGATGGACTTCATGTACACGATGAAGAAGCAGACTGGCGTCATTGCGCTAAGCGGAGCCTATTATAAAAATGATAAACTTGCTGGCGTTATCCGCAGAGATGTCTCCTATGTATGGACAGAAAATAAAGACTCATTCCATTTTACATCGGTAAATATACATGACATTAATGGTCAGCAAACCGCACCAAATGAGATTATGAATGAAATTCTCCCTGACTTCTTTCTGTATCCGAAGAAAAACCTGAATTATTCCATTACGCAGCAGGGGCCCCGTGGGTTTATGTTTTCTGTCGGAAAACGCCCTATTTTTTACTGCTCTCGCTGAACGACATGGCCGGGATGTCCATCATCCGGCTCTTTAATGAGTTCGATAATTATTTTACCCGGCCCGACCTCCACCCGAACCTGCGAATGGGTTAAAAAGCCTGCTTTTTCGAGCCAGTCCCCTTTCAGATTCAGGGCTGCGTGTACGCTGTAACGCGTTGGGATCTTGGTTTTACGATCTTCATGACGCTTTCTGAAATAACCCACTTTTAAGTGACGATACGGTTTGGTGATAGCCATTCCTTGCATAGATCCTCCGGTAACTGTTGGCAACGTGTGTTCAGACTGCCTGTATAAAATAACAGTAAAAACGCGTCAGGAAAGAGCGAAGACTGGAAGGCGCCTTCAGAAAACAGAATGCAACGACTGAAATCCCTTTTTTAAAATGGTATTCTGAATGCGTGTTATTGAGGGGGGATGAAAATGGCGGGGAAACGCATTGCGCGCGAAAAAGAGACGATCGCGAAAATGATCGCCCTGTATGAAAAAAACTGTCCGCAGGCGGTAAAGGATGAGGGCCATTATCAGGCGCTGAATGCCTACGCGGATAAGCGCCTGGATAAATGCATCTTTGGTGAGGAAAAACCCGCCTGCAAACAGTGCCCGGTGCACTGCTATCAGCCCGCCAGACGTGAGGAGATGAAGCAGGTGATGCGCTGGGCGGGGCCACGAATGCTATGGCGTCATCCGATTCTGACTCTTCGCCACCTTATTGACGATCGCCGTCCGGTTCCGGAACTGCCTGAAAAGTATCGACCTAAAAAATAGGCGCTTCAGCGCCGCAGCGGGCGGCAAATCACGCTCAGCGCGACCGCGCTGCACAGTGGAAACACCGCCAGCAGCAGCCACGGGTAAATGGCCTCCGTCGAGGGCACCAGCGCCTTATCCAGCAGGCTGCCTAAACCTAAATTCCCCACCAGCACCGCGATGCCGCCGGCGGTTGAGAGTGCGCCATAGTGCGCTCCAAGCGTTGACTCCTCGGCAAAGCGCGGGATCAAATCTTTAGCCGACGGCACCAGCAGCATTTGTCCGAGCGTCAGCAGCGTGACAAGGCTTGCAGAGGGCAGCAGGCGCAGCCAGCCCTCCGGCGGCTCCGTCGCGGCAAAGAGCGCCACGCTTGCAAACGAGGCGGAAAGCAGCAAAAAGCCCACCGGTAAGATCCGGACCGCGCCGACGTTTCGGGCGAAACGGGCAAGGGGCAGCTGCAGAACAATAATCAGCACCGAGGCCAGCATAAACAGCGGCCCCAGATCTTTTTCGTTCCCGCCGGCGCGTTGGATCTCCACCGGCAGCGCCAGATAGAGCTGGTTATAGCTTAACAGCCATGAACTGTAGGCAATGATAAAGGCGACGAAACGCGGCTGACGGAACGTCGTCCACCAGGGCAGAATTTTCAGCGGCTTCGTGCTGTGATGTGCCGCAGGCAGGCAGAAAAAGAGCACCACCAGCGCAACGATAAATATCCCTGCGCCTGCGAGCGCAACCTGACGAAAGCCCAGCTCCGTCAGCAGGGCCCCCATCACCGGGCCAAGAACGGCGCCAAGTTCACCGCACACCGCAAACAGCGCAAACCACTCCGCGCGGCTGCGTTTACCCTTCGCCTCGCTTTGCGTTCCCGCTTTGGCCAGCAGGGCTTCTATCGACGGTGAGAACAGCGCGCCGCCGACGCCCGTCAGACAGGCCCCCAGAATGACGGGCCACAGGGATTGCCCAAAGGCCAGCAGTAAATAACCCACCACGCGGACGATGCAGCCGCTGAGGATCACGCTCTTCGCGCCAAACCGATCTGAAAGCGCGCCGCCGACAATAAACATCCCCTGCTGGGAGAAGGTGCGCAGCCCCAGCACCAGCCCAATCAGCCCGCCGGAGAGCAGCATATCGTCACGTAAGAAGATCGCCAGGAAGGGGACGACCGCGTAAAAGCCGATATTAAACACAAACTGGCTGCCCAGCAGAACGGGCGGCCAGAGGGTGTTGGCAGTGCGAAGAGGCATCGTTTTAACTCACCCCTACACGATAAAATGGATGTGTTTTTTGCCGTGGTACGGCGAGATCTCGATTCTGGTTTTCACCCTGAAGACGTCCCAGAGTAGTTCCTCGGATAAGATTTCCTGCGGCGTTCCGGTCGCCACAATCTGCCCTTGCTGCATCACAATCAACGAATCGCAGAACATGGATGCGTGGTTAAGATCGTGAATGGCGACGATGCTGGTCACCGGCAGCTCGCTGATGAGATGCATAAGCTGTATCTGATGATGAATGTCCAGGTGGTTGGTCGGTTCATCCAGCAGAATTTCGGTTGGCGCTTGCGCCAGCGCGCGGGCGATATGTACCCGCTGACGCTCGCCGCCGGATAAGCTCAGCCAGCCCTGTTCGCTGCGATCCAGCATATCCACGCGTTGCAGGGCGGCGGTGACGGTTTCGTCATCCTGCGCGCTCCAGTTTGAGAAGGGCGAATGGTGCGGAATTCGCCCCAGTTTGACGACGTCACGCACGCGCATATTGGCGTCGGTCATTCCGTGCTGTTCAACAAACGCCACGCGCCGCGCCAGCTGCTTTTTGGCAATGCGGGCAATGTCCTGTCCGTCCAGCGTCACGCACCCGGCATCCGGGCGGCGCAGACCTGCCAGTATGCGCAACAGCGAGGATTTACCGCAGCCGTTAGGGCCAAGCAGGCCCACCGTTTCGCCCCGGGAAACCGTCAGCGAAACATTATTCACAATGATCTTTTTACCTACCTTCCAGGTGATTTTCTCGGCGCAGATGCTCATTACTTATTCCTTGAGCGGTAGATAATCACGGCGAAGAACGGTACGCCAACCAGCGCGGTAACGACGCCAACCGGCAGGCTTTGCGGAGCAATCAGCATCCGCGAGGCGATGTCGGCCAGCACCATCAGGATCGCCCCCGCCAGCGCGCTGGCTATCAGCAGCGTGCGGTGCAGCGGCCCGAACAGGAAACGCATAACGTGCGGCACGACCAGCCCGACAAAACCAATAGAGCCCGCCATGCTGACGATGGTCGCGGTGATCAGGGCGGTGGTGGTAAACAAGGCCAGGCGCACCCAGGGCACGGCAATGCCCAACGAGGCGGCGGCATCATCACCGAACGTAAAGGCGTCCAGCGCACGGGAATAATAAAGACAGACGGCCAGCCCCGCCAGTACCACTACCAGCGCCAGCTGGAATTCCGGCCAGCGTACGCCGCTAAAGCTGCCCAGCAGCCAGAACATCACGTCGCGCGCCTGTTGCGCGCTGGCAGAGGTGCTGATGGTATAGGCGGTAATGGCGTTAAACAGCTGAGAGGCCGCTACGCCCGCCAGGATCGTGCGTTCATTGCCGCCGCGCGCGCCGTTGGTCAGGAAGGCGACGAAGGCAAAGGCGGCGAAGGCTCCGGCAAACGCGCCCGCAGAAAGCGATACTGCGCCGGTGCCGAGACCCAATACGACGACTGACACCGCCCCGGTTGACGCTCCCGCCGACACGCCGAGCACGTAAGGTTCCGCCAGCGCATTCTTCAAAAGGCTCTGCAATACGGCCCCGCAGATGGCCAACCCGGCTCCGCAACAGGCCGCCACCAGCGCGCGGCTGAGGCGAAAGTCCCAGATGACGCTCTCGTAGATGCGGTTGAGCGGAACGTCAGTCAGCCCCAGCTTATTGCTGATGGCGTAGAACACGTTATTGAGCGGGATAGACAACTCACCGATGCTGACGCCAAGGGCGATCACCAGAAACAACAGCACGAAGGCGAGCAGGCATGACGTGGTCAGGAGCACCCCCTGCCGCATCTGAAGTACGGCGGTGGTCATCAGTTCAGTCCCAGTTTTCTGAGCTGTTCGCCGACCTGCTCAGCACCGTAAAGCGTGCGAATCGTCGGGTTCATGGCCTGGCCGTCCATCACCACAATATGACCCTTCTTCACCGCCTCCATCTGGCTGACGGCTGGATCGCTTTTCAGGAATTTGATTTTTTCTTCGGCGTTGTCCAGCGCCCAGCGGTTACGATCCAGGCTGGAGACCACAATCACGTCCGGATTAGCGGCAATAATACTTTCCCAGCCCACGGTCGGCCATTCGGTCTCAGAGGTAATGGCGTTATGGCCGCCCAGCACGTTAGCAATAAAGCCAGAGGCGCTGTTTTTGCCGCCGACATAGGCATCAGCCGAAGGTGAGGAGCTTGAGAACCAGAAAACAAAGGAGAGGTCTTTGTTGTTTTTGCCAAACTCCTGGCGCAGGTCGGCTTCACGTTTTTTGAAGTCGGCGATAACGGCCTGACCACGCGCTTCCACGTTGAAAATCTTGGCGAAATCCTCAATCTCTTGATAAAGGTAGGTCATGTCCCACAGCGTCTGGCGGCTGCCGTACATGTCCCCTGCGGCTTTTTTGGTGGCGCACATGCCCGGAGATAAATAGCTGTTTACCCCAACGGTGGCCAGGTCTTCGCGTTTTGCGACCTTACTTTCCGGTCCGAGCAGCAGCGGCAGCTGTGCAGGAACAAAATCAGGGTTTTGCGCAAGAATGGATTCAAGTGTCGGAATTTCGACGGTCAGGGTTTTGATTTTTGCATTCTGCTCAGCCAGCTGCGGCAATACTTTGGTCGGCCAGAACGCGCTGGCTTTCACCTTATCTTCCAGACCCAGCAGAAGCAGGATCTCGACGGTATTCTGCCCCAGGGCCACAACGCGTTCCGGCGCTTTGGTGAAGGTTTCTTTATACCCGCAGTTTTCTATCGTGAGCGGGTACGTGGTAGCCAGAGCTGTACTCATTGATGCAACCGCCAGGCCTAACGCGCAGAGAACCTTTTTCATTAAACGCTACCTTCATTAAAATTATTTTGATGCAAATGAAACGCATTATTAAGGCGGAATTTTATACAGAGGAAAATATATTGTGTCAATGTGAGACAATTACGCAGAGTGATGAAAGGCGGCGCCATATACGGCGCCGGAATGACGGGTTAATTCAGGCTCTCTTTATCGATTCCCAGACGCTTCATGCGCGAGAGCAGGGTGGTACGCTTCAGCCCCAGCCGTTGCGCCGCGCCTTTCGGCCCGGCTACCACGCCGTTGGTCTCCTTCAGCACTCGCATAATGAGCTGATATTCATCCTCTCCATCCTTCGCAACCTCGGTTGCGGCCACGGTCGTTTCCGCAAGAGAAACCTCCGGCAGGGACAGCTGAAGCACGTTCCCGCGCGTCAGCAGCACCGCGCGCTCGATGACGTTTTCCAGCTCGCGCACGTTCCCCGGCCACTCCATCGCCGAGAGTGTGCGTAGCGTTTCGGCAGGAATACTGTCGATATTTCGCCCCATCCGGCGGGCAATCTTCGCGGTAAAGGCTTTCACCAGCAGCGGAATATCTTCCGGGCGCTCGCGCAGCGGCGGCAGGCAGATCGGGAACACGTTCAGGCGATAGTAGAGATCGCTTCTGAACTCACGGTCTGCGACCATTTTTTTCAGATCGCGGTTGGTGGCGGCAATCAGACGCACGTCGGTCTGGATCAGCTTGTTGCTGCCGAGGCGCTCAAACTCCTGCTCCTGCAGCACGCGCAGCAGCTTGGGCTGGAGCTCCAGCGGCATATCGCCCACTTCGTCGAGGAACAAAGAGCTTTTATCCGCCAGCTCAAAACGGCCCAGCCGCTGGCTGCTGGCGCCGGTAAAGGCACCGCGCTCGTGGCCGAACAGGTCGCTTTCCAGTAAGCCAGCAGGCATCGCCGCGCAGTTCATCTTCACCATCCGGCGGCTGTTGCGGTTGCTCAGGTTGTGGATCGCCCGGGCAATCAGCTCTTTCCCGGTACCGGTTTCACCGAGGATCAGCACCGTGCTGTCGCTTTGCGCCACCATCTCCACCTGCTTGAGCACGCTGTACATGGCATCGCTGCGCCCGATGATTTCGCCAAACTCGCTGTCCACGTTGTTGAGCTGCTCGGTCAGCGCCAGGTTTTCGTCCACCAGCCGCTCCTTCAGGCGGTGGATCTCCTGATAGGCGAGGGCGTTATCCAGCGCGATGGAGATGCGCTCGGCGATCTGGCGCAGCAGCTTCAGGTTGGCGGTGGTAAATACGGCTTCATCGCACTGCGCCAGTTTGAGCACGCCGAGCATGGTGTTGCCGGACATCAGCGGCAGCAGGCACAGGGTCTGGATCTTGTTGCCCCAGGTGTTGAAGAGCATCCGCTCGTAGGGGGCTACCGGATCCTGTTCATTGAGATTGAGCAGCAGGATCTCTTTGCTTTTAAATACCCGCTCGGACAGCGTTCCCGCTTCGTCCACTTCGCTCTGCTCGTGCGCCGGGTTAGCTTCATCAAGGTAGTGGGTGGAGTAGATGTTCAGCTTGCCTTTCCGGTTGCCGCGTAGCGCAATGCTGATGGCATCGATTTTAAAATAGTGATGGATCTCTTTTGATACTTCGCTGACCAGCTCATCCATGTCCAGGCGGGAGAGCACGGCGTTGGTGATGGCAACCAGAATGCGGAAGTTATCGCGCTCGCGGCTCAGCAGGTCGTAGTCCACGTTATTGGTGACGCGGCTTTGGATCTGCTCCGCGACAACGGCCACAATCTGGGTAAAGGTGTGCAGGCGTTCGTACTCCGCCTCGCTCCAGGGCTGGTCGGTATCGCGGATAAACTCGCAGCCGCCAAAAATTTGCCCTTCCACCGCCAGCGGCAGCATGCTGTAGTGGCCGAAAGGGTGGTAAAGGTTGCTCTCTGCCAGCTTCGGCCAGGCCTGGCGAAACTGGTCAAAATTGCAGTGCAGCGCTTCCGGGCGGGAGAGAATACGCCGCACCGGGCCGTGGGCAAGAAACGTTTCATCTTCATATTCGAAGATTTTGCCGTTATCACGCGTTGAGAAATAGCTCGCGCGGTGGGTTGCGCTATGCCAGAGCACAATGGCGGCGCTGTCCGCCAGCGCAGATTGCCTGACCAGCCGCGTCAGGGCATCGCTCAGTGCGCCGAGGTCGGGCTGTTGTAAAAGTGTGCGCGTGATGTCAAACAGGCCCTGCTGTCCAAGATCGCTCATCGGTGTATACGGCATTGTTGCTTTCCAATAGAAACTGGCAAAAAGAGAAATTCAGCGCTGACCGCTTTTGGCGCGGTCTAGCAAATTCGGGGTAACGGTTCAGCGTGCGGCAGATCCAGCGTACGCTTCACGCCGTAAAGCCCGGTCAGGCGCACCCCTTTGCGCTCAACCACGTCGCCGATGATGGCCGCGTCTTTCCCTAATGGATGCGCGCGCAGCTGTGCAAGTACGGCTTCCGCCGCCGTGCGTTCCACGCCGATCACCAGCTTGCCTTCGTTGGCAAAGTTAAGCGGGTCTAGCCCTAATAGCTCGCATAGCCCGCGCACGGCGCCTTTGACAGGCAGGCCGCGCTCGGTCAGCTCAATTCCGCAGCCGCTGCTTGCGGCAAATTCGTGCACCACGGCATTCACGCCGCCTCGCGTGGCGTCGCGCAAGGCTTTTACGCCCGGCATGTCGCGCAGCGTCTGGATCAGCGGCGTGAGTACCGCGCAGTCACTGCGCAGTTCCCCGTCCAGCCCCAGGCCTTCGCGCAGGTTCAGGATGGTTGCCCCGTGGCAGCCCAGCGTGCCGCTGACAATCAGCACGTCGCCTGCGCAAAGCTGTTGAGCGCCCCAGTGAATATCGGCGGGGATCGCCCCCATCCCGGCGGTGTTGATAAAAAGCTTATCCGCCGCGCCGCGCTGCACCACCTTGGTATCCCCGGTGACGATGGCGATCCCCGCCTCGCGGGCGGTGTGCGCCATGCTGTTGACCACCGCCGTGAGCGTTTCCATCGGTAACCCTTCTTCGAGGATAAACCCGCAGGAGAGGTAGCGGGGGATCGCGCCGCTGACGGCGACGTCGTTTGCCGTGCCGCAGACGGCGAGCTTGCCGATATCGCCGCCCGGGAAGAACAGCGGGTCAATCACGTAGCTGTCGGTAGAGAACGCCAGCCTGTCACCGTGTGCGGTGAGGGTTGAGAGCGCAATGCGCGCCTGATCTTCCTGCTCGGCGAGCCAGGGGTTGTCAAAGGCGTCCATAAACAGCCGGTTAATCAGCTGCTGCATCGCCTGTCCACCGCTTCCGTGCGCCATTTCCACCGTGTTCATGCTTCACACTCCTGGTTGCGATAGTGATACCACGCGGCGCATGCCCCTTCTGAAGAGACCATCAGCGCGCCAAACGCGGTTTGCGGGTTACAGGCGTTGCCAAATAACGGGCAGTGATGAGGTTTGCATTTTCCGGTGAGTACGTCGCCACAGCGGGCGCGGGGATCGTCGCACACCTGCTGCGGCTGCGGTCGGAAATGCGCTTCGGCGTCGAAGGCGCGATACGCGGGCGTCAGGTGTACGCCGGATTCGGCAATCAGCCCCAGTCCGCGCCACTCGCTGTCGCCTTCGACGCTAAACACGTCGGCTATGGCCTGCTGTGCCCGTCTGTTACCTGCATCGGGCACCACGCGGCGATACTGATTTTCCACCGCGCTCAGGGCCGCTATTTTCTGCTCAACCAGCATGGTCACGCCTTGCAGTAGATCAAGTGGCTCGAAACCAGCCACCACTAACGGACGATTGTACTGTTCAGCGATAAAACCGTAGGCTTCTGTGCCGATCACCATGCTGACGTGGCCCGGCGCCAGAAACGCGTCGATACCGTTATCCGGCGCTTCCAGCAGGCTGCGCAGCGTGGGAATAAGCGTGATGTGCTGGCAGAAAAAGTAAAAGTTAGTGACGTTGCGGGCTTTCGCCTGCTGGAGGGTAATGGCGGTGGCGGGCATGGTGGTTTCAAAACCAAGCCCGAAAAAGACGACCTTACGCTCAGGATTAGCCATCGCCAGCGTCAGGGCATCCATCGGTGAGTAGACGATCCGCACGTCCGCGCCGCGCGCCTTCGCCTGGAGCAGCGAGCCATTTTTTCCCGGTACACGCATGGCGTCGCCAAAGGTACAAAAAATCACACCGGGGCGGCTGGCGATGTCGAGACAGCTGTCGATGCGCCCCATCGGCAGCACGCACACCGGGCAGCCGGGGCCGTGGATAAATTCGATGTTTTCCGGCAGCAGCTGGTCGAGGCCAAATTTAAAGATGGCGTGGGTGTGTCCGCCGCACACCTCCATGATCCGCAGCGGTTTTTCTTTCGTGTAGTCCAGCAGCGACGCGCGGGAATTCAGGCGATCGATAAGCTGCAACACCTGCTCAGGCGCGCGATATTCATCAACGTAACGCATGTATTATCGTTCCTCCCCATACAGCAGGGCGCCCACGTCCGGCTCGACGTCAAACATATTCTGTAGCGCGTCCAGCGTGTCGCGGGCTTCTTCCTCATTAATCACGCTCATGGCAAAACCCACGTGGACCAGCACCCACTGGCCGAGACGCGATGCGCCGGTCTCATCGTGGCTGCCTACCAGCGTCAGGTCGACATCGCGCAGGATGCCGCATACCTCCACTTTGGCCTGATTGCCGTCGATGGAATGAATTTGCCCGGGGACGCCTATGCACATCGTTCGTTCTCCAGCCAGTTCAGCCAGGCGTCCATCCCGTCGCCGCGCGTGGCGGAAACCAGCAGGATCTCAATGTCCGGGTTCACTTCGCGGGCGTAAGCCAGGCACTTATCCACGTCGAAATTCAGGTACGGCAGCAGGTCGACTTTGTTCAGCAGCATGAGGGAGGCGGCGGCAAACATATGCGGATATTTCAGCGGCTTGTCTTCCCCTTCGGTCACGGAGAGTACCGCCACTTTATGCCGCTCGCCGAGGTCGAAGCTTGCCGGGCAGACCAGGTTGCCAACGTTTTCAATGAACAGGATGCCGTTGTTCGCCAGCGGCAGGCGCGGGGCGGCGTCGGCAATCATCTGCGCGTCCAGATGGCACCCTTTCCCGGTGTTGACCTGAATCGCAGGCGTACCGGTTTCGCGGATGCGCGCGGCGTCGTTTACCGTTTGCTGGTCACCTTCGATAACGGCGCAGGAGACACGTTTATTCAGCCGTTTGAGGGTTTCGGTCAGCAGCGTGGTTTTACCGGAGCCGGGGCTGGAGACCAGGTTCAGCACCAGCTGTTCGCGCGCGGCAAAGCGGGCGCGATTGCGGACGGCGAGCTGGTTGTTTTTATCCAGCACGTTAATCTCCACCTCCAGCATCTGGCGCTGGCTGATGCCCGGCGCGTGGGTGCCCGCTTCGCCGCGGCCGTAATGCAGGTCACCCGCGTCGGAACGCTGCGGCGCGAAGGTGATGCCGGTCAGTGCCGCCGCGGGACGCGGGGCAGGGGAAAAGGGCGCGGAGCGAAACGCGGAGTGGGGGCGGTGTTCATCCCCTTCGATATACAGGTTGCCTTCAGCGCAACCGCAGGTACTACACATACTTTACTCCTTCTCGATTTCGAGGCGTTGGATCTGCATACCGTCATCCGCCACGATGCGCAGCCCGCTGCTCTGGCACTGCGGACAGCGCTGTACCTTCGATGACAACAGCGTGACGTACTCCTGACACTGTTCGCACCAGCACTCCGCCTGCTGCTCCTCGATATGCAGTGCGCAACCTTCCGCCAGCGTGCCGCGGCACACCAGCTCAAAACAGAAGGTGAGGGCGCTGGTCTCGACGCAGGAAAACGCCCCGACCTTCAGCCAGACGCCGGTCACGCGCTTCGCATGGTTCTGCACAGCCTGCTGTTCGATAAGTTCCAGTGCCCGCTGGCAGAGGGTGATTTCGTGCATGACGCCTCCTTAATGAATTGCCCCTTCAATGCAATAACAGTGCCAGCTTGATTTGCGTTACGGCGTGACGATGTCAACGCTGTCGAAATGACACGTCGACACCGCGGCGGTGACAGTACGTCTCTTGTTAAAAGCTATTTAAATCAACAGATTAAAAACTGGCACGAAAACTGCTTAACAGCCGCTAACTCCATTAACCGGATACCTTTTATGACTATTTGGGAAATTAGCGAAAAAGCGGATTACATCGCGCAACGTCATCAGCAGCTTCAGGATCAGTGGCACCTCTACTGCAACTCTCTGATTCAGGGGATCACCCTGTCAAAAGCCCGTCTGCACCATGCCATGAGCTGCGCGGCGCAGGGGGACATGCGCTTTGTGTTGTTTGATCACTTCACGATTTTTGTCACCCTGGCGGAGAGCTTCAACAGCCACACCATTGAGTATTACGTTGAGACAAAAGAGGGTGAAAAACAGTGTATTGCGAAAGCTCAACTGATGGCCGACGGCATGGTGGACGGTCACGTCAGCAACCGCGATCGCCAGCAGGTGCTGGAGCACTATCTGGAGAAAATAGCGCCGGTTTATAACGGCCTCTACGCCGCCGTTGAGCACGATCAGTCGATCAACCTGAAACAGCTGATCGACGGAAAATCCTCCGCGAACGTGGCCTGAAAAGCGAGTGTCGAGAAGTGTCGATAAGACAGTTTTTTTTCGTCAAAAATGACCATCACCAGAGGATGACCCGGTGAACCGTTTTGTAATTGCTGACTCGACGGTCTGTATTGGCTGTCGGACCTGTGAGGCGGCGTGTTCGGAAACGCACCGCCTGCACGGGCTACAGTCCATGCCGCGCCTGCGCGTCATGCGTAATGAGAAAGAGTCTGCCCCGCAGCTCTGTCACCACTGTGAAGACGCCCCGTGCGCGGGCGTTTGTCCTGTCAATGCCATCACCCGCGTTGACGGCGCGGTACAGCTGAACGAAAGCCTGTGCGTGAGCTGCAAACTGTGCGGCATCGCCTGTCCGTTCGGCGCCATTGAGTTTTCCGGCAGCCGTCCGCTGCATATTCCGGCGAATGCCAATACCCCGAAAGCGCCGCCTGCGCCGCCGGCTCCGGCACGCGTGAGCACGCTGCTGGACTGGGTGCCGGGCATTCGCGCCGTTGCGGTGAAGTGCGACCTGTGCAGCTTCGATGAGCAGGGTCCGGCCTGCGTGCGGACCTGCCCGACCCGGGCGCTGGTCCTGGTCAACATCCGCGACATCGCTCGCACCAGCAAACGCAAGCGTGAGCTGACCATCAATACCGACGTCGGCGATCTTTCGCTGCTGCGGGCGCTTAACGAGGGGGCGAAATGAACGCGATAGTTATGATGACCAGCGGCGTGGCCTGGTTTGCCGCCGCCGCTGTCCTGGCGCTGCTCCTCGCCTTCCATAAAACGCTGAGCGGCGTGATCGCCGGTATCGGCGGGGCGGTCGGCAGCCTGATGACGCTGGCGGCGGGCGGGGTTGTCCTGATCGACGGGCAATCCGTCGACACCCTCATCCCGCTGATTCACCACGCCGTTGAGCTTACGCCGCTGAACGCCATCTGGCTGATAACCTTTGGCCTGTGCGGGCTGTTTATCAGCCTGTTTAATATCGACTGGCACCGCCATCAGCACACCAAAGCCAACGGCCTGCTGGTTAACCTGTTGATGGCCGCCGCGGTCTGTACCGTTGTCGCCAGCAACCTCGGCGCGCTGGTGGTGATGGCTGAAATCATGGCCCTGTGCGGCGTGTTCCTGACCGGATGCAGCGCCTCCGGCAAGCTGTGGTTTGCGCTCGGACGTCTCGGCACGCTGCTGCTGGCGCTGGCCTGCTGGCTGGTGTGGCAGCGTTTCGGCACACTGGATTTCGCCGCGCTTAACGGCCAGCCGCTGGGCAACGACGTCTGGCTGTTGGGCGTAGTCGGTTTTGGCCTGCTGGCCGGGATAATCCCGCTGCACGGCTGGGTGCCGCAGGCGCATGCCAATGCCTCAGCCCCGGCCGCTGCGCTGTTCTCCACCGTGGTGATGAAGGTCGGTCTGTTCGGCATCCTGACGATAACCCTGACGGGCAATCAGCCGCCGCTGTGGTGGGGCGTGGCGTTGCTGATTGCGGGGATGATCACCGCGTTCGTCGGTGGCCTCTACGCGCTGATGGAGCACAACATCCAGCGTCTGCTGGCGTACCACACCCTGGAGAACATCGGGATTATCCTGCTCGGCATGGGCGCAGGCGTCACCGGGCTGGCGCTCAACCAGCCGGCGCTGATTGCCGCCGGGTTTATTGGCGGTCTGTATCACCTTATCAACCACAGCCTGTTTAAAAGCACCCTGTTCCTCGGCGCGGGCAGCGTCTGGTTCCGCACCGGGCACCGCGATATTGAGAAGCTCGGCGGGATTGGCAAAAAAATGCCCGTCATTTCGCTGGCGATGCTGGTCGGGCTGATGGCGATGGCTGCGCTGCCGCCGCTGAACGGCTTTGCCGGCGAGTGGGTGATTTATCAGTCCTTCTTCGCCCTCGGCCAGAGCGAGGCGTTTATCGGGCGTTTACTCGGCCCGCTGCTGGCGGTGGGCCTGGCGATCACCGGGGCGCTGGCGGTGATGTGTATGGCTAAAGTTTACGGTGTCACCTTCCTGGGCGCGCCGCGCACCCGAGAAGCGGAAAACGCCTGCTGCGCCCCGGTACTGATGACCACCAGCGTGGTCGCGCTGGCGCTGTGCTGCATCGCGGGCGGGGTTGCCGCGCCGTGGCTGCTGCCGCAGCTGGGCCAGGCTATTCCGCTGCCGCTGGTCACGGCGCATACCGTCGTTTCCCAGCCGATGATGGCGCTGCTGCTGATTGCCGCGCCGCTCCTGCCGTTCGTGCTGATGCTGTTCTTCAGACGCGACCGTCTCGCCTCCCGCTCGCGCGGCGCGGCGTGGGCCTGCGGCTACGAACACGAGCAGTCGATGGTCATCACCGCCCACGGTTTCGCCATGCCGGTGAAAGAGAACTTTGCCGCCGTGCTGAAGCTGCGCCACTGGCTGAACCCGGTGGGCTGGGTGCCGGGCTGGCAGGGGGCCGCCGTGCCCGTACTGTTCCGCCGCCTGGCGCTGATCGAGCTGGCGGTGCTGGTGGTGATTGTCATTTCACGAGGAGCCTGACATGAGTCTGTTACTGGCAATTCTTCAGGCGCTGGTGCTGTTCGCCGCCGCGCCGCTGCTGTCGGGCATCACGCGCGTGGCGCGCGCCCGGCTGCACAACCGTCGCGGACCTGGCGTGCTCCAGGAGTACCGCGATCTCTTCAAACTGCTCTCCCGTCAGAGCGTCGCGCCGGATGCCGCGGGCTGGGTGTTCCGCCTGACGCCGTTTGTGATGGTGGGCGTGATGCTGACCATCGCCACCGCGCTGCCGGTGGTGACGGTGGCGTCGCCGCTGCCGGTGCTGGGCGATCTGATTACGCTGATCTACCTCTTCGCCATCGCGCGTTTCTTCTTTGCGATTGCGGGCCTGGACACCGGCAGCCCGTTTACGGGTATCGGTGCCAGCCGCGAGGCGATGCTCGGCGTGCTGGTTGAGCCAATTCTGCTGCTGGGGCTGTGGGTCGCCGCGCAGGTTGCAGGCTCGACCCACATCAGTTTCATCACCGACACCGTTTACCACTGGCCGGTTTCACGTTCGCTACCGCTGGTGCTGGCGCTCTGCGCCTGCGCGTTCGCCACGTTTATCGAGATGGGCAAGCTGCCGTTCGATCTCGCGGAAGCGGAGCAGGAATTACAGGAGGGGCCGCTCACCGAGTACAGCGGCTACGGCTTTGCGGTGCTGAAGTGGGGCATCAGCCTCAAGCAGCTGGTGGTGTTGCAGATGTTCGTCGGCGTTTTCTTCCCGTGGGGGCAGATGACGCACTTCTCTGCGGGCGGCCTGCTGCTGGCCGTGGTGGTGGCTGTGCTCAAGCTGCTTATCGGCGTGCTGGTCATTGCCCTGTTTGAAAACAGCATGGCGCGCCTGCGTTTTGTCGAAACGTCACGCATTACCTGGGCTGGTTTTGGTTTTGCATTTTTAGCGTTCGTCTCCTTGCTGGTGGCGTGATTAAAGAGAGTGTTTATGTCTGAAGAAAAGAAAGGTCAGCAGTATCTCGCCGCGTTGCATCAGGCTTTCCCGGGCGTGGTGCTGGAGGAGTCCTGGCAAACCAAAGACCAGATCACCGTCACCATTAAGGTGAACTATCTGCCGGAAGTGGTGGAGTTTCTCTACTACCAGCAGGGCGGCTGGCTGTCGGTGTTGTTCGGTAACGACGAGCGCCAGCTGTGCGGCAGTTACGCGGTGTACTACGTGATGTCGATGGAGCAGGGCGAGAAGTGCTGGATCACCGTGCGCGTCGAGGTCGACCCGAATAAACCGGAATACCCGTCCGTCACGCCGCGCGTGCCTGCCGCCGTCTGGGGCGAGCGCGAAGTGCGCGACATGTACGGCCTGGTGCCGGTTGGCCTGCCTGACGAGCGTCGCCTGGTGCTGCCGGACGACTGGCCGGATGAACTCTATCCGCTGCGCAAGGACAGCATGGACTACCGCCAGCGCCCGGCCCCAACCACCGACAGCGAAACCTACGAGTTCATCAACGAGCTGGGCAGCAAGAAGAATAACGTGGTGCCGATTGGCCCGCTGCACGTTACCTCTGACGAACCGGGCCACTTCCGCCTGTTCGTCGACGGCGAGAACATTATCGACGCCGACTACCGCCTGTTCTACGTCCACCGCGGCATGGAGAAGCTGGCGGAGACCCGCATGGGCTACAACGAAGTCACGTTTCTTTCTGACCGCGTGTGCGGCATCTGCGGCTTTGCCCACAGCACCGCCTACACCACCTCGGTGGAAAACGGCATGGGGATCGTGGTGCCGGAACGCGCGCAGATGATCCGCGCCATTCTGCTGGAGGTGGAGCGCCTGCACTCGCACCTGCTGAACCTCGGCCTGGCCTGCCATTTCGTCGGATTTGACTCCGGGTTTATGCAGTTCTTCCGCGTGCGCGAGGCGTCGATGAAGATGGCGGAGATCCTTACCGGGGCGCGTAAAACCTACGGCCTGAACCTGATCGGCGGGATCCGCCGCGACCTGCTGAAAGACGACATGATCCAGACCCGCCAGCTGGCGCAGCAGATGCGCCGGGACGTGCAGGAGCTGGTGGATATGCTGCTCAGCACGCCCAACATTGAGCAGCGCACCGTCGGGATTGGTCGTCTTGACCCGGAAATCGCCCGCGACTTCAGTAACGTTGGTCCGATGGTGCGCGCCAGCGGCCACGCCCGCGATACCCGCGCCGATCACCCGTTCGTCGGCTACGGCCTGCTGCCGATGACCGTGCACAGCGAGCAGGGCTGCGACGTCATCTCCCGTCTGAAGGTGCGCATCAACGAGGTATTCACCGCGCTGAACATGATCGACTACGGCCTCGATAACCTGCCGGGCGGCCCGCTGATGGTGGAAGGCTTCACCTACATTCCAAACCGCTTTGCCCTCGGCTTTGCCGAAGCGCCGCGCGGGGACGACATCCACTGGAGCATGACCGGCGACAACCAGAAGCTCTACCGCTGGCGCTGCCGTGCGGCGACCTACGCCAACTGGCCAACCCTGCGCTACATGCTTCGCGGCAACACGGTCTCCGACGCGCCGCTGATCATCGGCAGCCTCGACCCGTGTTACTCCTGCACCGACCGCATGACCGTCGTGGACGTGCGCAAGAAGAAAAGCCAGGTGGTGCCGTACAAAGAGCTTGAGCGCTACAGCATCGAACGTAAGAACTCGCCGCTGAAATAAGGATTCGCCATGTTTACCTTTATCAAAAAAGTGATCAAAACCGGCGCGCAGACCAGCGGTTATCCGCTGGAGCCGATCCCGGTTGATAAAAACTTTCGCGGCAAGCCGGAGCACAACCCGCAGCAGTGCATCGGCTGCGCGGCCTGCGTCAACGCCTGCCCGTCGAATGCCTTAACGGTGGAAACGGACCTGAAAACCGGCGAGCTGGCCTGGCAGTTTAACCTCGGGCGCTGCATCTTCTGCGGCCGCTGCGAGGAGGTCTGCCCGACGGTCGCCATTCGCCTGTCTCAGGAGTACGAGCTGGCGGTGTGGAAAAAAGAGGACTTCCTCCAGCAATCGCGCTTTGCGCTGTGCAACTGCCGCGTCTGCAAGCGTCCGTTCGCCGTGCAAAAAGAGATCGACTACGCCATCGCGCTGCTGAAGCACAACGGCGACGTCCGCGCGGAGCATCACCGTGAAAGCTTCGAAACCTGCCCGGAGTGCAAGCGTCAGAAATGCCTGCTGCCGTCTGACCGCATCGATTTAACCCGCCATATGAGAGAGGCCAGCTGATGGAAAACTTACTCGGCCCGCGCGACGCTAACGGCATTCCGGTGCCGCTGACGGTGGAGGAGTCCATCGCCAGCATGAAGGCGTCGCTGCTGAAAAAAATCAAACGCTCGGCCTACGTCTATCGCGTGGACTGCGGTGGCTGCAACGGCTGCGAGATTGAGATCTTCGCTACGCTGTCGCCGCTGTTTGACGCCGAGCGCTTCGGCATCAAGGTGGTGCCGTCCCCGCGCCACGCGGATATCCTGCTGTTCACCGGCGCGGTCACCCGCGCGATGCGCTCGCCTGCGCTACGCGCCTGGCAGTCTGTGCCGGATCCGAAAATCTGCATCTCCTACGGTGCCTGCGGCAACAGCGGCGGCATCTTCCACGATCTTTACTGCGTCTGGGGCGGTACCGACAAAATCGTGCCGGTGGACGTCTACATTCCGGGCTGCCCGCCGACGCCCGCCGCCACGCTGTACGGTTTTGCCATGGCGCTCGGCCTGCTGGAGCAGAAGATCCACGCCCGCGAGCCAGGCGAGCTGGACAACCAGCCAGCCACTATCCTGCACCCGGATATGGTGCAACCGCTGCGGGTGAAGATCGACCGCACGGCACGCAGGCTGGCGGGCTACCGCTACGGACGCCAGATTGCCGACGATTATCTGCGTCTGCTCAGCCAGGGCGACCATCAGGTAGCGCGCTGGCTGGAGGCCGAGAACGATCCGCGTCTCAATGAGATCGTGGCGAACCTGAACAACATTGTGGATGAGGCGTGTATCCGATGAGTGAAACGGTGGTGTTCAGCCAGCTGAGCCGTAAGTTTATTGATGAGAACGATGCCACGCCGGATGCGGCGCAGCAGGTGGTCTATTACAGCCTGGCGATTGGGCACCACCTCGGGGTGATCGACTGCCTGGAGGCTGCGTTAACCTGCCCGTGGCCGGAATACCTGGCGTGGATCGCCACGCTGGAGGAGGGCAGTACGGCGCGGCGCAAGATGGAGGGCGTGCCGAAGTATGGCGAGATCGTCATCGACGCCAACCACATTGCGATGCTCGCTAACGCCTTTGACGCGGCGCTGAGCGTACAAACCCCGGCGCAGCAGGCGTGGAGCAAAACGCTGCTCGGCATGCTGCACGATATTCATCAGGAGAGCGCCATCTACCTGATGGTGAGGAGATTACGTGACTGACGTTTTACTGTGTGTCGGCAACAGCATGATGGGCGACGACGGCGCGGGTCCGCTGCTGGCGGAACTGTGCGCCGCAAACCCGCCGGGCAACTGGGTGGTGATTGACGGCGGCAGCGCGCCGGAAAACGACGTGGTCGCCATCCGTGAACTGCATCCGGACAGGCTGTTAATCGTCGATGCCACCGATATGGGGCTTAATCCCGGCGAGATCCGCCTGATTGACCCGGACGACATCGCCGAGATGTTTATGATGACCACCCACAATATGCCGCTGAACTACCTGGTGGATCAGATCAAAGACGACGTGGGCGAGGTGCTGTTTTTGGGCATTCAGCCGGATATTGTCGGGTTTTATTACCCGATGACGCCGCCGGTGAAAGAGGCGGTGGAGGGGGTGTATTCACGGCTTGCAGGGTGGGTTGGGGATGGAGGTTTTTCTCCGCTCTGAGCAGTGCCGGGTGGCGGCTTCGCCTTACCCGGCCTACCAAACCCATCTCCCTCTCCCTGTGGGAGAGGGCTGGGGTGAGGGCAACAGGCTACTCGAGATCCCCCCCGTTACTCGCAATCACCTTCTTATACCATCCGAACGATTTCTTGCGTTTCCGTTCCAGCGTGCCGTTCCCGGCGTCGTCGCGGTCGACGTAGACAAATCCATAGCGCTTGCTCATCTCCCCGGTTGAGGCCGAGACCAGGTCAATGCAGCCCCAGGTGGTGTAGCCCAGCAGCGGAACGCCGTCCTCAATCGCGTCGCCCATCGCGCGGATGTGCTCGCGCAGGTAGCTGATGCGGTAGTCGTCGTTAATCTCACCGTTTTCATCAACGACATCTTTCGCCCCCAGACCGTTTTCCACCAGGAACAGCGGCTTCTGGTAGCGGTCGTACATCATGTTCATAGTGATGCGCAGGCCGAGCGGGTCGATACCCCAGCCCCACTCGCTCACCTGAATGTGCGGGTTGCGCAGGGACTTCACGATGTTCGCCGCGCTGGTGTTGCCCGCGTTCATGTCCGCCGACGCGCAGCGCGAGGCGTAGTAGCTGAACGAGACAAAGTCGACGGTATTTTTCAGCAGTTCGTCATCGCCCGGGTCTTTCACAATCACGACGCCTTTTTCGCGGAATACGCGGGCAGAGTAGGCCGGATAGCTGCCGCGCGCCTGCACGTCGATAAAAAACAGGTTCTCGCGGTCTTTCTCCAGCGCCATCCACACGTCTTCCGGCTTGCAGGAGTAGGGATAGAAGTTACCGCCCGCCAGCATGCAGCCGACCTGGTTTTCCGGGTTTACCTCGTGGGCAATTTTGGTCGCCAGCGCGCTCGCCACCAGCTCGTGGTGCGCGGCCTGGTATTTCACCTGGTCTTCGTTTTCACCTTCCTCAAACACCAGCCCCGCGCCGGAAAACGGGCTGTGCAGCATGATGTTGATTTCGTTGAAGGTCAGCCAGTATTTCACCAGCTCGTTAAACTCTTCGAAGCAGGTACGGGCGTAGCGGGCGAAGAAATCGACCATCTTACGGTTGCGCCAGGAGCCGTACTCCGTCACCAGGTGCATCGGCACGTCGAAGTGGCAGAGGGTCACCAGCGGCTCGATGTTGTACTTTTTGCACTCCTCGAACACCGCGCGGTAGAAGGCAATGCCTTCCTGATTCGGCAGCGGTTCGTCGCCGTTCGGGTAGAGGCGGCTCCAGGCAATCGAGGTGCGGAACACCGTAAAGCCCATCTCCGCCATCAGGGCGATGTCTTCTTTGTAGCGATGGTAAAAATCAATCGCCTCGTGGCTCGGGTAGAATTCGTCGTCCCGCAACGAAAACCGTTTTTCCTTGCCGACTTTTACCGCCAGGCGGTTTGCGCCGTGGGGGATCATATCGACCGTTGTCAGTCCTTTGCCGCCTTCACGGTAAGCCCCTTCACTCTGGTTGGCGGCAAGCGCGCCGCCCCATAAAAATCCTTGTGGAAAAACAGACATTCTTACCTCGCTTTCAGTTTATGCTTCTGCTGCTTTGTTCTGTACCGGTGCGGTTTGCAGGGCGCGTGCTTTTTCGGCTTCGTCTTCTACCGGGATATCCTCAAACCCTAACAGCAGGGTCAGCACAAACGACAGCACCACTGCCAGACCCATCACGCCAAACACCCAGACGATGGTCATCGGGTTGGCCGGGTCGAAGAACTGCACGCTGGTAAACAGCCCCGGCGCCGCCATCGAATGGCTGGCAAGACCGGCCATTCCTGCCACCGCGCCGCAGATAAAGCCGCTGATCAGACTCGCAATCAGCGGACGCTTCAGGCGTACCGCCACGCCGTACAGGGCCGGTTCAGAGATCCCCGCCATGATGGCGGAGGCCGCCGCGGCCAGCGCCGTCTGGCGCAGCTCCGGGTTTTTGGTTTTCCACGCTACCGCCAGCGATGAACCGCCGAGCGACAGGTTGGCGCCGATTTCCGACGGCATCACCATCCCTTCTTTGCCCGTTTCGGCAATGGTCTGGATGATGGTCGGCGTAAACACGCGGTGCATCCCGGTCATCACCAGCAGCGGCCACAGCGCGCCCATAATGGCAACGGAGAGCCAGCCCAGATAGCCGTGAATGGTGTAGACCAGCGCGGAGATGGCGCTGCCGATCCAGATCCCGAGCGGGCCAATCAGTACGATGGCGAGCGGGGCGGCAATCAGCACGATCAGCATCGGCTTGAGGAAGTTTTTCGTCACCGCCGGGGTAATGCGATCCACCCAGCGTTCGATGTACGACAGGCACCAGGTCATCACCAGCGCCGGGATAACGGTATAGGTGTATTTCACCGCCGTCACCGGAATGAACGCGAACTCAACGTGCTCGCCCTGCGCGGCCTTGGCCATCAGCTCGATAAAGCTCGGGTGAACCAGCACGCCCGCGATGGCGATTGCCAGGGACATGTTGGTTTTGAACTTCACCGCTGCGGAAGCCGCCACCATCAGCGGCAGGAAGAAGAACGCGCCGTCGCCGATAACGGTCAGGATCGTCAGTGTCGGGTCGCCTTTGCCCAGCACGCCGGTCATCTCAAGGATCATCGCCAGCAGCTTGACCATCGACCCGCCGATGATCGCCGGGATCAGCGGAGACATAGTGCCGATCAGCGCGTCGAGGATCCCGGCGCCAATCCGGCGCAGCGTGAGCTTCTGTGGACCTTCCGCTACGGCAGGTTGCAGGTTAGCGGGCAGCAGGCTCACCACTTCACGGTATGCCTGGGACACGGTGTTGCCGATGATCACCTGGCACTGGTTGTCGTTGCGCACCACGCCGAGCACGCCGCTGATGCTTTTCAGGCGCGCGGTGTCGGTAAGGCTTTCGTCTTTCAGAACGAAGCGCAGGCGCGTCATGCAGTGGGTGACGGCGACGATGTTCTCTTTACCGCCCAGCGCGCTAACAACGTCGTTTGCCAGCGCAGCGTAATTTTTTGCCATCGGATGTGATCCTGTTATCGTTGTGAGAAGTGTAGGAAACCGGTTTCACATAATCATCATGAGTTTCTTTTAATGAAACAAGACCACTTTTTATGCATTTTTTCGTTTCGTGATGACGATCACTCGTGGCCGTAAAAAGCGTGATAACGTCGCTGCGACAATTTTTCTGCGGTGAAGTACACTGCGGCTCATCGGTTTTGAATGGAATAACACTATGACCACCATGCTGGAAGTGGCGAAGCGGGCAGGCGTGTCGAAAGCGACGGTCTCCCGGGTGCTGTCGGGGAACGGTTACGTCAGCCAGGAGACGAAAGACCGCGTGTTTCAGGCCATCGAAGAAAGCGGGTATCGCCCCAATCTGCTGGCGCGAAACCTGGCGACCAAACGCACCCAGACCCTGGGGCTGGTGGTGACGAACACCCTGTACCATGGGGTCTACTTTAGCGAGCTGCTGTTTAACGCCGCGCGGATGACGGAAGAGAAGGGGCGCCAGCTGATCCTGGCGGACGGCAAGCACAGCGCCGAAGAGGAGCGCGAGGCGATCCAGTACCTGCTCGACATGCGCTGCGACGCGGTGATCATCTACCCGCGTTTTCTGAGCGTGGAAGCGCTGGACGAGATCATTGAGAAATGCGAGCAGCCGATCATGGTGCTCAACCGCCGTTTGCGGAAAAACAGCAGCCATAGCGTCTGGTCCGATCATAAAGCGTCGTGTCAGGACGCGGTATCGCAGCTGATCGCGAAAGGCCACCGGGAGATTGCGTTTATCACCGGTTCGCTGGATTCCCCCACCGGCGTGGAGCGTCTTTCCGGTTACAGGGACGCGCTGGCGCAGCACGGGATTGCAGTTCGTGACGCGCTGATCGCCGAAGGGAAGTGGAGCCCGGCCAGCGGCGCGACGGCGGTCTCTCAGCTGCTCACCCGCGGCGAAGCGTTTACCGCGCTGGTGGCGAGTAACGACGATATGGCGATTGGCGCCATCAGGCAGTTGCACGAGAGCGGCGTCGCCACACCGGGCGCGGTGTCCGTCATCGGCTTTGACGACGTGGCAATCGCGCCCTATATCGTGCCGTCCCTCTCCAGCGTGCGTATTCCGGTAACGGAGATGATCCAGGAGACCATCAGCCGCCTGATTTTCATGCTCGACGGCGGTGAGTTTAAGCTTCAGCAAACCTTCTCCGGCGAGCTTATCCTGCGCGACTCCGTTATTGACGGCCCGCATCGCTGACGTCGACATCTGTCATCGTCACTAATGACGATGACAGAACTACTTCTTTTTATTTCGCTTTAAAATCAACGAATTAAATATTGGCACGGTTTATGAATAGCTTCGCGCATAACAGTTATGCCGGAGAAGCAGATGAACCGTTTTATTATGGCCGATGCCAGCAAATGCATTGGTTGCCGTACCTGTGAAGTGGCGTGCGTGGTGTCCCATCAGGCAGAGCAGGATTGCGCCTCTCTCACCCCTGATACCTTTCTGCCGCGCATCCACGTCATTAAAGGCGTGAATATTTCTACCGCCGCTATCTGTCGCCAGTGTGAAGACGCGCCGTGCGCCAACGTCTGTCCGAACGGGGCGATTAAGCGCGAGAAAGGCTTCGTGCATGTGATGCAGGAGCGCTGCATCGGGTGCAAAACCTGTGTGGTGGCGTGTCCGTATGGCGCGATGGAGGTGGTGGTTCGCCCGGTGGTTCGCAACAGCGGTATCGGGCTGAGCGTGCGCGCGGAGAAAGCCGAAGCCAATAAATGTGACCTCTGCTACCACCGCGACGCCGGTCCGGCGTGTATGGAAGCCTGTCCGACGCATGCGCTGGTTTGCGTCGATCGAGACAAGCTCGAACAGATGAGTGCCGAAAAACGTCGCCGCGCGGCGTTCGACACCTCGTCATCACTGCTGTTCTGAACCGTATGAGCAGCAACGGCGTTCAGCTGCGGGTGCGCGGCAAGGTGCAGGGCGTGGGGTTTCGGCCCTTCGTCTGGCAGCTGGCGCACCGGCTGAAGCTTGTGGGCGATGTCTGCAACGACGGAGAGGGTGTCCTGGTGCGTCTCGCGGGTAATGGGGGGGACTTTACCGCGAGGCTGCATCAGGACTGCCCACCGCTGGCGCGCATCGATCGCGTTGAAACGCAGCCGTTCACCTGGGCGGACATGCCTGAGGACTTTACCATCCGCCACAGCGATCGCGGGGCGATGGACACGCAAATCGTCCCGGATGCCGCCACCTGTCCCGCGTGCCTGGCGGAGATGCGCGATCCCCGCGAACGTCGCTACCGCTACCCGTTTATCAACTGCACCCACTGCGGGCCGCGGTTTACCATTATCCGCGCCATGCCCTATGATCGCCCGGCCACGTCAATGGCGCCATTCCCGCTCTGTGTGCCCTGTGAAACGGAGTACCGCAACCCGGCTGATCGGCGTTTTCACGCCCAGCCAGTGGCCTGCCCGGACTGCGGGCCGCAGCTGGAGTGGCGAGCCGGGGAGGCTGCTGCTGCCCGCGAATCGGCGTTAAGCGCGGCGGTGGCGATGCTGGAAGGCGGCGGGATTGTGGCGGTCAAAGGGCTGGGCGGTTTTCACCTGGTCTGCGACGCGCTTAACCCGCAGGCGGTTCGGAAATTACGGGCACGCAAGCAGCGCCCGACCAGGCCGCTGGCGGTGATGATCCCGCATGCGAACGATCTGCCGAAGGCCATCCAGACGCTGTTACGTTCACCCGCTGCGCCGATTGTGCTGACGCCAAAAGCCTGCCTTCCTGCGTTTCCTGAGGAGATTGCGCCGGGGCTGAATACGGTTGGTGTGATGTTGCCTGCGAACCCGCTCCAGCATTTGCTGATGTTGGACTGTCAGCGTCCGCTGGTGATGACCTCCGCCAACCTCAGTGGCCATCCACCCGCCATAAGCAACCAGCAGGCGCTGGAAGAACTCAGTGACATCGCTGACGGCTTCCTGCTGCACAACCGCGACATCCTGCAACGGATGGATGATTCAGTGATGGACCAGGAGGGCACGATGTTGCGTCGCGCACGCGGTTTTGTGCCGGATGCCATCACATTGCCCGCCGGATTCCGCGACATCCCGCCCATGTTATGCACCGGCGCGGAGATGAAAAATACCTTCTGCCTGGTACGTGGCAACCAGGCGGTGCTGAGCCAGCATTTTGGCGATCTGAGCGACGAGGGCGTAGAGGCGCAGTGGCGCAGTGCGCTCTCGACGATGCAGGAGATCTACGCTTTCCAGCCAGAGCGTGTGGTGTGCGATGCCCATCCGGGATATCACGCCCGACAGTGGGCCCGGACGCAAGCGCTGCCCGTTGAGACCGTGCTGCATCATCATGCGCATGCGGTAGCGTGTCTGGCGGAGAACGGCTGGCCGCTCGACGGCGGGGATGTTATTGCCCTGACGCTGGACGGGATCGGCATGGGCGAGAACGGCGCGCTGTGGGGCGGCGAGTGCCTGCGGGTGAACTATCGCGACTGCGAACGGCTGGGCGGTCTGCCAGCCGTTGCGCTACCGGGTGGCGATCTGGCGGCAAAACAGCCGTGGCGCAATTTGCTCGCCCACTGTCTGGCGTTCGTACCTGACTGGCAGCAGTACCCGGAAACGGAGGCGGTACAGCGTCAAAACTGGCCGCTGCTGGCAACGGCGGTGTCGCGCGGTATCAATGCGCCGCGGGCCTCCTCCTGTGGTCGTCTGTTCGACGCCGTGGCCTGTGCGCTGGGCATTGAAACGCAACGCTATGAGGGCGAAGCCGCGTGCCGGCTGGAGGCGCTGGCCGAACGCTGTGCAGGGGGTGATCATCCGGTGACGCTCAAGACGGATAACCTTGCGCTGTTCTGGCAGCAGTGGCTGGCCTGGCGGGCGGAGCCCGGCGAGCGCGCCTGGGCCTTTCACGATGCGCTGGCAAAAGGGCTGAGCGAACTGGCGGCAACGCATGTCCGCCGACGGACGCTCTCTACGGTGTGCTTCAGCGGCGGCGTCCTTCACAACCGCCTGCTGCGCGCGCGCCTTCGTCATTACCTTTCTGATTTCACGCTTCTTTTTCCTTCGCGCCTGCCCGCAGGCGACGGAGCGATCTCCTTCGGGCAGGCGGTGGTTGCTGCCGCCCGATCATGTTCACAAAGGATTTAAAATGTTACGACTGTTACGCAATGAACCTCGTGCAGCGTGCCTGCTGCTGGCTCTCGGGATGGCTAACCTGCTGGCCTGGGGGCTGGCGTGGCACACCTTTAGCGACAGTACGGCGCTGATGGCGGCCAGCCTGCTGGCCTGGTGTTACGGACTGCGTCATGCGGTGGATGCCGACCATATCGCCGCGATTGATACCGTGACGCGTAAGATGATGCAGCAGGGCAAGCGCCCGTCCGGCGTGGGCGCATGGTTTTCCCTCGGACACTCCACCATCGTGGTGCTGGCCTCCATTGCTATCGCCGCTACCGCCACGGCGTTTCAGAAAAACATGGCATGGTTCCACGAAACCGGCAGCCTGATTGGCACCGCCGTCTCCGCCACCTTCCTGCTGGCGATGGCGCTGGTGAATATGGTGATCCTGCGCGGCGTCTGGCGCAGTTTTCAGGCACTGAAACACGGCAGGCCGGCGCAGGGCGACATCACGCTGCCTGCACAGGGTGGCGTCATGAACTGGCTGTTCGGCAAAACCTTCCGCCTCGTCAATAAAAGCTGGCAGATGTACCTGGTCGGTTTCCTGTTTGGCCTCGGCTTTGACACGGCCACCGAAATCGGCGTGCTGGGGATCTCCGCCGCCAGCGCCTCCAGCGGGATGTCGGTGTGGTCGATCATGATCTTCCCGGCGCTCTTCGCCAGCGGCATGGCGCTGGTGGATACGCTCGATAACCTGCTGATGGTGGGTGCCTACGGCTGGGCGTTTAACAAACCGCAGCGCAAGCTGTACTACAACATGACCATCACCGGCACTTCGGTGGTGGTGGCGCTGTTTATCGGCGGCCTGGAAGCGCTGGGTCTGCTGATGGACAAGTTCTCCCTCAGCGGCGGCGTGTGGGATCTGATTGGCGCGGTGAACGATAACCTGGGCGATGCCGGATTTGTGGTGGTCGGGCTGTTTGTCGCCTGCTGGCTGATCTCGATGGCGAACTACCGCTGGCGCGGTTATGACGCGCTGGTGGTGCGCTCCTGACGCTGAAAGGGTAGCCATAAAAAAAGCCCCGGGACATCGGGGCGGTGGACAATAAAATCCAAAGGTTAAGTAAGCGTGGCAGTACTGTAGGCCGGGTAAGCGGAGCGCCGCCCGGCATGACGAGGGTTAAGCAGGTAACGATTTCAGCAGCGCGAAGGCCTCCTTCATTCTGTCTTCGCTGACCACAAAGGCGCGCATCTGACCGGCAGTATCGGTGCCGCGCGCCACCATGCCCTGAGGCGAAAGGGCAATCTGCCAGTCCAGATCCTGACGCTGCGTTTCACCTGCGAGATGCAGCGGTAGTTCCGGCGTTTTTACCTTCACCAGCATGGCGGGTAATTTCACCGGGGCGTTGCCGCCGAGCAGGTTTTTCGCCAGGAACATGGCGCTTAACTGAATCGGTTGCAGGAACGGCAGCACCTGGCCGTTAATTTCCGCGCAGTCGCCCAGGGCATAAATATCCGGCTGGGTGGTTTGCAGGTAGCTGTCCACCTTCACGCCGCGATTGATCTCTGCGCCCGCGCGGTGCGCCAGCGCGGTTTCCGGGCGCAACCCCGTCGCCGCAATAACCACATCCACTTCCACGCTGCGGTTGCGGTCGAGCGTCGCACAAATGCCGGTTTCGGTTTTGCTCAGGCTCTGCAACTGCGATTTCAGCAGCAGATGCACGCCCATGTCGGTCAGACGATGCTGTAAGCGACTGCTTACTTCTGCCGGCATCAGCGCTGACAGAATGCTGGCCGCGTGGTCAACCAGGGTGACGGATTTTCCCGCCCGGCAGAAGTCCATCGCCAGCTCGGTGCCAATCAGCCCGCCGCCGACAATCATCACCCGCGTGGCGTCGCGTAACAGGGTCTCGCTGGCCTGATACTCCAGCTGGCTGTTGAGCGTGACCATTAGTTCGCGGCCCTCAACCGGCGGCACAAACGCCGATGCCCCCGTCGCCAGCACCAGCTTGTCGTAGTGCCAGGTTTTATCTTTCGCGTTCACCACGTGGGCGTCGGCGTCGATATCGGTCACCCAGGTGTACGGAAACAGACGCAGGTTAAACTGTTCTGCAAACTCCCCCGCCGTCTGGCGGGTGAGATCGTCGGCGCGCTGATTCTGGCTAATGACGTGGCTTAAATCAGGCTTGTTGTACTCATCCATGCTGTCGGCGGCGATTACCGTCAACGGCACGTTAGCATCCTGTTTGCGGATATTTTTCACCAGCTGGCGGGCGGCAAAGCCCGAGCCGATAATGACGATGCCGTGGCTCATTTTGCCTCCGTTGCCAGTTCATCAAAGACGTCTTTCCCGAGGGAACATTCCGGGCAGAGGAAGTTGTCCGGCACCTCGCTCCATGGCGTACCCGGCGCGACATCCTGCAACGGCTCGCCCAGCTCAGGATCGTAAATCCACTGGCAGACGCTGCACTGCATGCAAGGGCCGAGGTCGGCAGCGGCAGGAGCGGCTTCTGCTACGGCTTCCGGCGCAACAGCCGCGGCGGGTGCGGTTTCCGGCAGTGGCGCAAGCGCCCACTGGCGGGCAATGTCGCGACCGTGCTGTCGACAGATTTCCAGCGCGTCGAGATCCGGACGCCATTTCGCCTTCAGGCTCAGGGACATCTCAAAACCGGCATCCTGTAAACGGGTGGAGAGACGGTCTACCGCGCCGCCGCTCCAGCCGTGTGAACCAAAGGCGCTGGCGCGTTTGTTACGGAAGCGCAGGCCGGTCATCTCTTCCACCAGTCCGGCAATTTTCGGCATCATCACGTTATTCATGGTGGAGGTACCCACCAGCACGCCTTTGGAGCGGAAGACGTTGGTCAATACCTCATTCTTATCGCTGCGCGCCACGTTGAAGATTTTCACCGCCACGTTCGGGTCAACTTCGTTGATGCCCTGGGCAATGGCGTCCGCCATCATGCGGGTGTTGTTGGACATGGTGTCGTAGAAGATCGTAATGCGGTCTTCCTGATAATCCGCCGCCCATTTCAGGTACAGTTCGACAATCTGGGTTGGATTTTCACGCCATACCACGCCGTGGGAGGTGGCAATCATATCCACCGGCAGGTTGAAGCCGAGGATCTCGGTGATTTTTGGCGTGACCAGACGGCTGAACGGGGTCAGGATGTTGGCGTAGTAGCGTTGGCACTGTTCGAACAGCTCGGTCTGATCCACTTCGTCGTTGAACAGACGTTCGTCGCAGTAGTGCTGGCCGAAGGCGTCGTTACTGAACAGCACCGCGTCACCGGTCATGTAGGTCATCATGCTGTCCGGCCAGTGCAGCATTGGGGTTTCCACGAAGATCAGCTGTTTGCCGTTGCCGATATCCAGCGTGTCGCCGGTTTTCACAGTGTGGAAGTTCCACTCCGGATGGTGGTGGTGGCCGTTGATGGAGTCAATGGCGTTAGTGGTGCAGTAGATCGGGGTATCCGGAATGTGGGACATCAGCTCGGTCAGCGCCCCGGCATGATCCTCTTCCGCGTGGTTGATGATAATGTAGTCGATCTCATTCAGATCGATTTCGCTGCGCAGGTTCTGCACGAACTCGCGGCTGAATTTGTGATCGACGGTATCGATCAGGACGTTTTTACCTTCACGAATGAGATAGCTGTTGTAGCTGCTGCCGCGCAGCGTTTTGTATTCCGTCCCGTGAAAATCACGTACTTCCCAGTCACGTTGACCCACCCAATGAATGTTATTTTTAACCAGAATAGACATAGCAACCTCAACTTAATACGGCGTTTTCAAATAAGATGACTGTCATATATCAAGTTGCGTGCCAACTTTTTAAATTATTGAAAATAATGGATTTATATTTTGATGCTCCCAAATAGGTAGTCATTTTGACTATCTTAAAAATTGTCAATATGACACTATGTATTGTCAAAATGACAGTGAGGCAGAGATGAGCTTTTCCGTAGATGTGCTGGCGAAGATCGCCATAGAACTGCAAACCGGTATTGGTCATCAGGACCGCTTTCAGCGGCTGATCTCCACGTTGCGTCACGTGCTGGATTGCGATGCCTCGGCGCTGCTGCGTTACGAAGGGCGGCAGTTTATTCCGCTGGCTATCGACGGTCTGGCGAAGGACGTACTCGGGCGGCGCTTTACCCTGGAGGGCCACCCGCGTCTGGAAACCATCGCCCGTGCGGGTGACGTGGTGCGTTTCCCGGCGGACAGCGATCTGCCCGACCCTTACGACGGCCTGATCCCCGGGCAGGAGAGCCTGAAGGTGCACGCCTGTATCGGCCTGCCGCTGTTTGCCGGGCAGAACCTGATTGGTGCGTTAACCCTCGACGGCATGTCGCCGGATCAGTTCGATACCTTCAGCGACGAAGAGCTACGGCTGATTGCTGCGCTGGCGGCCGGGGCGCTGAACAACGCCCTGCTGATAGAACAGCTGGAGAGCCAGAATATTCTTCCGGGTAGCCCGACGGCGTTTGAGCAGGTGGCACACACCGAAATGATCGGCCTTTCGCCAGGCATGGCGCAGCTCAAAAAAGAGATTGAGATTGTCGCCGCGTCTGATTTGAACGTGCTGATCTTCGGAGAGACCGGCACCGGTAAAGAGCTGGTGGCGAAAGCGATCCACGAAGCCTCGCCCCGTGCGGTGAATCCGCTGGTCTATCTCAACTGCGCGGCGCTGCCGGAAAGCGTGGCGGAAAGTGAGCTGTTCGGACACGTCAAAGGGGCCTTTACCGGGGCGATCAGCAACCGCAGCGGCAAGTTCGAAATGGCCGATAACGGCACGCTGTTCCTCGATGAAATTGGCGAACTCTCCCTTTCGCTCCAGGCCAAACTGCTGCGGGTGTTGCAGTATGGCGATATTCAACGCGTGGGAGACGATCGCAGCTTACGCGTGGATGTGCGCGTGCTGGCGGCGACGAACCGCGATCTGCGCGAAGAGGTGCTGGCGGGGAATTTCCGCGCCGATCTGTTCCACCGTCTGAGCGTGTTCCCGCTCACGGTGCCGCCGCTGCGCGAGCGGGGCGAGGATGTGGTGCTGCTGGCGGGCTTTTTCTGCGAACAGTGTCGGCTCAAAATGGGGCTTTCCCGCGTGGTGCTAAGCCCCGGTGCGAGGACGCACCTGCTGAGCTACGGCTGGCCAGGTAACGTGCGTGAACTGGAACATGCGATTCACCGCGCGGTGGTGCTGGCGCGGGCTACGCGTTCGGGGGATGAAGTGGTAATTCATGCGCGCCATTTCGCGCTGCATGAGGAAACGACGCCGTCCGTGAAGCCGGTGATACCTGAGAGCGTGAACGAAAACCTGCGCGAGGCGACGAATGCGTTCCAGCGTCAGATGATCGCCCGCGCGCTGGAGCAGAATAACCGCAGCTGGGCGGCGTGCGCGCGGGCGCTGGAGATGGACGTCGCCAACCTCCACAGGCTGGCGAAACGTCTGGGGCTGAAGGGTTAAATAATCCCCGCCTGGTAGAAGTCTTGCAGGTTGATCGCGCCGCACAGCCTGCCGTGCTCGTCCACCACCGGCGCGGCGGTGATTTTGCGCTTCATCAGCACCTCTTTGGCTTCAATGGCGCGGCTGTCGGCATTCAGCGTCAGTCCGCCCTGGGTCATTGCTTCGGATACCCGCGCCTCCAGCTTGCCGCCGCCCACCAGCCAGCGGCGCAGGTCGCCGTCGGTGAAGACGCCCTTCACCTGGCGGTCATTGTCGCATACCGCAACCAGCCCCAGCCCGGTGCGGCTCAGCTCCAGCATGGCGTCCATCACGCTGGTGTCGAGTTTGACCTGAGGAATGGCATCGTCGGTGCGCATCAGGTGGTGAACCTTGTTGAGCAGACGTGCCCCAAGCGCGCCCGCAGGATGGGAGCGGGCGAAATCTTCCTCATTAAAACCGCGCGCCTGCATCACCGCCATTGCCAGCGCGTCGCCCATCATCAGGGTGTTGACGGTGCTGGAGGTCGGTGCCAGGTGCATCGGACAGGCTTCGCGCTCAACGGAAATATCCAGCGTTGCTTTCGCGGCCAGCGCCAGCGGCGATCGGGATTTGCCGGTCATCGCTAACAGGGCCACCGATTTTTCTTGCAGGCGAGGGATGATGAGATCCAGCTCTTTGGCTGAACCGGAGTAGGAGATAAACAGCATCACGTCGCGGCTTTCGATCATCCCCAGATCGCCGTGCAGCGCTTCGGCAGGATGCACAAAGAACGCCGGGGTGCCGGTGCTGGCAAGCGTCGCGGCAATCTTCTTGCCGATATGACCGGATTTACCGATACCCGCCACGATCACTTTACCCTCGCAGTGGATAATGGTGTTGGCTGCACGAACAAAATCCTCACCCAGACGCTCCGGCAGGCGGCTGGCTTCCTGTAGCTCCAGCAGCAGGGTCTGACGGCCTGCGTTTAACAGAAAATCACTCATTTTTCTCTCCGGTTACGATCACGTCGATGCCCTTCGCTTCCAGCGCTTTTTTAAATGCCGGATCGATACCTGCGTCGGTAATCAGCTTATCGACGCTTTCAAGGCTACAGACAATGTTGGGGCTTTTACGGCCAAACTTCGACGAGTCCGCCATCAAAATTACTTCCCGTGCGGCGTTGCACATCGCTTTGCTGACGCTGAACACCTCGTTGAAGGTAGTCACGCCCGCGTTGAGGTCGATGCCGTCGGTGCCCATAAACAGCTTATCGAAGCTGAAGTGGTCGAAGGCATTCTCCGCCAGCTGCCCGTGAAACGACGCCGATTTTTTACGGAAGGTGCCACCGGGCATCAGGATGGTCTGCTCGCTATCGAACTCTGACAGGGCATTGACGATGTGCAGGCTGTTGGTCATCACGGTGATGTTATTAAAGCGGCTGAGCAGCGGGATCATCTGTAGGACAGTACTGCCTGCGTCGAGGATAATGGAATCGCCGTCATGGATAAATTTGACGGCGGCTTCGGCAATCAGCGCTTTCTGGTGAGTATTGATCAGCGTTTTGTGGTCGATAGGCGGGTCGGCTTCGTCTTTATTGAGCACCACGCCGCCGTAGGTACGAATGACGGCGCCGGAGTTTTCGAGCAACACCAGGTCCTTGCGTATTGTCGTGCCGGTGGTGTCAAAGTAGTGGGCCAGATCCTCTACCGAGCACTTTCCCTGCTTTTGCAGATGCTCAAGTATGGCCGCCTGCCGCTGACGTGGTTTCATAGGCGCTTCGTTCCTTACGTTGCGAAATGATAATTCCGCAAGTTTATAACTTTCACAACGAAATTATCCATGTTTCAGATTAAGCGCTAATGATAGTGCATTCTGACAGAGTGAATCGTGGGGGAAGATCACATCAGGTTGTAATTCATGCAGCGAAATGCCGTTGATCGCCTGAATTTTGGTCGGACGGGCAAACACCGTTACGCCGCGCATGATGAGGGAATCGCTCACCCGGTTGTGTTCATCCAGCGCAACGGCAACCACCACGCGCGGCTTAAAGCGCCCCCCGGAACGCCCGACGCCGACGCGTCCCTTCTGACACAACGCATCAAAGGCGCGGTTAAACTGGTAGATCTGCCAGCCGCCAAACGCCATCTGGCAGATCCAGGCGAGGGCGGCGACGGTGATGAGTGCGGTTACCATATCGGCTCCTTGTTATATTCCCTCTCCCGGTGGGAGAGGGGGAGGGTGAGGGCATCACCCTGCTCGATCAGAACATCACCTGCCCACCGGTGACGTTAATCGACTGTCCGGTGCAGTACGAGGCTTTCGGGCTGGCGTAAAACAGCAGCATGTTCAGCACGTCCTGATAGTCGCACCCGCGCTTGAGCGGCACTTTGTCGATGTAGTACTGCTCCACTTCTTCAGCTTTGATGCCAAGTTTGGCGGCGTACTGCGGCAGCAGGGACTGGAACATCGGGGATTTCAGCAGGTTACCCAGCATCAGCGCGTGAACGGTAATGCCGTATTCGGCCAGATCCAGCGCCAGAGACTGCGTCAGCCCGACGCCGCCAAACTTCGCCGCGCTGTAGCCGGAGTTGTGCTTGCTGCCCACTTTCCCCGATTTTGAGTTGATCTGAATGATGCGACCCTGAATACCGTCGCGGATCATCAGCCGGGAAAACTCACGGGCGCAGAGGAAATAGCCCACCAGATTCACCTGCAACGAGCGGTCAAAATCTCCCAGCTCGAAATCGCTGATAAACGCCGCTTTCGCGATCCCCGCGCTGTAGACCAGCAGGTCGATACGTCCAAATATCTCGTCCACGCCGCGGGCCAGCGCCATCACGCTCTGCTCGCTGGTGGCGTCGGCACCAAATCCGTACGCCATCCCTTCGCCAAACTCGGTGTTGATGGCGTCCGCTACGCGGGCGGCTTTCTCACTCTGAATATCCACGACCGCCACGCGGTAGCCCTCTGCGGCAAGCCCATGGCAGAGGAACTCGCCTAAGGTTTGTCCCCCACCAATGACAACGGCAACCTGACTCATGTGTCTCTCCTTTATTACGAAATAAATTTTAACGTGCAGCCTGGGGTGACAGCCTGCGGAACCGGACCCTCAACGTGAACCGTGCCGGGATACTCCGCCTGCGGCTGGCCGTCGAAACGCAGGGTGATATGCCCCAGCTCGCGCAGGTTTTGCTCGGCGACGTCACCGACGGCGGTTACCGCATAGCGCGCCTTGCCCAGCTCCAGCTGGCTTCCGGCCTTCAGCTCGCCGTTCAGCTCGCCGTGGCAGTGGATAAAGCAAAACTCTTCGATATCCGCAGGCGCCCCTTCGCGGAAGGTGATCAGCATCTGGTCGCTCAGCGCATCCGCCGCGCTCTGGCCGATGCGGGTAATGGTTGTCTGGTAAATCACAGTCATGGCAGGCACCTCTTATTGATAAATAAAGCCGGAAACAAACCAGGCAATCAGCACCGTCGGCGCGCCCGTCAGGAAGCGGCTGACCAGCACGGACGGCACGCCCACGCGCACGGTCTCCTGGCGTGCTTCCGCCAGCGACAGCCCCACGGGGATAAAGTCGCACGCTGCCTGGGCGTTAATGGCAAACAGGGCGGGCAGGGCGAGGTGCGGAGGAATATTCCCCAGACCAATCTGCACGCCAATCAGCACGCCGATAACCTGAGCAATCACCGCGCCCGGGCCGAGGAACGGCGACAGCAGCGGGAAGGAGCAGATCAGCGCCAGCGTCACCAGGCCGAGCGGGTGGCTGGCAAGCGGGGCGAGGCCGTGGGCAATCCAGTCGCCCAGGCCTGAGGCCATGATGATGCCGATCAGCGCCGAGACGAATGCCATAAACGGCAGAATGGTCTTCAGCACCGTGTCGATGGTGTCGCGCCCGGACTGGAACAGCACCGCCACGGCGGACCCCATCCCCATCCCGACCTTCGCCAGCAGGCCATCGCTCTGCTCGGTGATTTTTTTGCTGGTGTCGTACTCGCGCGGGGCCGCTTTTTGCGGCGCAGATGTGCCATTCACCAGCGTGATGTTGTCTTCCTTCACGCCTGACACATAAATATCTTCAACGATGTACTGCGCCAGCGGGCCGGATTTCCCGGTGGAGTGAATATTTACCGTCGGAATGCGGCGCTTCGGATAGATGCCGCAGCGCAGCGTGCCGCCGCAGTCGATCACCGCCACGCCGATTTCCGCTTCCGGCGGTTCGCCTTCCTTGAAGCCGTCGACCGCTTCCCAGCCGGTCAGCTCGCGCAACTTGTCGACGATCGCCGGGCGCGTGCCCGCGGTGATGTACACAATCTTTTTGCCTTCGGTGGCGTCGAACTCCAGCGGGCCGCCCCAGCCGCCCGTGCCTTTCTCAATGCGGATCCGGTTCATGCTGTGGCTCCTGAAAGATGGACTTTCTGTTCAAGCTGGATGCCCATTTTTTTCTCGAAAATGGCGGTGGTGAGGTCAGTCACCCAGCCGCGGAAGAAGTTGGTCACCAGACCGACCAGCAGGTAGCTCACCGCCAGCGGGCCGAGCGGCAGGCCAAGCGTGGTCAGGCCGCTGGCGATCCCGAGATAGACAAACAGTTCGCCGGGGTTGATGTGCGGGAACAGGCCGTTCATGGAATGGCAGCTGTAGGAGGCGGCGGCGTAATAGCTCGGCTTGTACTTCTCTGGCATAAAGCGGCCGAGGCTTAAGGTCATCGGGTTGCAGAACACGAAGGTGCCGATAAAGGGCAGTATCAGGTAGCGGGACAGCGGGTTTCCGGCGCAGCGCTGGGCGAAGCGCTCGATGCGCTGCTGGCCGATAAAGTTAATCAGCGCGTTCATGATCACCAGCAGGCTGATCAGCAGGGGCAGGATCCCGGTCACCATGCCAGTGAACACTTCTCCGCCTTTCTGAAACAGCCCGATGAACCACTCGGCGCCATGGGTGATGGTTTCTATCATTCTTCTCTCCTGTAGGGCGTTTGTTTTTGTCTATCTGCGGCTAATAATAATCACTTTGAAAGGTTTTAAAGTGTTAGTTAGATCTCACAATGAAAGAAAAATGTATTATTTTGAAAGTTTATTGGCGAGGTGAATAATTTTTGGTGGAAAAAGGCACGGATTTGCGTTGGGGAGGTGCGTACCGCTTCCTTGAGGAGTTGGGGATGCTTTACCATACTGGGTTCTTACCGAACTCGTTAAATGGATGCCACATGTTCAAGCGTCGTTATGCAGCGCTGTTGCCTGCGCTTATTCTCCTGTCCGCCTGTAGTAGCAAACCCAAGACCGAAGCCGTTCAGCCAACGGCGGGCGCGCCTTCCGGAGGATTCCTGCTGGAGCCGCAGCACAATATGATGCAGATGGGAGGCGACTTCGCGAATAACCCTGCGGCCGAACAGTTCATCGATAAAATGGTGAGCAAGCACGGTTTTGATCGCCAGCAGCTGCATGCCATTTTGTCTCAGGCGAAGCGTCTGGACTACGTGCTGCGCCTGATGGACAGGCAGGCGCCGACGGCCCAGGTGCCGACCGGGCCAAACGGGGCGTGGCTGCGTTATCGCAAACAGTTTATTACCCCGGACAACGTGCAAAATGGCGTGGTGTTCTGGAATCAGTATGAAGACGCCCTGAACCGCGCGTGGCAGGTCTATGGCGTGCCGCCGGAGATCATCGTCGGTATTATTGGGGTTGAGACCCGCTGGGGACGCATTATGGGTAAAACCCGCATCCTCGATGCGCTGGCGACGCTCTCCTTCAACTATCCGCGTCGCGCGGAGTATTTCTCTTCCGAGCTGGAAACCTTCCTGCTGATGGCGCGAGACGAACAGGACGATCCGTTAGATCTGAAAGGGTCGTTCGCCGGTGCGATGGGCTACGGCCAGTTTATGCCGTCCTCCTATAAGCAGTACGCGGTAGATTTTAACGGGGATGGTCACATCAACCTGTGGGATCCCGAAGACGCTATTGGCAGCGTGGCCAACTACTTCAAAGCGCATGGCTGGACGCCGGGCGGCCAGGTGGCGGTACAGGCGAACGGCGAAGCGTTTGGTCTGGAAAACGGATTTAAAACCAAATACAGCGTGGCGCAGCTGGCAGCGGCAGGCTTAACGCCGTCTCAGCCGCTGGGCAATGTTGACCAGGTGAGCCTGCTGCGCCTGGATGTCGGAACCGGTTATCAGTACTGGTTCGGGCTGCCGAACTTCTACACCATTACCCGCTACAACCACAGCACGCACTATGCGATGGCGGTGTGGCAGCTGGGGCTGGCGGTGTCTCAGGCGCGTGTGCCAGCAGCGTCACCGTTTAGCCAGTAAGTCCCCTTATGCCTCCCTCTCCCTGTGGGAGAGGGCTGGGGTGAGGGCACCCGCCCGCACCTGTTTCCCGCAGAAACATTTCGCCACACTCCCATTTAACTCCCGCCGTTTACATCTCAATCGCCTTTCATTATTGTTATGTTATAACATTATTGAATTGAGATATCCATGTCCCTGTTTTCTCTCTCATCCTCGCTTCGGCTGCTGCTGGCGCTGGTGCTCATTCTGTTTCTCGGCCTGGCCGTGCGCTGGGCGGTGGCGTTGCCATGATCGTGATGAACGACCTGGTGGCGGGTTACGATCGCCAGCCCGTTACGCGCGCGCTGTCCGGCGTGATTGAACGCGGGAGCATGACCGCCATCGTCGGGGCCAACGGCTGCGGCAAATCCACGCTGCTGAAAACGCTCGCTGGCTTTATTCCGCCCGTCAGCGGTACGTTTCGCTGGCAGGGGAGACGTCCGGTGGTGGGCTGGCTGGCGCAGCGTCACGCGCTGGAGGCGCAATTTCCTCTGACCGTGCAGGACGTGGTGAGCATGGGCTGCTGGCCAGCAATCTCTCTGTTTGCCGGTTTTCGTCGGGATGCCCGCATGCGCATTGCCGGCGCGCTGGAGCGCGTGGGGCTGGAGTCCATGGCGTTCTCCACTATTGATGAACTTTCCGGCGGGCAATTCCAGCGCATGCTGTTTGCCCGCGTTTTAGTGCAGCAGGCACCGCTGGTGATGCTGGACGAACCCTTCACTGGCGTCGATGAAGCGACCTGCAACGTGCTGATGGATCTGATGCTGGAGATGTATATGCAGGGGCAGACCCTGCTGGCGGTACTGCACGACAGCGAACGCGTCTCGCGCCACTTCCCACAAACGTTGCGGCTGGACGCTGATACGCCGCACTGGAAAACCGAGCGGGTGAGGGTGGCATGATCTGGCATCTCTTCTTCCAGCCGTTTATTGAGTACGGCTTTATGCGGCGCGCGCTGGTGGTTTGCCTGGCGCTCTCCGTCAGTACCACTGCGCTGGGTGTATTCCTTCAGCTGCGTCGGATGAGCCTGATGGGGGACGCCCTTTCTCACGCCATTTTGCCGGGTGTCGCGGTGGGCTATCTGCTCAGCGGAATGTCGCTGCTGGCAATGACTGTCGGCGGGTTTATTGCCGGTATCGCCGTTGCGCTGGTGGCCGGGCTGGTCAGCCGCCGTACACCTCTTAAAGAGGATGCCAGCTTCGCGGGGTTTTACCTGGGTTCCCTGGCGCTGGGCGTCACGCTGGTGTCGCTGCGCGGTTCAAATGTCGATCTGCTTCATCTTCTGTTTGGCTCCATTCTCGCCGTGGATAGCGCGTCAGCCCTGTTCGTGACGGGCGTTTGCATGTTCACGCTCCTCACGCTGGCGATTTTTTATCGTGGGCTGGTCAGCGAAGCGTTCGACACTGCGTGGTTGCAGGTGAACGCGCGCTGGCTGCCCGGGATGTTACACGGTCTGTTTCTGGCGCTGCTGGTTCTCAACCTGGTGGCCGGTTTTCAGGTACTCGGCACGTTGATGGCCGTCGGGCTGATGATGTTACCCGCCGTGGCGGCACGCTGCTGGGTGCGCACACTGCCAGGGTTACTTTTGATGGCGGGTATCAGCGGTATTTTTTGCGCGTGGCTGGGCTTAAGTCTTTCCTGGGCAGTGAGTCTGCCCGCCGGGCCCTCCATTGTGCTGACCGCCAGCGCATTGTTCTTTATTTCAGTTTTATTTGGCACGCGCAGCAGGCTGGCGGATAGCCTGCGGGCGCTTTTTTAACGCAAGGGGAAACGATGAAACGTACAGGGTTAGCCGTGGCGCTCGCGCTCGGCATGATGACGCACGGCGTAATGGCGAAAACGCTTAATGTGGTGACCAGCTTTTCCATCCTGGGAGACATCACGCAGCAGGTTGGCGGCGATCGTGTGAAGGTGACGACGCTGGTGGGGCCGGACGGTGATCCCCATACTTTCGAACCCTCGCCCAAAGACAGCGCGGCGCTGAGTAAAGCTGACGTGGTGGTGGTCAATGGGCTGGGGCTGGAGGGTTGGCTCGACCGTCTGGTAAAAGCTTCTGGATTCAAAGGCCAGCTGGTGGTTGCCTCGGACGGCGTGAAAACGCACACGCTGGAAGAGGGCGGTAAAACCGTGACCGATCCGCACGCGTGGAACAGCGCGGCGAACGGCGCGCTGTATGCGCAAAATATTCTCTCAGGGCTGGTGAAGGCCGATCCTGAAGATACGGCGGCGCTTGAAGCTACCGGTAAACCCTATATTGCGCAGCTCTCTCAGCTGGACGGTTGGGCTAAAAAGCGTTTCAGCGACATCCCACAGGCGAAGCGCAAAGTGCTGACCAGCCACGACGCCTTCGGCTATTTCAGCCGCGCCTACGGCGTGACGTTTATGGCGCCGCAGGGGCTGTCGTCTGAGAGTGAAGCCAGCGCGGCGCAGGTAGCGGAGATCATCAACCAGATTAAAGCTGACGGCGTGAAAACCTGGTTCATGGAAAACCAGCTTGACCCGCGCCTGGTGAAGCAGATTGCGACCGCCACGGGCGCCCAGCCGGGCGGTGAACTTTACCCGGAAGCGCTGTCCGCGAAGGGCGGCGTGGCGGACACCTACGTCAAGGCGTTTCGCCACAATGTGGACACCCTCGCTAACAGCATGAAATAAGCGTCTCTCTGGCCGGTGCGCCCGCATCGGCTTTTTTCTGAAGCCCCCTCGTAAAACCCGACGCGCATCCCCATATTTGATGAGAAAGTGCTATCTTGTGCTGCATGTTTTTCTAAGGCCTGGAGCGAGAATGACTGACCATGAATTGATGCAGCTAAGCGAAGTGGTGGGGCTGGCGCTGAAACAGCGCGGCGCGACTCTCACGACCGCAGAATCCTGCACCGGCGGCTGGGTGGCGAAAGCAATTACCGATATTGCTGGCAGTTCCGCCTGGTTTGAACGCGGCTTTGTGACCTACAGTAACGAGGCTAAAGCGCAGATGATTGGCGTGCGTGAAGCCACGCTTGAGCAGCATGGCGCGGTCAGCGAACCGGTGGTGATCGAGATGGCGATTGGCGCGCTGAAAGAGGCGCGCGCAGATTACGCTATCTCCATCAGCGGTATCGCGGGGCCGGACGGCGGCAGCGACGTGAAGCCTGTCGGCACCGTCTGGTTTGGCTTTGCCACCTCAAAAGGTGAAGGGATCACCCGCCGGGAATGCTTCAGCGGCGATCGCGAAAGCGTGCGTCGTCAGGCAACGGAATACGCGTTAAAAACGCTCTGGCAACAATTTCTACAAAACACTTGATACTGTATGACTATACAGTATAATTGCCTCAACAGAACAGAAGTCCATGGTGAAGCGCAGTTGCTTCTCCCGGCATGACAGGAGTAATAATGGCTATCGACGAAAACAAACAGAAAGCGTTGGCGGCAGCACTGGGCCAGATCGAAAAGCAATTCGGTAAAGGCTCCATCATGCGCCTGGGTGAAGACCGTTCCATGGATGTGGAAACTATCTCCACTGGTTCGCTTTCTCTTGATATCGCACTGGGCGCTGGCGGTTTGCCGATGGGCCGTATCGTAGAAATCTACGGTCCGGAATCCTCGGGTAAAACCACCCTGACGTTGCAGGTTGTTGCGGCGGCACAGCGCGAAGGTAAAACCTGTGCGTTTATCGATGCCGAGCACGCGCTGGACCCGGTCTATGCCCGTAAACTGGGCGTTGATATCGACAACCTGCTGTGCTCCCAGCCGGACACCGGCGAGCAGGCACTGGAAATTTGTGACGCGCTGGCGCGCTCAGGTGCGGTTGATGTGATCATCGTCGACTCCGTTGCGGCGCTGACGCCAAAAGCGGAAATTGAAGGTGAAATCGGTGACTCTCACATGGGCCTCGCGGCACGTATGATGAGCCAGGCGATGCGTAAGCTGGCGGGTAACCTGAAGCAGTCCAATACGCTGCTGATCTTCATCAACCAGATCCGTATGAAAATTGGTGTAATGTTCGGTAACCCGGAAACTACCACCGGCGGTAACGCTCTGAAATTCTACGCTTCTGTCCGTCTGGATATCCGCCGTATCGGCGCGGTGAAAGAGGGGGATAACGTAGTCGGTAGCGAAACCCGCGTGAAGGTTGTGAAGAACAAAATCGCAGCACCGTTCAAACAGGCTGAGTTCCAGATCCTCTACGGCGAAGGTATCAACTTCCTCGGCGAGCTGGTTGACCTGGGCGTGAAAGAGAAGCTGATTGAAAAAGCGGGCGCATGGTACAGCTACAACGGTGACAAGATTGGTCAGGGTAAAGCGAATGCTATCTCCTGGCTGAAAGAGAACCCGGCGGCGGCGAAAGAGATTGAGAAGAAGGTGCGTGAACTCCTGCTGAACAACCAGGACTCTAAACCTGATTTCGTGGTCGACGGCGCGGATGCTGAAGAAACCAACGAAGACTTTTAATCCTCTCGGATAAAAATGAAGGGCTGCTGATGCGGCCCTTTTTGCATTTCTGAATCGACAGGTTTTTTATGAGTGAACCGACATCACGCCGACCAGCCTACTCACGCTTGCTGGATCGGGCCGTGCGTATTCTTGCCGTGCGTGACCATAGCGAACAGGAGCTGCGGCGGAAACTGTCAGCGCCCGTCATGAGCAAAAACGGTCCGGAAGTCATTGATGCCACCGCGGAAGATTATGACCGCGTGGTTGCCTGGTGCTACGAGCATCACTATCTGGATGACGGCCGTTTTGCCGCTCGCTTTCTTGCCAGTCGTGGTCGTAAAGGCTATGGGCCAGCGCGTATCCGCCAGGAGCTGAACCAGAAAGGCGTTGCCCGTGAATCGATTGAAAAAGCCATGCGCGAAAGTGAAATTGACTGGTGCGAACTGGCGCGTGAGCAGGCGGTACGAAAGTACGGTGAGCCGCTGCCGCGTGAATTTTCAGAAAAAGTTAAAATCCAGCGCTTTTTGCTCTACCGCGGCTTCCTGATGGAAGATATTCAGGATATCTGGCGTAATTTTACCGATTGAACGCATGCGGGATTTTACTTCCCACTAAAGAAAACTTATCTTATTCCCACTTTTTCCAGTAGCTGGTCCGTCCAACTGTTTACAGATACAGATCTGCTGCGACATTTCGTTAGCTTGATTTCAGGATAATTATGAGCAAGAGCACCGCTGAGATCCGTCAGGCGTTTCTCGATTTTTTCCATAGTAAGGGACACCAGGTTGTTGCCAGCAGCTCCCTGGTACCGAACAATGACCCGACTCTGCTGTTTACCAACGCCGGGATGAACCAGTTCAAGGATGTGTTCCTTGGTCTCGACAAGCGTAATTATTCCCGCGCCACAACCTCACAGCGTTGCGTGCGTGCGGGCGGTAAACACAACGATCTGGAAAACGTCGGTTACACCGCGCGCCACCACACCTTCTTCGAAATGCTGGGTAACTTCAGCTTCGGCGACTACTTCAAACACGACGCCATTCAATACGCGTGGGAACTGCTGACCGGTGAAAACTGGTTCAATCTGCCGAAAGAGCGTCTGTGGGTGACCGTGTATGAGACCGATGACGAAGCGTTCGACATCTGGGAAAAAGAAGTGGGTATCCCTCGCGAACGTATCATCCGTATCGGTGACAACAAAGGCGCGCCTTACGCGTCTGATAACTTCTGGCAGATGGGCGACACCGGCCCTTGCGGTCCGTGCACCGAGATCTTCTACGATCATGGCGACCACATCTGGGGCGGCCCTCCGGGAAGCGCGGAAGAAGATGGCGATCGCTATATTGAGATCTGGAACATCGTCTTCATGCAGTTCAACCGTCAGGCCGACGGCACCATGGAGCCGCTGCCAAAACCGTCCGTAGATACCGGTATGGGCCTTGAGCGTATCGCGGCCGTTCTGCAACACGTTAACTCCAACTATGAGATTGACCTGTTCAGCACCCTGATCAAAGCCGTTGCTGAGGTAACGGGCGCAACCGATCTGAGCAACAAATCACTGCGCGTTATCGCAGACCATATTCGTTCCTGTGCGTTCCTGATTGCTGACGGCGTTATCCCGTCAAATGAAAACCGTGGCTATGTGCTGCGTCGTATCATTCGTCGTGCGATCCGCCATGGCAACATGCTGGGCGCGAAGGACACCTTCTTCTATAAACTCGTTGGGCCACTGATTGGCGTGATGGGCTCTGCCGGCGACGAGCTGAAACGCCAGCAGGCGCAGGTTGAACAGGTTCTGAAAACCGAAGAAGAGCAGTTTGCCCGTACGCTGGAGCGCGGTCTGGCGCTGCTGGACGACGAGCTGGCGAAACTCAAGGGCGACACGCTGGATGGCGAAACCGCTTTCCGCCTGTACGACACCTACGGCTTCCCGGTTGACCTGACGGCGGACGTTTGCCGCGAGCGCAACATCAAAGTTGACGAAGCAGGCTTTGAAGCCGCAATGGAAGAGCAGCGTCGTCGTGCGCGTGAATCCAGCGGTTTTGGCGCAGACTACAACGCGATGATCCGCGTTGATAGCGCGTCTGAATTTAAAGGCTACGAAGAGCTGGCCCTGACCAGCAACGTAACCGCGCTGTTTGTTGACGGTAAAGCCGTAGACAGCATTAGCGCGGGTCAGGACGCGGTTGTTATCCTGGATAAAACGCCGTTCTATGCGGAATCGGGCGGTCAGGTTGGCGATAAAGGCGAACTGAAAGGCAATGGCTTCAGCTTCAGCGTAAGCGATACCCAGAAATACGGTCAGGCGATTGGTCACCAGGGCAAACTGGTTTCCGGTTCTCTGAAAGTGGGCGAGGGCGTTCAGGCCAACGTTGACGAAGCTCGCCGCGCGCGCATTCGTCTGAACCACTCGGCAACCCACCTGATGCACGCAGCCCTGCGCGAAGTGCTGGGTACGCACGTTGCACAGAAAGGTTCTCTGGTTAATGACAAAGTGCTGCGTTTCGACTTCTCACATTTTGAAGCGATGAAGCCATCTGAAATTCGTGCGGTGGAAGACCTGGTGAATGCCCAGATCCGCCGTAACCTGCCAATCGAAACCCACATCATGGATCTCGAGGCAGCGAAGAAGAAAGGTGCGATGGCGCTGTTTGGCGAGAAATATGACGACCGCGTTCGCGTGCTGAGCATGGGCGACTTCTCTACCGAACTGTGTGGCGGTACTCACGCATCCCGCACCGGTGACATCGGCTTGTTCCGCATCGTTTCCGAGTCGGGGACGGCGGCAGGCGTGCGTCGTATTGAGGCGGTGACCGGGGAAGGCGCAATTGCCAGCCTGCATGCGCAGAGCGACCAGCTACACGAGATCGCGCAGCTGCTGAAAGGCGATAGCCAGAACCTGGGCGAAAAAGTGCGTGTCGCGCTGGATCGTACCCGTCAGCTGGAAAAAGAACTCCAGCAGCTGAAAGAACAGGCTGCGGCGCAGGAGAGCGCAAACCTCTCCAGCAAAGCGGTAGACATTAAGGGCGTCAAACTGCTGGTCAGCGATCTGGCGGGCGTTGAGCCTAAGATGCTGCGTACCATGGTCGACGATCTGAAGAACCAGCTTGGTTCGACGGTTATCGTGCTGGCAACGGTCGCAGAGGGTAAGGTTTCTCTGATTGCGGGCGTCTCTAAGGATGTGACGGATCGTGTCAAAGCAGGGGAACTGATTGGCATGGTCGCCCAGCAGGTGGGTGGCAAAGGTGGCGGTCGTCCGGACATGGCGCAAGCCGGTGGAACGGATGCGGCGGCACTTCCCGCGGCATTAGCCAGCGTTGAAAGCTGGGTAAGCGCGAAACTGTAATAACTACAAAGCACAAGCAGACGCCATAGCGGTAACGTTATGGCGTCTTGCTCACTGCGCTATCGATAACGATAAAGTCAGGTTGAGTTTGTGTATATCGGCTAAACTTACGTTTAACAGAATGTGATGCCGTGACTGCTTACACTTTACGTGTTTGTCATCGCTTACTTTTTGGCGTTATATGATGGATAATGCCGGGATACAAGAGACCCGACTCTTTTAATCTTTCAAGGAGCAAAGAATGCTGATTCTGACTCGTCGAGTTGGTGAGACCCTCATGATTGGGGATGAGGTCACCGTGACAGTTTTAGGGGTAAAGGGTAACCAGGTACGTATTGGTGTTAACGCTCCTAAAGAAGTATCTGTCCACCGTGAAGAGATCTACCAGCGTATCCAGGCTGAAAAATCCCAGCAGTCCAGTTACTGATATTGTCGCGTCTCGCTGTCGGGCGAGACGCAACCCTCCTGTTATTTTTCCTGCATAAAGTTACCGTTCTATTTCAAACGCTTCGTTTTTGACCACTCTCATAACCTTATCTCATCCAAATGACGCGCTTCTCTCAACAGAATTCTGTGAAGATGTCTGCAAAATCCGCTTATAAAACACTCTCTTTGCGGCTTTTACATGCGAATTGCGTGCGAATTGTGCAAACGAAAAAAGCATGTGGAAAATTGTTTGACTTATAAGTCCCAGAAAGTAATATATGCGCCACGCAGCGACGAGAAGCTCTTAACGAGTTGCTCGAAGCACTCGAAAGAGGCGTTGTGTGGTGAGGTGGCCGAGAGGCTGAAGGCGCTCCCCTGCTAAGGGAGTATGCGGTCAAAAGCTGCATCCGGGGTTCGAATCCCCGCCTCACCGCCATTTTGCATCCGTAGCTCAGCTGGATAGAGTACTCGGCTACGAACCGAGCGGTCGGAGGTTCGAATCCTCCCGGATGCACCATCTATTACTTCATATTGCTTTCGAAGTGATATGAATATCGAGCAGTACAGTAGTAAATCCCGATGCATCCGTAGCTCAGCTGGATAGAGTACTCGGCTACGAACCGAGCGGTCGGAGGTTCGAATCCTCCCGGATGCACCATCTATTACTTCATATTGCTTTCGAAGTGATATGAATATCGAGCAGTACAGTAGTAAATCCCGATGCATCCGTAGCTCAGCTGGATAGAGTACTCGGCTACGAACCGAGCGGTCGGAGGTTCGAATCCTCCCGGATGCACCATTTTTTACTTCATATTGCTTTTGAAGTGATATGAGTATCGAGAAGTACAGCAGTAAATCCCGATGCATCCGTAGCTCAGCTGGATAGAGTACTCGGCTACGAACCGAGCGGTCGGAGGTTCGAATCCTCCCGGATGCACCATATTTTACTTTGTGTTGCTTTTGAAGCGATACCGAGTATCAGCAGTAACAGTAGTAAATCCCGATGCATCCGTAGCTCAGCTGGATAGAGTACTCGGCTACGAACCGAGCGGTCGGAGGTTCGAATCCTCCCGGATGCACCATATTCTCCTGGATAACAGCGATGCTGTTGTTTTAAGGTCTGCGAGTTAATCGCAAGCACCAGGGAGGATAACGTTGCTTTAGCAACGGCCCGCAGGGCGAGGCGTAAGCCGAGTAATCCTCCCGGATGCACCATCTTCTCCTTCTTTGTTCATTCCTTCGACGTTTCGTCAGCAATCACGCTCTCTGTCAGCGACAAAAATCCCCTTTTACGATAAAGTAATGCTTTGTTAATCGTTTAGCGAGAGCACGATGTACGCACAGTATGACGGTTTGATCTTCGACATGGACGGCACCCTCCTGGATACCGAACCCACGCATCGTCAGGCCTGGACCGAAGTCCTGGGCCGTTACGGTATGCGTTTCGATTTACAGGCGATGATTGCCCTCAACGGATCGCCCACCTGGCGTATCGCACAGGCCGTGATTGAGCTGAATCAGGCCGATCTCGACCCTCATCAGCTCGCGCGTGAAAAAACCGACGCGGTAAAAGCCATACTGTTAGACACCGTGCAGCCTTTACCACTCATTGACGTCGTCAAGGAGTGGCACGGCCGTCGTCCTATGTCTGTCGGTACGGGCAGCGAGAGCGCGATTGCTGAAGCGCTACTCAATCACCTTGGCCTGCGCCACTATTTTTCTGCCGTCGTTGCCGCCGATCATGTTAAACATCACAAACCCGCACCGGATACCTTCCTGCTCTGTGCAGAATTAATGGGTGTTCCACCTGCAAAATGCGTGGTGTTCGAAGATGCTGATTTTGGCATTCAGGCCGCGCGTGATGCCGGAATGGCGGCGGTGGACGTTCGCTTACTGTGAGTGACGCGCTGTCACTCGCTTCATTATTCGCCAGCAGTTTTTTAAGCTCCACCCTCTTACCGGGGAATTCGGAAGTGGTGCTGGTGGCGATGCTGTTGTCCGGCGTAAGTCAGCCCTGGTTGCTGGTCTTAATAGCAACAATGGGTAATAGCCTTGGAGGGCTGACTAACGTTATTCTTGGACGTTTCTTTCCGCTACGCGAAAAATCTCGCTGGCAGGAAAAGGCAGTGGGCTGGCTAAAACGCTATGGCGCTGCCACGCTGTTATTAAGCTGGATGCCTGTAATAGGCGATTTACTGTGTCTGCTGGCGGGATGGATGCGCATCTCCTGGGGACCGGTGCTCTTTTTTTTGTGCCTTGGCAAGGCGTTACGCTATGTTTTACTGGCATGGGTAACACTACAGGGTATGACGTGGTGGCACTAATTGGTGGAATGAATTCGCGACCTTCAATCGTCAACCATTACAATTATGCTGAGTGACAATTTTTTGACAGGCGGGAGGTCAAATTGATCCCGGACGTATCACAGGCGCTGGCCTGGCTGGAAAATCACCCTCAGGCACTGAAGGGGATTCAGCGTGGGCTTGAGCGCGAAACGCTGCGCGTAAATGCGGATGGTAGCTTAGCGACTACGGGACACCCGAAGGCGTTAGGCTCGGCGCTGACACATAAATGGATCACAACCGATTTCGCCGAAGCGCTGCTGGAGTTCATCACGCCAGTAGACGGTGATATTGATCATATGCTGACGATCATGCGCGACGTGCATCGCTTCACCGCCCGCAACCTCGGCGACGAGCGTATGTGGCCGCTCAGCATGCCGTGCTATATCGAGCAGGGGCAGGATATCGAGCTGGCGCAGTACGGCACCTCGAATATTGGTCGGCTGAAAACGCTGTATCGCGAAGGACTGAAAAACCGCTACGGCGCATTGATGCAGACGATCTCTGGCGTGCACTACAACTTTTCTCTGCCGATGGCGTTCTGGCAGGCGAAGTGCGGTGAAACGGATAAAGAAGCGATCTCCGCGGGCTACTTCCGCCTGATCCGCAACTACTACCGTTTTGGCTGGGTTATTCCGTATCTGTTCGGCGCGTCCCCGGCTATCTGTTCATCGTTCCTGCAAGGGAAACCGACCACGCTACCGTTCGAGAAGACCGAATGTGGCATGTATTACCTGCCATACGCGACCTCCCTGCGCCTGAGCGACCTTGGCTATACCAATAAATCGCAAAGCAATCTCGGAATTACGTTTAACGATCTGCACGAATATGTGGCAGGCTTGAAGCGGGCGATAAAAACCCCGTCGGAAGAGTACGAAAAAATCGGCCTCGAAAAAGACGGCAAACGCCTGCAAATTAACACCAACGTGTTGCAGATTGAAAATGAACTGTATGCGCCGATTCGTCCGAAGCGCGTGACGCGCAGCGGTGAAACGCCGTCGGATGCGCTACAGCGCGGCGGGATCGAATACATTGAAGTGCGCTCGCTGGATATCAACCCGTTCTCACCGATTGGCGTTGACGAGCAGCAGGTTCGTTTCCTTGACCTGTTTATGGTCTGGTGCGTACTGGCGGATGCGCCGGAAATGAGTTCCGACGAACTGCTGTGTACCCGTGCCAACTGGAATCGCGTGATTCTGGAAGGGCGCAAGCCGGGCCTGACGTTAGGTATTGGCTGTGAAACGGCTCAGTTCCCACTGTCTAAGGTAGGGAAGGATCTGTTCCATGACCTGAAGCGCGTAGCCCAGACGCTGGATAGCGTGTACGGCGGCGAAGCTTACCAGAAGGTCTGCGACGAACTGGTTGAAAGCTTTGATAACCCGGAACTGACATTCTCAGCACGTATTCTGCGTTCTATGATTGAGCAGGGAATTGGTGGCACAGGGCGTTCACTCTCAGCGGAGTACCGTGAGATGCTGATGCAGGAGCCGTTAGAGATCCTGAGCGAAGCGGATTTTGTGGCAGAGCGCGATGCGTCGGTTGTGCGTCAGAAAGAGGTCGAAGCGGCAGATACTGAGTCGTTTGAGGCGTTTCTGGCGAAGCAGGCCTGAACCAAAAGAAAAAGGCCACATCGCTGTGGCCAAAATATACATCTCTGAATTCAGGGATGATGATAACAAATGCGCGTCTTTCATATACTCAGACGCGCATTCTGTAGAAGAGTTCAGTTTATTTTAAAAAAAATCACTATCGGAGGTGACGTATGCCGTTATTAGATAGCTTTACTGTCGACCATACCCGTATGGAAGCACCAGCAGTCCGCGTGGCGAAGACCATGAACACGCCGCACGGCGACACGATCACCGTTTTCGACCTGCGCTTCTGCGTGCCGAATAAAGAAGTGATGCCAGAGAAAGGCATTCACACGCTGGAACACCTGTTCGCCGGATTCATGCGCGACCACCTGAACGGCAACGGCGTGGAGATCATCGATATCTCTCCGATGGGCTGCCGCACCGGTTTCTACATGAGCCTGATTGGTCAGCCTGAAGAAAAACGCGTCGCGGATGCGTGGAAAGCAGCAATGGAAGACGTGCTGAAGGTGAAAGAGCAGAACCAGATCCCTGAGCTGAACGTTTACCAGTGCGGCACTTACCAGATGCACTCTCTGGAAGAAGCTCAGGAGATTGCCCGTCATATCATCGAACGTGATGTTCGTGTAAACAGCAACGACGAGCTGGCCCTGCCAAAAGAAAAACTTCAGGAACTGCACATTTAGTATCGTGCCTGTGGATGCCCGGTGGCGCTTCGCTGACCGGGCCTACAATCCTGATGACGACAACCACCACCTTCTCCTTTACCCATCGCCCGCTTGTGCCGTTTTCGCATGATTATGCTCATGGCGACAGCGAGCCGTGGCATCAGCACGACTGCGCGCAGCTCCTGCACAGCCTCACCGGCGTCGTGCGGGTGGATACCGCATCCGGCTGCTGGGTGGTGCCGCCCGGTCGCGGCGTCTGGCTACCTGCGGGTACGCAGCACGCCCTGCGCATCACCGGCAACGTTGCCGCCCGCACGCTGTTTATCGACCCGCTGGCGCGCGCCGATCTCCCGGCGACCTGCCAGATCGTGCAGATCTCGCCCCTGCTGCGCGAGCTGATCCTGACCTCCCTTACGCTTCCTGAATCTTACGCACCCGGAAGCCGCGATGAACGTGTTTATGAGCTGATCCTCGATGAAATTCGTCTCATGCCGGTGCTGCCGTTTCACCTGCCCGAGCCGGAAAGCGAAGCGCTGCGCCATCTCTGCCAGCAGATTCGAATGGCCCCGGGAGAAAGCTGGAGCAGCGCCCAGGCCGCAGGTATTGTGGGGATGAGCGAACGCACGCTGAACCGTCATTTTCAGCAGCAGACAGGCCTGAGCTACGGCGAATGGGTGAGAAGGGCGCGACTGCTGGAAGCCTTAGTGCGGCTGGCGCAGGGCCAGCCGGTATTACGCGTGGCGCTGGATCTGGGGTATGGCAGCCACAGCGCCTTTACGGCAATGTTTCGCCGGGTTATGGGTCTCTCACCCAGCGATTACTTCAGGAACGACTGACCGCGTTAAAAAGCGCCTGAATCGACGCGCGTGCCACGTCGCTGTCGATGCCCACGCCCCAGCGGCTGGTCCCATCCTGGAACAGGCAGCGGATATAGGCCACCGAGCGGCTGTCGCTGCGTTCGCCTAACGTATGTTCGTGATAATCCTTGATCACAAACGACGCGTTGATCCAGCGGCTTAAGCCGTGAGCGGCGGCGGAGAGCAAACCGTTTCCCTGGCCTTCCAGCTGGCGGGTGCCCCCATGCGTGGCGACGCTTGCCGTCAGCCGCAGCTGGCCGTCCTGCTGGCTGTCGCTGCGGTACGATTGCAGCGCTAATGGCGGGCTCGCCACCAGGCCGTAACGGGCGCGGAACAGCTGCCAGAGCGCATTCTGCGTCATCTCTTTTCCATGGTTATCCGTTTCCTGCTGCACGTGCTGGCTAAAATCCTGTTGCAGGGCGCGAGGCAATTTCAGGCCGTGGTTTTGCTCAATAAGCCAGGCGCTTCCGCTTTTTCCTGACTGGCTGTTCACGCGGATCACCGCTTCATAGGTACAGCCAATATCCTGCGGGTCGACGGGCAGATAGGGCATCTCCCAACGTTCGCCAGGCTTACGGGCATCGAAACCTTTCTTGATGGCATCCTGGTGCGAGCCGGAGAAGGCGGTGTAAGCCAGACGACCCGCCCACGGATGGCGCGGATGGACGGGCAGCTGGTTGCAGGTTTCTACCGTTTCAACCACCCGATTCATATCGCTGAAATCCAGATTCGGGCTAATGCCCTGGCTGTAGAGGTTCATCGCCAGCGTCACCAGGCAGACGTTGCCCGTGCGCTCACCGTTGCCAAACAGGCAGCCCTCCACGCGGTCAGCCCCGGCCATGACGGCCAGCTCCGCGCTGGCGACGCCCGTTCCGCGATCGTTATGCGGATGTACGCTGATACAGACGTCACTGCGGCGGCTGAAGTGGCGGCAGAAATACTCGATCTGGTCAGCATAGACGTTCGGCGTGCTCACTTCGACGGTAGCGGGCAGGTTGACGATCATCGGACGCGCCGCGCACGGCTGCCAGATCTCCGCCACGGCTTCACAAATCTCCAGCGCAAACTCCGGTTCGGTAAAGCAGAAGGTTTCCGGGGAGTATTCGTACTGCCAGCGGGTGTCAGGGTTCTCTTCACACAGCTGACGAATCAGGCGCGTCGCGCGCGTCGCCAGCTCGACGATTTGCGCTTTCTCCATGCCGAATACCAGACGGCGGAACAGCGGGGCGGTAGCGTTATACAGGTGAACGGTGGCCTGCTTCGCGCCGCGCAGGGAGTCGAAAGTGCGATGGATAAGATCGTCCCGCGCCTGCGTTAACACCTGAATGGTGACGTCATCCGGGATGCGGTTCTCCTCAATCAGCTGACGTACAAAATTAAAGTCCGTCTGCGAGGCGGACGGGAAGGCGACTTCTATTTCTTTAAACCCGCAGGTCAGCAGCAGATCCCAGAATTGCAGCTTGCGCGCGCTGTCCATCGGCTCGGCCAGCGCCTGGTTACCGTCGCGTAAGTCGGTCGAGAGCCAGCGCGGGGCGCAGGTGATAATCTGCTCCGGCCAGCGGCGGTCGGGCAACGAAAGGGTGGGGTAAGGCTGGTATTTGTCGGCGGGTGTGTTCAGCATGGTGCGCTCCTGTTGTCTTTTCACTATCGTGAATCGATTTCAGGCGCGCTGCTTTATCGGAACTGACAATCGCTGTCGCGTTTTGGACAACCGTAGAAGTTGCCCGGTGGCGCTGCGCTTACCGGGCCTACGATCGTAGGCCGGGTAAGGCGTCCTGTAATGAGGGCTAATGCGCCCCACCGCCCCCGCTACCGGCCCCAAACGGTGGTTTGGCAAACCACACCAGCCCCAGCAGGACGATAAAGATCCCCGCCGATATCCAGAAAATCTCGTTTGCCGAGATAATCAGCCCCTGGTTGGTGATCTGCTGGGCAAGCCAGCCGGACGCCTGCTGCTCCGTCATCCCCATCCCCTCAAGCTGGCTATACATCTGCTGAGCGTTAGGGTTGAACGGGTTCACCGCTTCGGTGAGTTGAGCATGGTGCATCGATTCCCGGTTGGTCCACAGCGTGGTGGTGATCGATGTCCCGATGGAGCCCGCCAGCGTACGGGTGAAGTTCGACAGGCTCGATGCCGCCGCCATCCGCTCAGGCGGCAAGCCGGAAAGCGTAATGGTGGTTAGCGGCATGAAGAAGCACGCTACGGCGAAGCCCTGAATAAACTGTGGCCACGCGGAGGCGCCAAAGTCCATTCCCGGTTCAAACGTATACGCGCGCCAGTAGAAGCACACGGCGTACATGATGAAGCTGAACGTCACCAGCCTGCGCATGTCGAGCTTATGGGCGAAACGGCCAATAATCGGCGACAGCAGAACCGGAATTAACCCCACCGGCGCGGAGGCCAGCCCCGCCCAGGTTGCGGTATAGCCGTACACCTCCTGCAACAGCTGCGGCAGCAGAACAATCGCGCCGAAGTAGAGCATATAGGCGAGGCTGATACACAGGCAGCCGATGGTGAAGTTTCGCGATTTAAACAACGAGAGGTCGACTATCGGGTTATCGTCCGTCAGCTCCCAGACAATCAGGAAGCTGATGGCCACCACAGCGACCACCGTCAGTACGATGATTTCCGTAGAGGCGAACCAGTCCAGCTCTTTACCGCGGTCGAGCATGATTTGCAGGCTGCCGATGCCGACAACCAGCAGTGCCAGTCCGATGCCGTCGATCCGCCGCTGTTCGGTCCGCGTTTCGCGACCACGCAGAGACTGTAGCGTCATCAGTACCACCAGCGCACCGATGGGCACGTTGATGAAGAAGATCCAGCCCCAGTGATAGTTATCGCTGATATAGCCGCCGAGGATTGGCCCGCAAATCGGAGCGACGATCACCGTCATCGACCACAGCGCGAGCGCGATGGAGCGTTTGGCGGGCGGATAGTTGTTCAGCAGCAAACTCTGAGACAGCGGAATCAACGGCCCGGCGACAATCCCCTGGATGACGCGGAAGAAAATCAGCATCGTCAGGCTGCTGGACATGCCGCAGGCCCAGGAGGCCAGCACGAACAGGATCGTCGACCAAAGGAACAGCTTCACTTCACCGACGCGCTTCGCCAGCCAGCCGGTGATGGGAATGGAGATGGCGTTCGCCACCCCGAACGAGGTAATGACCCAGGTCCCCTGGCTCAGCGATGAGCCAAGGTTCCCGGCGATCGTAGGGATCGCCACGTTTGCGATGGTGGAGTCCAGCACCTGCATGAATGTCGCCAGCGACAGCGCAATGGTCATAATGACCAGTTGCGCCCCCTCCAGCGGTTTTTGCGGCTTTTGCTGTTGCATAACGCTCACCTTCGGCTTAACCGGCGTTTGCCTTCACGATGTCATCGATCAGCTTATTGACCGGATCGAGGCTAATTTCACGGGCGTTACTTTCATAAGCTGGCGTACTGCGCACCTGGCTTGCGAGGATCTGACCGTCGCGGTTGGCGGTATCGACCGTCACCAGCGTGGAAAGGCCAATTCGCAGCGGATGGTCTGCCAGCTGCTTAGGATCCAGTTCGATACGCACAGGCAAGCGCTGTACCACTTTGATCCAGTTGCCGGTGGCGTTCTGTGCAGGCAGCAGGCTAAACGCGCTGCCGGTCCCCATGTCCAGACCGACCACTTTCCCGGTGTACTTGATGTCATCGCCGTAAATATCGCTGACCACGGTTGCGGTTTGGCCGATACGCATATGCGCCAGTTGGGTCTCTTTGAAGTTCGCATCGACCCACAGATTGTTCGCCGGAACGACCGCCATCAGCGGCGTGGTGGTGCTAATCTGCGCCCCTGGCTGTACGGAACGACGGGAAACGTAGCCGGTCATCGGGCTGACGATTTTGGTACGTTGCAGGGCAAGCCACGCGTTACGCACTTCGGTCGCCGCCTGTTTCACCGCCGGCTGGTTTTCCAGAGAAGTACCCAGCACCATCGCCTGATTAGCGTTGTACTGTTGGATCGCCACGTCCAGCTGCGCCTGTGCGCTGGCCACCGCATCGCGGGCGTGCTGCAACTCTTCACGGCCAATCAGGTTGGCGGTGCCGAGAGGAACACGACGATTGAGGTCGCTCTGCGCCTGAGCCAGCGCCGTTTTCTGCACGTCGATATTGGCCTGAAGCTGCTTGCTGTTGATCATCAGCTGGCGGGTCTGGCGAACGCTGGAGGCCAGCGCCGTCTGTGCTTTTTCAAAGGCCTGTTGGGCGTCGGTTGGATCGAGCGTGACCAGCACATCGCCTTTTTTCACAAAGTCGGTGTTATCAGCCCAGACTTTCGTCACGCTGCCTGACACCTGGGCCATGATTTGAACCTGATTCCCTGCCACGTATGCATCGTCTGTCTCTTCAACATGACGCAAGACTAAAAACCAATAGATCCCATATGCCACGGCAATAATAATAAAGAGCAAGGTCAGCAGAATAAGGGCGCTCTTACGTTTGCCCTTTTTGTTGACCGGTTGCTGCGGGGGGGTGTTCTCCGCATTTGCGCTCATTGTTGTTCTCCACGATCTTTTTATTTTCACATCGGCTGAGCCGACCTGTTGTCAGAAAGGCCAGCAGTTTCACGTGCTGGCCTGTCAGTTTTTCTTTTTAGCAATCTGGAATGTTGAGCGGATCGTCGCGTTAGCGCAGCGCCTCAAGGATGACGCCATCTTCATCCATCTGGTCCAGACGGGTGAGCAGCTTGCGAGTAATATGCTCAAGCTGGTCGCGCTCGGCGGTGCTGAGGGCAGACCAGAGCTGGTGCAGGCAGTTGTGCTGCGGTGGCAGCACTTCGCGCAAGAATTCGTGACCTTTCTCGGTCAGTTGCAGATGCAGGCAGCGGCGATCGTTATCGCTTTCACGTCGTTCAATCCAGCCGCGCTTTTCCAGTTCATCCGCGATACGGGTTGCATTGGTACGGGATGACCCCAGCGCACAGCTCAGTTCCGATGGCTGAATGCTGTGATTTTCCTGAGACTCCAGCGTAATCAACGCCATAAACAACGTCTCGTTAATCCCTTGCGCTTTCAGCATCTTGTTACGATTTTCCAGCAGCTTACCCTGCATGTGCATGCACAGGCGGGTCAGCAGAATTTCCTGATACGGGAAGTCCTCATGACGACTGGCGCGGAACTTAAGCATTTGTTCAATGGGCGTAAACGAACTATCCATTTTGGGCATAACCTCATTAATTACAGCCGATATAGTAACGACAGTGACAAATAATGTAAATGAATTATTTGTGCGGTTATATCCGCCAAACGTATGTCACCATCAGAAAGCGCCGGGTAAATCCGTGACCCGGTGAGCACAGAGAGTGTGGGGTGTGTACCCGCGAAAGAGGGGATGTGAGGACAGGGGTCTGAACTATTCATGCCGGTAGTAAATATGTCACCCACAATAAAATTTCTGGGATAAATGATTGCTGTTACCTTAACAGATGCAGGCCCCCTTTACACCCCAGGGGACCCAAAGCAATGTAAAACTTAGTGAATTGCTTCCTGACGGTGATAGCCGCGCCACCATACCAGCAGATTTATCGCCGCGACGATGGCGCCGATGGCGCACACTCCCGTCCAGCCCGCATGCTGCCAGGCGGAGGCTGAGATGAGCGAGCCCGCCGCGCCGCCGATAAAGTAGCTGGTCATGTACCCGGCCGTCAGACGGTTACGGGCGTCCGGCTTCACGCGGTAAATCACGGTCTGGTTGGTGATGTGTACGCCCTGCACGGTGAGGTCTAGCACCAGAATACCGACAATCAGCGCCAGCACGGAGACGTGTCCGTACCAGATGGCCGCCCAGGAGAGCAGGAGTAAAACCAGCCCTGCGGAGGTGGTCATATGAGATTTACCTTTATCGGCCAGCCCACCCGCCGGGCGCGCGCCCAGTGCGCCAGCCGCGCCTGCCAGCCCGAACAGGCCAATCACGCCTTCTGAGTAGTTAAACGGTGGCGCGGCGAGCAGAAACGCCATCGACGTCCATAAGATGCTGAAGTTGGCGAAGGTGAGACACCCCAGAATGGCGCGCGTGCGCAGGAGTTTATCCCGGGTGAAGAGGCTGAAAACGGAGGCGAGGAGCTGCGGATAGTTCAGGTGATTTTCCTGCTTCACCTTTGGCAGGCCGCGCCACAGGGCCAGCGCCATGATAACCATCAGCACGCTCGCCACCCAGTAAACGGTGCGCCAGCCGCCGAGGCTCGCCAGCAGCCCGGCAACGGTTCGCGCCAGCAGGATGCCCAGCAGCAGGCCGCTCATGATAGTACCGACCACTTTGCCGCGTTTTTCCGGGGAAGCCAGCGTCGCGGCGAGGGGAACCAGAATTTGCGCCACCACCGAGAACAGCCCCGTCAGCGCGGTGCCGATAATCATCATCGTTAACGACTGGCTGCTGGCGGTGATCAACATTCCGCCCGCCGCCAGCAGCGTCATGGAGACGATAAGCATCCGGCGCTCAAACATATCGCCTAATGGCACCAGGAACAGCAGCCCAACCGCATAGCCGAGCTGTGCTGCGGTGACAATAAAGCCGGCGGAGCTGGCTGAAAGATCGAAGGCGCGTGCGATGGTGTCGAGCAGTGGTTGTGCGTAATAGTTGCTGGCGACGGCCAGACCCGTTGCCACGGACATTAAAAGGATGAGTGCGGGGCTAAGCCCTTGAGTTGTTTTTGTCATTAGTTTCAGGAATCGTGAGTTAAGTGATTATTTTTCCGGAAACATAATAACCAATGGTGGTGAATGTTGGGGAATTGTTATGTGTGTGTTTGTGCGGTTAAGCCCCTCACCCTAACCCTCTCCCGAAGGGAGAGAGAACGCTAACACCCTCTCCCTTCGGGAGAGGGCTGGGGTGAGGGGAAAGTACCTTACTTCTGCGCCTCAAGCGCCTCTTTCACCCAGCCATCGAACTGCTGCTGGTGGGCTTTGATCCAGCCATCCACGTGGCCTTTGATATCTGCTTCGGATGATTTACCCGCGTGCATCATCGCGTTCTGGGCGTTAATGTCAGCCAGCGGCAGTTTCATCACCGAGAACAGCTTCGCCGCCGCAGGGTTTTTCTCGGCCCAGGCTTTGTTCGCCACGATATGCATGGTATTCACCGGGAAGCCATAGTTCATGCCATTTGGCAGTTTGGTGTCGATATCTTTCTGCTCGCCCGGCAGGGAAGAGAAGGGCACCTGCAACCACACCACGTCTTTGCCCGGCTTCAGCACGTCGCTCACCCAGTACGGCGTCCAGGTGTAGTAGATCACTGGCTTGCCTTCTTTAAAGCGGGCGATGGTGTCGGCCATCATCGCAGAGTAATTGCCGTGGCTCACGTCGACGGTCTTAGCCAGATCGAAGGCTTTGTTCTGGTGGTTAATCACCGCTTCACAGCCCCAGCCCGGCGAGCAGCCCATCATGTCGGCTTTACCGTCACCGTTGGTATCAAAGAGTTTGGCGATCTTCGGATCTTTCAGCTGTTCAATATTGGTGATGTGATACTTATCGGCGGTTTTCTTGTCGATCAAATATCCCTGCGCAGCGCCGGTCACAAAGGTGCTTTCACGGTAGAATTTCTTGTCACCGCCTGCGGCGGCATACATATCGTCGTGCAGCGGCTGCCAGTTCACGGCGGTAAAGGTGGCATCGCCGGAGGCAATGGAGGTATAGCCCACGTTGTAATCCACTTCGCTGGCGGTATTCACCGTATAGCCCAGTTTCTCCAGCGCACGGCTGACAATCTGGGTCTGGAAGGACTCTTCCGAAATGGTGCTCTGCACCGGCTGCACGGTAATGCCTTTGCCCGGCAGGTCAGCGGCAACTGCGCTGGTGGAGACAAGGGTCGCAAACGCTGTGGCAAAAAGTACGTTATGTCGCATCGTTGTTCCTTATTTTGTGAATGGGCGGGTGAGTAACCCGACAGGGCCGGTGGTGTACCAGCGACGGTTGCCGCGACTGCGTGAATCACGACCGACAGCCTGGGTCAGGCGGTCAAGAATGATGGCGAGGATCACAATCCCGACGCCGCCGACGGTCGCCAGCCCCATATCGAGACGGCCAATGCCGCGCAGTACCATCTGACCTAACCCGCCAACGGCAATCATTGAGGCGATCACCACCATCGACAGCGCCAGCATCAGCGTCTGGTTAACACCTGCCATAATGGTCGGCATCGCCAGCGGAAGCTGAACCTTAAACAGCATCTGACGCGGGCTGGCGCCGAACGAGCGCGATGCCTCTATCAGATCCGCAGGCACCTGGTTAATGCCCAGAATGGTCAGACGAATAATTGGCGGAAGGGCGAAGATAATGGTCACGACCACCCCCGGTACGTTACCGATGCCGAACAGCATCACGATAGGCACCAGGTAAACGAACGCTGGCGTGGTCTGCATCGCATCCAGCAGCGGGCGGATAATTTTCGCGGCCCGGGGGCTGCGCGCCAGCCAGATCCCCATCGGCAGGCCGATCACCACGCAGAACAGCAGGGCGGTCAGCACCAGCGCCAGGGTGATCATCGCCTGAGACCACGCGCCAATCGCGCCGATGGCAATCAGGGAGATCAGCGTGGCGATCCCCATACCCGCGCTGCCGAACTGCCATGCGATCAGCGAGAACAGGATAATCGCCACCGGCGCGGGCATGCCCAGCATCAGCTGCTGGAAGCCGTTCAGGATGTAATCCACCGGGATGCGGATCCCCTGGAACACCGGACGGAAGTGGGTAACGACCCAGTCAATCCCCTCCGTTACCCAGCTATCCAGCGGGATCAGCGTCTTGTGGAACGGATCCATAATATTGAAATGCTCTGGGGCAGGCGCTGGTGCGCTGTTGAGCCAGTCTGCCGCGCCGCCGCCATCGGCAGGCGCAGGCGTCGAACCCCACGCATCGGCAGATTGCGCCGCGCTGTCCGCTGCTTCAGTGGTGCCCCATGGGTTTGATTGATCAGCCATTGTTTGTCCCCTCGCGATCTAAAGCCTGTAGCAGCATCCGTTTTGAGATGATGCCAACGTACTGTTGTTCTTCACCGACGACCGGCACGGCGCACGGCGCCTGACCCACGTGAGAGAGCAACTCGCTGAGCGGCGTTTCGGCGTCCACGGCAAGCGGAGCGTCAATCAACGCTGCATCGATTCCCTGGTTTTCGCTCAGGGCGGTTTTCAGGGAGTCGATGGAGACAACGCCGACAAATTTATTGCCGCGTTCAACCAGATAACCGTATTCACGGTCTTCGTCCTGCAACAGCTTCAGCGCGGAGCGCGGACCAAAACCTGGCGTTTTTCGAATAATGCCGTTTGGTGTTCGACGGGCAATATCTTTCGCACTGAATACGTGGCTAATATCCACGCCGCGAAAGAAGGTGCGCACATAATCATTCGCCGGATTATTGAGAATTTCATCCGGTGTGCCGACCTGCACCACTTCACCATTTTGCATAATGGCGATACGGTCACCAATACGCATGGCTTCATCCAAATCGTGAGAAATAAAAACAATGGTGCGCTGATGTTTGGCCTGTAATTTTACCAGCTCATCCTGCATCTCGGTGCGAATTAAGGGATCGAGCGCCGAGAAGGCTTCGTCCATTAATAAAATATCCGGATTAATCGCTAATGCGCGCGCTAATCCCACACGCTGACGCATACCGCCGGAGAGTTCATCCGGATACGCATGAGCATAATTTTCCAGCCCGACCTGACGCAGTGCATCAAGGGCTTTTTCCTGACGTTCCTGAGCGGGGATACCGGCTAACTCCATGCCAAAGGCGGTATTATCGAGTACCGTCATGTGCGGCATCAGTGCAAATGACTGAAACACCATCGCAATTTTCTTTCTGCGCACCTCGCGGAGTTCCGCGTCTGATATTCTGGCGATATCAACGCCGTCAATCAGCACCTGTCCGCGGGTGGGTTCAATCAGGCGATTGAGAAGGCGAACCATAGTGGATTTACCCGAACCGGATAATCCCATGATGACAAAAATCTCGCCTTCTTCAATGGCCAGACTGGCGTCTTTAACGCCAAGCGATAGCCCGGTTTTTTCCAGAATTTGCTCTTTCGAAAGGCCTTTCTCAATATATTTGAAAGCACGCTGCGGGTGCTCGCCAAATACTTTATAAAGATTTTTCACTTCTAATTTAATTGCCATGCAATAGAGAGTGTCCTGTTATTTGTTTATGTCGATATGATTACCATGGTAAATAGTTAACTGGCATTACCCTAACATACTCAGAATCTGAGACAACCCTGGGCCAGCCGAAGGCCAGAATTTTGCCGCAAGCGAAACGGCTGAATTTCCCATGAATAAAGGGCTGAGGGCGGTTTGAATTTTTCTCAATTTTTTGCTGCTGCATGGGGAAATTTCGCCTGAATCGGTGTGATTCAGGCGAATATGACGGGGAAATTACAGTGTAGTACGTAGTGGAATATTCGGCTGAAAATAATGAAATGCAGAGTTAATTAATGAACGTTAATTCATTCATTAAAAATCCCAGTCCTCGTCTTGCGTCTCCACCGCTTTACCCATCACGTACGACGAGCCGGACCCGGAAAAGAAGTCGTGGTTTTCATCGGCGTTGGGCGACAGCGCCGCGAGGATCGCCGGGTTCACTTCCGCCATTTCCGGTGGGAATAACGCTTCGTAGCCCAGGTTCATCAGCGCCTTGTTGGCGTTGTAGCAGAGGAAGGCTTTTACGTCCTCTTCCCAGCCCGTTCCGGCGTACAGCTCCTCGGTATAACTCAGCTCGTTGTCATACAGATCCATCAGTAAATCGAGGGCAAAACCTTTGAGTTCCTCGCGTTTTTCCGGGGTGACTTTCTCCAGTCCTTTCTGGTACTTATAGCCGATGTAATACCCGTGTACCGCTTCATCGCGGATGATGAGGCGAATCAAATCGGCGGTGTTGGTGAGCTTGCCCCGGCTCGACCAGTACATAGGCAGCCAGAAGCCGGAATAGAAGAGGAAAGATTCCAGGAATACGCTGGCGATCTTCTTCTTCAGCGGCTCGTCGGCCCGGTAATATTCCAGCACCAGATCTGCCTTGCGCTGCAATGACGCGCTCTCTTCACTCCAGGCGTAGGCGGCGTCCACGTCCCTGGTCTGGCACAGAGTGGAGAAAATCGAGCTGTAAGAGCGGGCATGCACCGCCTCCATAAAGCTGATATTCGACATTACCGCCTCCTCGTGCGGGGTCAGCGCATCACTCATCAGCGCGGGCGCACCCACGGTATTCTGAATGGTGTCCAGCAGCGTCAGGCCGGTGAAGACGCGGATTGTCAGCTGCTGCTCGGCATGGCTCAGAGTTTGCCAGGCCGGAATATCGTTGGAGAGCGGCACCTTTTCCGGCAGCCAGAAGTTGCTGGTCAGGCGGTTCCATACCTCCAGGTCTTTATCATCCTGAATTTTGTTCCAGTTAACGGCGCTTACGCGTGACAGTTTCATCCTTTCTCCTTACAGCGCGCAGGACACGCAGCCTTCAATTTCGGTGCCTTCCAGCGCGAGCTGGCGCAGGCGAATGTAGTACAGCGTTTTGATGCCTTTCTTCCAGGCGTAGATCTGCGCTTTGTTGATATCCCGCGTGGTGGCGGTGTCCGGGAAGAAGAGCGTCAGCGACAGCCCCTGATCCACATGTTTAGTCGCCTCGGCGTAGGTATCAATGATCTTTTCCGGGCCAATTTCATAGGCGTCCTGGTACAGAGCCAGATTCTCATTGGTCATAAACGGGGCAGGGTAGTAGACGCGCCCGGTTTTGCCTTCCTTACGGATTTCAATCTTCGACACGATGGGGTGGATGCTCGACGTGGCGTGATTGATATAGGAAATGGAGCCGGTTGGCGGCACCGCCTGAAGGTTCTGGTTATAAATGCCGTAGCGCATCACCTCTTCACGCAGCTGTTGCCACATCTCACGCGTCGGCAGGGTGATGCCAGCGCGGGCAAACAGCGCGCGTACTTTTTCGGTTTTCGGCTGCCAGTCGCCTTCCAGATACTGGCTGAAATACTCTCCGCTGGCGTAGCGGGACTGCTCAAAGCCTGCGAACCGCTGGTGGCGTTCGCGCGCCAGCATCATCGAGGTATGCACCGCATGCCAGGTGACGGTGTAGAAATAAAGGTTGGTGAAATCCAGCCCTTCGGGGCTGCCGTAGGCGATGCCCTCCCGCGCCAGATAGCCGTGCAGGTTCATCTGCCCAAGGCCGATGGCATGCGACGCGGCGTTGCCCGCTTCAATAGACGGTACGCTGCGGATGTGGCTCATGTCTGATACCGCCGTCAGTCCGCGAATGGCGGTCTCTACCGTGCGGCCAAAATCGGGAGAGTCCATGGTGTGGGCAATATTCAGCGACCCGAGGTTACAGGAGATATCCTTGCCCACGTCCGCGTAGTCGAGGTTCTCGTCGTAGCTGGACGCGCTGTTGACTTGCAAAATCTCCGAGCACAGATTGCTCATGTTGATGCGCCCGCCAATCGGGTTGGCGCGGTTCACCGTATCCTCGTACATGATGTACGGATAACCGGATTCAAACTGAATTTCAGCCAGCGTCTGGAAGAAATCCCGGGCGTTGATGGTTTTTTTACGAATGCGATCGTCGGCCACCAGCTCGTCGTACAGCTCGCTTATCGCCACGTCGCCAAAGGCTTTGCCGTAAATCCGCTCAACATCATACGGTGAGAAGAGCGCCATGTCGGCATTCTCTTTAGCCAGCTTAAACGTGATATCCGGGATCACCACGCCGAGCGACAGGGTTTTAATGCGGATCTTTTCATCGGCGTTTTCACGTTTGGTATCCAGAAAACGCAGAATGTCCGGGTGGTGCGCGTGCAGATAAACCGCACCCGCGCCCTGACGCGCGCCAAGCTGGTTGGCGTACGAAAAGGCATCTTCCAGCATCTTCATCACCGGGATGACGCCGGAGGACTGATTTTCGATGCGCTTAATCGGCGCGCCCGCTTCCCGCAGGTTCGAAAGCAGAAATGCCACACCGCCGCCGCGTTTCGAAAGCTGTAGCGCCGAATTTACCGCACGGCCAATCGACTCCATATTGTCTTCAATACGCAGCAGGAAGCAGGAGACCAGCTCGCCGCGCTGGGCTTTCCCGCAGTTAAGGAACGTTGGCGTGGCGGGCTGGAAGCGGCCGGAGAGGATCTCCTCCGTGAGACTTTCGGCCAGCACTTCATCGCCCTGCGCCAGCGTCAGCGCCACCATCACCACCCGATCTTCAAAGCTTTCTAAATAGCGTTTGCCGTCAAAGGTTTTCAGGGTGTAGCTGGTGTAATACTTCCACGCGCCGAGAAACGTCTGGAAGCGAAAACCGCTGGCGTGCGCCCGTTCAAACAATGCCACCACGAAGGCGCGGTCGTAGCGGGTCAGGACACGCTCTTCGTAATAACCCTCTTTTACCAGCCAGTCGAGACGTTCCTGCTGGCTGCCAAAAACGATGCTGTTCGGGCGCACATGAGCGGCAAAAAAGGCGTCCACCGCCTCACGATCTTTATCAAACTGAATGCGCCCCTCCCGGTCATAGAGGTTTAGCATGGCGTTTAATGCGTGGTAATCCGGCGTTGCCTGAATCACGCGCTCTGCGGTTGTCGTTGCCAAAATTCGTTCACTCCTTTACGCACGTTCTCTACGTCCTGCTGTGTCCCCATCAGTTCAAAACGATAGAGATACGGCACGCCGCATTTTTGAGAGATGACATCCCCGGCGCGGGCAAAGGCCTCGCCGAAGTTGCGATTGCCTGCGGCGATCACGCCGCGAATAAGCTGTCGGTTATGGGGATCGTTCAGAAAGCGGATCACCTGACGAGGCACAGCCCCTGCGGTGCCGCCACCGCCATAGCTGGGCACCACCAGAATGTAGGGTTCGTCTACCTGAATACGCTCCCGCTCGTTCAGCGGAATGCGTATCGCGGGCAGCCCGAGACGCTCCATAAACCGAAGCGTGTTTTCCGAGCTGCTGGAAAAGTAGACCAGCGTGCTCATGCACTGACGCCCTGAGCGGCAAGGCGGTTGATCATGTCCGGACGGAAGCCAGACCAGCTGGTGTCGCCGGCAACCACAACCGGAAGCTGACGGAAACCCTGCGCCCGCAGGGTGTCTGCCGCATCGGGCACCTGATCAATATTGACCATCTCAAATGCCACGCCGCGGCTCTCCATCGCCCGTTTCGTGGCGTGGCACTGAACACAATCGTTACGAGTGTAAATAATAATGCTCATGATTCGCATTTCCATTTAGAATGAGAGGACGGCGCGAGTAAACGCGTCATATTGTGTGTGTCTTACTAAAGGGGATACTAGATGTAGTTTATATAAGTTTCAACCACACAAGATATGGGAAATTCAGATTAATAAGGCCCCGATGATGAGCCTGGCGGGGCAGGGCGGGCTGTACGGTTTTTTCAGGTTGTCAGACAAAGAAAAGCCCCGGCGCCTGAGGCTACCGGGGCTAAGAACGCGCGCTTACTTACGCAGACTAAGCAGGGCGCCGACAAAAATCCCGACCGCCGCGACCGTTCCCAGCGTACAAAGCGGTTTTTCACGTACGAAGGTGGTGGCGCAGCTGGCCATGTCGCAGGCCGCCTGAGTGGTACGTGAGCGGCCATTCATCCTTGCCCGCGTTTCACGCAGCAGAGACTGAGCCTTACGTTTCGCGGCATCTGCTTCGTCCTTCGCGTCAGAGCCCCAGGATTTCAATACGGCTTCCAGCGTGTCCGCTAATTGGCTGACATCGTTACGAATATCCTGTGTGTCGTCATTAATATCGTTTCGGTTCGGTCTGTTAAACATACGATCCTCCATAATTTGTGTTCCCGTTTAGTTTAGTCCAGAAATGTAATATCTGAAGCGAGTCACGGCTTATCGGGCAGTTTATGGAATATTCTGAAAGCCCTGCTAATGCTGAATACTGTAAGGTTGCCGGGCAGGAATGATAATGAGGAAAAGATATGTATTTACGACCCGATGAGGTGGCGCGCGTTCTTGAAAAAGAAGGGTTCACCATGGATGAGGTAACATCAAAAGCATACGGATATCGCCGTGGTGAGAATTATGTTTACGTCAACCGTGAAGCAAGAATGGGGCGTACTGCTCTCATTATTCACCCGACACTCAAAGACAGAAGCCTGTCATTTGCTGAGCCCGCCTCGGATATTAAAACCTGCGATCATTATCAGCAATTTCCGCTCTATTTAGGCGGCGAGACGCATGAACATTATGGTATTCCGCACGGTTTCAGCTCGCGTATGGCGCTGGAGCGATTCCTGAAAGGGCTGTTTGGCGACGTACAATAACTCTGCGACTGGCATGAGCCAGTCGCCTTACCTTACGCTTTTGCCTGGCTATAAGGGCTGACTTTGAACAGGCGGCGGCAGTAGTCAAGAAAGTAACCGTACACCGCACCCATCAGCATGGATACCACGATATTTGAACTTACCGCAGCGGCGATTTGATGCCAGTCTGCGCCCACCGTCAGCAAAATAAACACATACACCGGGGACTGGAACGTCACGTAAGCCAGCACGTCCGCCAGGTTTTTTACCCAACCCGCCGGGCTAATACGCCGGGCTAAACGCATCACTGCATCGCGGTACAGGCCGTACGGCCAGGCGATCATGATATTCACCGGAATGGCCACCAGGCGCGACGAGAGAGATTGCTCAAAGGACATTCCCGACAGGAAAATTTCAATCAGCATATTCACGACGGAACAGTAAACGACCATCGCGAACGTATCCGCTACCGCATGGCGCAGGCGAGACTGCGGTGAGAACATGTCTGAACTCCTCGAACAGGACAAAAAAGTGGCGTTTTACCTGCAGCCTTTAGTGCTTTAGGTTGGTTTGTTTTGAGTGTATAGCGTATCTCTCTGACTTTTAACTAACAAGTAGTGATTAATTTTTATTTACTGGCGCTTTAGCCATAAAATTCTCTAACATTGTGCGTTTTTTGCGCGCTTCGTTATTTTCTCTCCTCGTGCCTATTTTAGTGAAATATATCAATGAATTAGATTATCTATGCGCGTGTGAAACCTTTGTTGTGTGGGATTTTGGAGGCGGCTTTTTGAACGGTTTAAAACAGGGTTTTTTGGCCTGGGGAAGGGCGGTATATTACGCTTTAAAACAGACATATATTTCAGGGTTATATTTACGGGATATTCTAAAACATTTACAATAATGTCAAAACGTCAGGGTGGGTAGATATCAGAACCAAAATCAATTATTCTGTTGCCTGATTTATGTTATACACACGAAGAAAGGTTTTTCATTATTATGGCTTTAACGTTACAGAATCTTAATAATATTCGTACCCTCCGGGCGCTGGCACGTGAATTATCCATGGATGTTCTGGAAGAAGTGCTGGAAAAATTCCGGATTGTCACTGAAGAAAAACGCAGCGAGCAGGCTGAATTAGAGCGTCAACGCGCTGAACAGCAGGATAAAATTAATGCTCTGCTGGAACTGATGAAAGCTGACGGTATTTCTCCGAGCGATCTGTTAGGCAGTGACCTGGCGCAGGCGGGTCAGCCGACGAAAAAACGTAAAGCGCGTGCGGCGAAATATCGTTTTATTGACGCGAACGGTGAAGAAAAAACCTGGACCGGTCAGGGACGTACGCCAAAGCCAATTGCGACCGCACTGGCAAACGGTAAATCGCTGGACGATTTCCTGATCTGATGATTATTCGGGCGGTGTATTCCGCCCGATTATTGACTTAGCAGACGCCAAAGTCACCTTCTTCGGAGTACAGAACTACGTCCGCCGCTTTCAGGTGATATTTCTCGCCCTGCTCATCGCTGGCCTGCACGGCCACAATGTTTTCACCATTCACTTCGAGCACTTTCAGTTTCGGACCGCCCTGACGCGGTTGGACATAATCACCGACAGAAAACATAGCACCTCCTCATCATTGTCATGATCTTCACCATAGCCCACGTCCGGGACGGGGTACAGCCTAATCTTTCAGATACTCCTTATCAGGTACGTCGGTTCCACGGCATCACTTTCAGAAGTCGCGCCATACCGCAAAAACCTGTCACTCCGGCGAACAGCAGCCCGGCGCCCACAAAACCGCTCAGCAGGAAAAAACCGCTGGAGACGCTGTAACCCAACACCACGCCGCAGAGGATCAGCAGCCCGGCAGCGATCTGCACCTGACGCATCAGCGGAAGCGGCTGCGATCGATCTTCAACGGTCAGCAGTCCGGCCTGTTTCCAGCCCTGAATGCCTCCCTCAACCACACAGGCGTTCGCAGGGGATGCTGCCTGCGCCAGACGAGCAGCATTGTTTGAGGTTCGTGCGCCGGACTGACAGTGGAAAATCACCGTTTCTCCCGGCGCCGCGTTAAGCCCGCCGGGTAACGAATCCAGCGGAATGGAGTGCGCCGCCGGAATATGCTCGCGGGCATACTCGTCGGGGTCGCGAATATCGATAAGTTTGGCGCCTTCAGCAATAAGCGCGTTTGCCTGCTGCGGCGAAATAAGAGGAAGAGACATTATGTTTCCTTACGGTCAATTTCAAAACAGTAGAGCATTTAAGGCCGGGTTTAAGCCAGTGTAAAGAGGGTAAAGGCAGGTAAAAGCGCGAGAGACGAATGGCAGTTACCCGTAAACTGGCTACGCTTAGAGAAGTGTCTTTTATAATTTTCAATTGGTTAGCTTGCACGGAGTTATTTATGGGTTTTTGGCGCGTTGTTTTTACGATTATTCTCCCGCCGCTGGGCGTGCTGCTTGGCAAGGGGCTGGGCTGGGCGTTTATTCTGAATATCCTTCTGACCATCCTGGGCTACTTCCCCGGTCTTATCCACGCATTTTGGGTTCAGACGAAGAGCTAGGTACGCCACAGTAAGTCACTGTAGATCCGGGTCAGCACGCCTTCGGGGCCAAATTGCTGTTTTATCCAGCGCGTGACCTGACCGGTCGCCGCATGCTGCGTGGCGAGCAGCATGCGCGAATCCTGGCGCGGATTATTGATTCGCCGCGTTACCAGCAGCCCATCCTCCACCGCCTCACGCGTCATGTATTCCGGTAAAAATCCAATACCTTCCCCCAGGATCTGACACTGGCATTTCGTGTTGAAGTCCGGCACCAGAATCGCCTCCTGACCGTGAAGCAGCCAGCCCACCTTCTTATTGATGGTATGCGCGGTATCCTCGACCATGATATTGGGATACAGACGCAGCTGACTTTCGGAGATGGGCTCCGGGGCGAACGCCAGCGGATGCGTGGGCGCGATGGCAAATACCCAGCGGATCGCGCCTATCTCGGTATAATCAATGCCGCCGCCGTCCAGCAGCGTATCCGGCGCGCCAATGGCGATATTGGCCTGATTATTAATGATGGAATCCCAGACGCCGTTATACACCTCGGTCGTCACCGTGATCTGGCAGGTGGGAAACTGTTTTTTCAGCACCTGGAGCAAACGCGCGGTATGGCGTGGCGTATACAAAAGCTGATTTATGCAGATGCGCACTCGCGTCTCAATGCCCTGAGAAATGGTATCAATCCCGCGCTTGATGGCATGAAAGTCATTCAGCAGGTCGGTCGCTTTACGATAAAAATAAAAACCGGATTCGGTCAGCTCAATGCTGCGCGTGTTGCGTACAAACAGCACCACGTCCAGGCCGGTCTCCATGCGTTTGATGGTGTAACTGATTGCCGAGGTGGTTACGCCCAGCTCGGCAGCCGCTTTGCTAAAACTGCCAAAACGTGCCGCGGTGGTGAAGGCCAGCAAATTCTCTTCGGTAAAGATGGAATTCATATTATGGCTCCTGGTGACCATCAGTTTTGAACATATTTTAACACTGGCGTTACATCATAGTTGATGTTGGTCACAGTTCTGTATTTTTACGTAGGGCCGCGCTGTGTAAGGCTTTTTCAGCCATAAGGATAATGCAGCCTGAAGCGTGTAAAAGCGGTAAAACATAAGAAAAAGGTTGCACAGACGCACGTTTCTGCCGGACCGTTGAATTTAACTCAACAATGAATTGCGTGTCGATGAATCATTTTTAAGCGGATTCTTTTATGACCAGGCTGTTGCTATTCTCAGGTCATCAGAAGTGAAACATAGGGAGTCTGAATATGTCTGCAACTGCACTGGTTACAGAATTTCTGCTGGCGGCAGAAGAGGGCAATATCGACGCGCTAAAAGCCTGCCTGGAAAAAGGCGTGGATATTAACGTAACCAACCGCCAGAAAAGAACCGCCATTATTATTGCCAGCCTGAAAAAGCATTACGCCTGTGTGGAATTTTTAATTGCCGCCGGGGCGGATATTGATAAACAGGACCAGACCTGTTTTAACCCCTTCCTGATCAGCTGCCTGACCAATGATTTAACCCTGCTGCGCATTCTCCTTCCGGCGGATCCGGATCTCGACCGTCTGACGCGCTTTGGCGGCGTGGGCATTACCCCTGCCAGTGAAAAAGGGCACGTTGAAATCGTGCGTGAGCTGCTGGAAAAAACCGACATCAACGTCAACCACACCAATTTTGTCGGCTGGACGCCGTTGCTGGAGGCCATCGTATTAAACGACGGCGGCGCAAAGCAGCAAGAAATTGTGAAGCTGCTGCTGGATCACGGCGCGAACCCGCACATGACCGATAAATACGGCAAAACCCCGCTCGAACTGGCGCGGGAAAAAGGCTTCAACGCGATCGCAGACCTGCTGCTGGCGGCAGGCGCGTAGCGCATTCGGTCAGCCTTCCCCTGGCTGGCCGTTACTGAAAAAACGCATTGTTACCGACGTGCATTTAGCACGACGGCGGCCCCCTTTTATCTTAAACAGGTGAAAATAATGCCAACCAAAATCGTCATAAAAAAGAATACGTATTTCGATTCGGTTTCCTTAATGTCGGTTTCCACCAAAGCCAATAAATTGCCGGGCGTCGAGCAGGCGTTTGTGGCGATGGCGACGGAAATGAACAAAGGCGTATTAAAAAACCTCGGGCTATTAACGCCGGAATTAGCGGACGCGAAAAATGGCGACCTGATGATCGTGATTAAAGGCGACGCGGCAAATGATGAAACCCTGGCCGCCATTGAAGCGCTGTTCACGCGTAAAGAGCGCACGGGCTCCCATGAAGCACGCTACGCGTCGATTGCCAGCGCCAAAACCCATCGTCCGGACAGCAACCTGGCGGTGATTTCCGTCAACGGCACCTTCGCCGCCCGGGAAGCGCGTCAGGCGCTGGAAAACGATCTTAACGTGATGCTTTTCTCCGATAACGTATCGCTCGACGACGAGCTGGCGCTGAAGCAGTTGGCGCATGAAAAGGGTCTGCTGATGATGGGGCCAGACTGCGGCACCGCCATTATCAACGGCGCGGGGCTGTGCTTCGCCAACACGGTGCGTCGCGGGCCGATTGGCATCGTTGGCGCCTCCGGTACCGGCAGCCAGGAGCTGAGCGTGCGCATTCATGAGTTCGGCGGCGGCGTGTCGCAGTTGATCGGCACCGGCGGGCGCGATCTTAGCGAGAAGATCGGCGGCCTGATGATGCTCGACGCCATCGACATGCTGGAGGCGGACGACGCGACTCGGGTGATAGCGCTCATCTCCAAACCGCCAGCACCCGCGGTGGCTGAGAAGGTGCTGGCCCGGGCACGCGCCTGCCGCAAGCCTGTAGTTGTGTGCTTCCTGGGCCGCAACGAACCGCCTGCCGATGAAGACGGTTTGCAGTTTGCTCGTGGCACCAAAGAGGCGGCCCTGAAAGCGGTGCTGCTTACCGGCATTAAAAAAGACGACCTGGATTTACATCCGCTCAACTGGCCGCTGATCGAAGAGGTACGCACCCGCCTGACGTCGCAGCAGAAATACATTCGCGGCCTGTTCTGCGGCGGCACCCTGTGCGACGAAGCGATGTTTGCCGCGCTGGAGAAGTTTGACGATGTTTACAGCAACATCCAGCCGGACCCGGCCAGGCGTCTGAAAGATATCAGCGTCAGCCAGGCCCACACCTTCCTTGATTTCGGTGACGATGATTTCACCAACGGCAAGCCACACCCAATGATCGACCCGACCAACCGCATCAGCCGCCTGCTACAGGAGGCGCGCGATCCGCAGGTGGGCGTCATCGTGATGGACTTCGTGCTGGGCTTTGGCGCGCACGACGATCCGGTGGGGGTGATGATCGAGGCGATCAAAGAGGCACAGGCGATCGCGAACGCCGACAACCGTCCGCTGGAAATTCTCGGCTACGTGCTCGGCACCGATCAGGATCCGCAGTCGCTGGCGCAGCAGTGCCAGCTGCTGACCGACGCAGGCGTCATCTGGGCCAGCAGCAGCACCAACACCGGATTACTGGCACGCGAATTTGTCTGCAAAGGGGAGAAAGCATAATGACCACTTTATTCAACCAGCCGCTAAACGTCATTAACGTCGGCATTGCGATGTTCAGCGACGACCTCAAAAAGCAGCACGTTCCCGTGACCCAGCTCGACTGGACGCCGCCGGGGCAGGGCAATATGCAGGTTGTTGAAGCGCTCGACCAGCTGGCGGAAAAACCGCTGGCGAAGAAAATTGCCGCCGCGAACAAAATTGCCCTGGAGCGGATTATTCAGTCCCATCCGGTGCTGGTGGGCTATGACCAGGCCATCAACGTGGTGCCGGGCATGACCCGCACGACCATTCTGCACGCCGGTCCGCCAGTTACCTGGGAAAACATGTGCGGGGCGATGAAAGGCGCGGTTACCGGCGCGCTGGTGTTTGAAGGGCTGGCGACGGATCTGGAGGACGCCGCAAGGCTGGCGGCGTCAGGCGACATCACCTTCTCGCCGTGCCACGAGCACGACTGTGTGGGCTCTATGGCGGGCGTCACCTCCGCGTCGATGTTTATGCACATCGTTGAGAACAAAACTTACGGCAACCGCGCCTTCACCAACCTCAGCGAGCAGATGGCGAAGATCCTGCGCATGGGGGCCAACGACCAGAGCGTGATCGAGCGCCTGAACTGGATGTGCGACGTGCTCGGCCCGATGCTGCGCGACGCCATGAACATTATCGGCGAAATCGACCTGCGCCTGATGCTGGCCCAGGCGCTGCACATGGGCGACGAGTGCCACAACCGCAACAACGCGGGCACCACGCTGCTTATTCAGGCGCTGACGCCGGGGCTGATCCAGGCGGGCTATTCGGTGGCGCAGCAGCGTGAAGTGTTCGAGTTTGTCGCCAGCAGCGACTATTTCTCCGGTCCGACGTGGATGGCGATGTGTAAGGCCGCGCTGGATGCTGCCCACGGCATTGAGTACAGCACCGTCGTCACCACCATGGCGCGCAACGGCTACGAGTTCGGCCTGCGCGTTTCTGGCCTGCCGGGGCAGTGGTTCACCGGCCCGGCGCAGCAGGTGATCGGTCCGATGTTCGCGGGCTATAAGCCGCAAGACTCCGGGCTGGATATCGGCGACAGCGCCATCACCGAAACCTACGGCATCGGCGGCTTTGCGATGGCGACGGCCCCGGCAATCGTGGCACTGGTGGGCGGCACGGTGGAGGAAGCCATCGATTTTTCTCGCCAGATGCGCGAAATCACCCTCGGCGAAAACCCGAACGTCACCATTCCGCTGCTCTCCTTTATGGGGATCCCGACCGCCATCGACATCACGAAGGTTGCGGGCAGCGGCATTCTGCCGGTCATCAATACCGCCATTGCCCACAAGGACGCCGGGATCGGCATGATTGGGGCGGGCATCGTTCACCCGCCGTTTAGCTGTTTTGAAAAGGCGCTGTTGACCTTCCGCGATCGCTACTTTTTATAAGGCATGCATCCATGAAAAACATGAAACTGGAGTGGAAAAGAGGTGACTGGGCAGCTTATTTCGGGTTGATGACCAACAACCTGACCAATTTGCTGACCATGATGGGGTTGCTCATTTTTGTCGTCGGCATCCCGAAGGAGATTGTTTATGGACGCATCGCGCCAGCCTTCGGGCTGGCGGTGCTGGTGGCGAGTCTTTGCTATACGTGGTTTGGCCTGCAAATGGCGCGCGCTACCGGACGAACGGACGTCACCGCGTTGCCGTCCGGCCCGAGCGCGCCGTCGATTTTTACCGTGACCTTCCTGGTCTTAATGCCGGTTTACCAGCAAACCGGCGATGCGGATTTCGCGATTCAGATTGGCCTGGTGTGGTGCTTTGTGGAAGCGATGATCCTCGCGGGCGGTTCCTTCCTTGGGGAAACCATTCGCAAGATGATCCCGCGTACCGTGCTGCTGTCGTGCCTGTCCGGTCTTGGCTTGCTGCTGCTGGCGATGAACCCGATGTTGCAGGCGTTCGAAGCGCCGACCGTATCGTTTATCGTCCTGCTGCTGATCTTCATTAACTGGTTCGGTAAAAAGCCGATTTTCGCCCGTATCCCGACCGGCCTGCTGTTGTTAATTGCCGGTACTCTACTTGCGTGGATCTCCGGCCTGCAAAGCCCGGATGCCATTAAAGCGTCCATGTCATCCTTCGGCTTTAACCCGCCGGAAGTGCACGTGGACAGCTTTATGCAGGGGCTGCCGCACGCGCTGCCGTATCTGGCGTCCGCCGTACCGCTGGGGCTGGCGAACTACATCTTTGACCTGGAGAACATCGAAAGCGCCCACGCGGCAGGGGATGAATACCCGACCCGCAAGGTAATGCTGGCGAACGGTCTGGCCTCGATGCTCGGCTGCCTGATGGGCAATCCGTTCCCGGTCACGGTCTACGTCGGCCATCCTGGCTGGAAAGCGATGGGCGCCAGCATCGGCTACACCCTGGCGTCCGGCGTGACCATGTTCATCGTGCCGCTGTTCGGGCTGGGGGCCTTTATGCTCGCCATCATACCGATGACCGCCATCGTGCCGATTCTGGTGTTTATCGGCGTCGTCACCGCCAACCAGGTGGTGAGGGAAACCCCGAAAGTGGAGGTGCCCGTTATCTTCATCTGCCTGTTCCCGTGGATCGCCAACTGGGCGCTGACCATGATGAACAGCGTGATGAGCGCCGCGGGGACCAGCGCGGCGAAAATCGGCACCGACGTGCTGCACAGCAAGGGGATCTACTACGAAGGCCTGATGCATCTCGGCAACGGCGCGCCGCTCGCCAGCATGCTCTGGGGCTGTATCGCCATCTTCGCCATTATCAACAAACCGCTGCGCGGGGCCGTCGCCGCCGCAGGAGGCGCGCTGCTGGCGCTGTTTGGCGTGATCCACGCCCCGGTGGTGGGCTTTGCCGAGGGCAGTTCCCTGATGTTTGTCACGGCCTACCTGATGATGGGCGGGATGTTTGTGGTGAAGCATGTGCTGGATACCTCTGTTAATCCCCCTCTCCCTGTGGGAGAGGGCCGGGGTGAGGGCACCAGAACGCACCTTCTAAAGGAAACAAAATGAAAGAGCTTATGGTCGTCGCCATCGGCGGCAACAGCATTATCAAAGACAACGCCAGCCAGTCGATTGAGCATCAGGCGCAGGCGGTCAAAGCGGTGGCTGAGTCGGTGCTCGAAATGCTGGCCTCGGACTATGACATCGTGCTCACCCATGGCAATGGCCCGCAGGTGGGGCTGGATCTGCGCCGCGCCGAAATCGCCCACGAGCGGGAAGGGCTGCCGCTGACCCCGCTGGCAAACTGCGTGGCGGATACCCAGGGCGGCATCGGCTACCTGATCCAGCAGGCGCTCAACAACCGCCTGGCGGCGCGTGGCGAGCAAAAGGCGGTCACGGTCGTCACCCAGGTGGAGGTGGATAAAAACGATCCCGGCTTTACGCACCCGACAAAACCGATCGGCGCGTTCTTCAGCGAGGCGCAGCGCGACGAGCTACAGCTCGCGCACCCGGACTGGCATTTTGTCGAGGATTCAGGCCGGGGCTATCGCCGCGTGGTGGCCTCGCCCCAGCCGCGGCGCATCGTCGAGGCGGATGCGATTAAGGCGCTAACGCAGAAAGGTTTTGTGGTCATCGGCGCGGGCGGTGGAGGCATTCCCGTGGTGCGCAGTGAACAGGGCGATTACCAGAGCGTGGATGCGGTTATCGATAAAGATCTCTCCACCGCGCTGCTGGCGCGCGAGATCCGCGCCGACGTGCTGGTGATCACCACCGGCGTGGAGAAAGTGTGCGTGAACTTCGGCAAGCCGAACCAGCAGGCGCTGGATACCGTCAACGTGGCGCAGATGACGCGCTACATGGATGAAGGCCACTTCCCGGCAGGTAGCATGTTGCCAAAAATCGTCGCTTCGCTGGAATTTTTACGCCATGGCGGCAGGCGCGTAATCATCACCTCGCCGGACTGCCTGCCCGCAGCGCTGCGCGGTGAAACGGGTACCCATATTATTAATGAAGGAAGATAAGATGAGTGAGAATAAAAGCCGCCGCGAGTTTATCAGCCAGAGCGGCAAAATGGTTACTGCCTGCGCGCTGTTTGGCGCCACGGGTTCCGTCGCGTATGCTGCCGATTCTGTAAAGGCAACCTGCGAGACGGGTAAACCGATGAACATCACCGCAAAACATTACTATCTCGACAACGTGCTGCTGGAAGCCGGGTTTAACTACGACGGCAGCGTGGCGACAAGCACCCGCACCGAGCTGAAAACGCTGGAGATCAAAGACGGGAAAATCGTCGCCCTGCGCGATAACGGCAGCCACGCCGACGCGACCCTGCCGCACTACGACGCGGGTAAAAAGCTGATGCTTCCGGCGATGCGCGACATGCACATTCACCTGGATAAAACCTTCTACGGCGGCCCGTGGCGCTCCCTGAACCGTCCGGCGGGCACCACCATTCAGGACATGATCCGCCTGGAGCAGAAGCTGCTGCCGGAGTTACAGCCCTACACGCAAGAACGCGCCGAAAAGCTGATCGACCTGATCCAGTCCAAAGGGTCCACCATCGCCCGCAGCCACTGCAACATAGAGCCGGTTTCCGGCCTGAAAAACCTGGAAAATTTGCAGGCGGTACTGGCGCGCCGGGGCGCAGGCTTTGACTGCGAAATCGTTGCCTTCCCGCAGCACGGCCTGCTGCTGTCGAATTCTGAAAAGCTGATGCGCGAGGCGATGCAGGCGGGGGCGCATTATGTGGGCGGGCTGGACCCAACCAGCGTCGACGGCGCGATGGAGAAATCGCTAGATACCATGTTCCAGATTGCGCTGGATTACGACAAAGGGGTGGATATTCACCTGCATGAAACCAGCCCGGCGGGCGTGGCGGCGGTGAACTACATGGTAGAAACCGTGGAGAAAACGCCGGCGCTGAAGGGGAAGCTGACCATCAGCCACGCCTTCGCGCTGGCCACGCTTAACGAACAGCAGGTGGATGAGATCGCCACCCGCATGGCGGCACAGCAGGTAACCATCGCCTCGACCGTGCCGATTGGCACCCTGCACATGCCGCTGAAGCAGTTACGTGATAAAGGCGTGTTTGTCATGACCGGTACCGACAGCGTGATCGACCACTGGTCGCCGTACGGTCTGGGGGACATGCTGGAGAAAGCCAACCTCTACGCCCAGCTCTATATTCGCCCGAACGAGCAGACGCTTTCGCGGGCGCTGGGCATCGCCACCGGCGACGTGCTGCCGCTGAACGACAAAGGTGAGCGCGTGTGGCCTAAAGCGCAGGACGACGCCAGCTTTGTGCTGGTTGACGCCTCCTGTTCCGCCGAGGCGGTGGCGCGCATTTCTCCGCGCACCGCGACGTTCCACAAGGGGAATCTGGTCTGGGGCACGGTCGCCTGACGCCACGTTGGGGTATCGCTACAGGTGATACCCCGACAATCGCAACTCACGGTCAATCCACTCGACGAACTGCTGGATCTTCCACGCGCGTTCGTTCATGTGCGGCATCACCAGATGGTGCGCGTTGATGGCGATACCCATTTCATCAGGCAGCACCTGCACCAGCGAGCCATCCTTCAGGTGATCGGTAGCCATCATTTTGCTCTCCAGAATAAACCCAAGCCCCATGCGCGCCGCTTCAAAGCTCATGTAGGAGCGGTCGAAGCTGAGGCTGAAATTAAGCCAGGGCCTGTCGATATTGTGCCAGGCGAACCATTTCTCCCAGTTCACCAGAGTGCTGGTGGACGAGATAAGCGACTGTTGCAGCAGATCGGCGGGCGTGCTGATGGGATGCTCTTCTGCATAGTCCGGCGAGGCCAATACCACCAGCGTGTCGTTTTTAATGGTCATCACCCGGTAGGCGTCCCAGTCCGGAATACCGTGACGGATATCAATGTCGATATTATCTCTGGCGAACTGTAGGTTCTCATAGGAGCAGGTGAGATTGATGGTGATATCAGGATATTCGGCGCGGAATCTGCCCAGACGGCGCAACAGCCAGGACAGCCCGAAGGTGGGGGAAGAGTGCACGCGAAGCACAGCATTGTCTTTTTCTTTCACGATTTGATCGGTGGCGCGCCCGATGGCGCTCATCGCCGCCGAGACCTCCCGCAGATATTGTTCTCCCGTCGGGGTGAGTTGAACCCCTTTGCCGCTGCGGATAAATAATTTCTTGCCCAGCCACGATTCCAGCGACGCGATCTGGTGGCTTACCGCCGAAGGCGTGACGTTGAGCTGTTCCGCCGCCTGATGGATGCTCAGGGCGTTAGCAACGGCGATAAACGCCTGCAAATTTCTGAGCGAGGGCAGCGATAACGTCTGGCGATCCTGCGCGGACATGGCCTACTCCTTACACGATAATTGATAAAAAACATAACATTGAGACTGCGAGCGGGCAATTTTATCCCGATGTTATTTTTTTGAGCTGTATCGCGAATCAAATTTATCTCAGCAATAAATGAGCTTTATTGAATGGCGTTTCATGGGTGAGCCGATATATTGACGTTGAACGCAATAATAAAACGACTCACGGTGTTCGAATAATGAGGTAAGTTATGTCTCGTATAGAACAAGCTGTCCCCTACATAAAGACTAAAAAAACCAATTACCGTTTCGTTGTGCTGGCATTAATTTTTATTGTTTATGCCATTAACTATGCTGACCGAACAAATATTGGTGCAGTACTGCCGTTTATCATTGACGAATTTCATATCAATAATTTCGAAGCCGGTGCCATCGCCAGCATGTTTTTTTTGGGATACGCCCTGAGCCAAATTCCTGCGGGCTTTTTTATTGCCAAAAAGGGAATTCGCGGCATGGTGGCACTGTCGATATTCGGCTTCTCTGCCTTTACCTGGCTGATGGGCACCGCAACCTCGGTTCTGGGCCTGAAGTGTATCCGCCTGGGGCTGGGGTTAACAGAGGGGCCGTGCCCGGTCGGGCTGGCCTCCACCATCAATAACTGGTTTCCGCCAAAGGAGAAGGCCACGGCCACGGGCGTCTACATCGCCGCCACCATGTTCGCGCCCATCCTCGTGCCGCCGCTGGCAGTGTGGATCGCCATGACCTGGGGCTGGCGCTGGGTCTTCTTCTCCTTTGCGATCCCCGGCCTGGTCATTGCCGTCCTGTGGTATCTGCTGGTACGCACGAAGCCGTCCGAGAGCGCATTCGTCTCGAAAGCGGAGCTGGAGACCATTACCGCCGGTCAGGAGACGCCGGACGCCAGACGGGAAAACATCGTGATTTCACCGGGCTTTGCACGCCTCGATCGGCTGATCCGCGTGCGGGAATTAGCCCCGGTAAGCACGGTGAAAGGGCTGTTTACCTCGAAGAATATTCTCGGCGACTGCCTGGCCTATTTTATGATGGTCAGCGTGCTGTACGGACTGTTGACGTGGATCCCGCTCTATCTGGTGAAAGAGAAAGGCTTTACGTTTATGAGCATGGGGCTGGTCGCCAGCATGCCGTGCATCGGTGGATTTATCGGTGCGATTTTTGGCGGCTACGTCTCCGACAAACTGCTCGGCCGCCGACGTAAACCGACCATGATGTTTACCGCCATCAGCACCGTTTTAATGATGGTTATTATGCTGAATATTCCGCAAAGCACCGTCGCGGTTTGCGTCGGGTTATTTTTTGTCGGCCTCTGTCTGAATATCGGCTGGCCCGCTTTTACGGCTTATGGAATGGCTGTTGCGGACAGTAAAACCTATCCGATTGCCGCGTCCATTATCAATAGCGGCGGTAATCTCGGCGGATTTGTTTCCCCGATGCTGGCAGGTTATCTGCTGGATAAAACAGGTAGTTTTAATACCGTGTTTATTTATTTCGGTATTTGCGCAGCCATTGGCTTAATAATGATTATGCTGCTGGAAGAGCCGAAATAAAACATTAAATCTCTCTTGTCCTAATGGAGTAAATGTATGCTACTGAAAAATAAAGTCGCCGTTATTACCGGCGCGGCTTCCGTACGCGGTTTGGGTTTCGCTACGGCGAAATTATATGCTGAACAGGGTGCGAAAGTGGTGATTATCGATTTAAACGCTGAAGCCAGCCGGGCTGCCGCCGCGAGCCTTGGCGACGAACATCTGGGCCTTGCGGCGAACGTCAGCAATGAATTACAGGTTAATGCCGCCATTGAGCAGGTGCTGGGGAAATACGGGCGCATCGATATTCTGGTGAATAACGCCGGCATAACTCAGCCGATCAAGCTGATGGATATCAAACGCGAAAATTACGATGCGGTGCTTGACGTCAGCCTGCGCGGCACGCTGCTAATGTCCCAGGCGGTTATTCCCACTATGCGCGCGCAAAAGTCGGGCAGCATCGTCTGCATTTCATCGGTATCGGCCCAGCGCGGCGGCGGCATCTTTGGCGGCCCACACTACAGCGCTGCAAAAGCGGGTGTGCTGGGGCTGGCAAAAGCCATGGCGCGTGAGCTGGGGCCCGACAATGTGCGCGTAAACTGCATCACGCCGGGTCTTATCCAGACGGACATTACCGCAGGCAAGCTGAGCGATGAGATGAAAACGTCCATTCTGGCGGGCATTCCGCTTAACCGCCTCGGAGACGCGCAGGATATTGCCCGCGCCGCGCTGTTCCTCGGCAGCGACCTCTCTTCTTACTCCACCGGTATCACGCTCGACGTGAACGGCGGGATGCTGATCCATTAAGGAGATACGACGATGACGGATACCACAGTTCAACAGGTTGCCGCCGCGGCCTGGCGCATTCGCCGCTACGCGCTGCGCATGGGCGAAGTGCAGGGGCAGGGCTACATCGGGCAGGCGCTGGGCTATGCCGATGTGCTGGCCACCGCGTTTACCCATGGAATGAACCTTAAGCCGGGCGAGCCGGAGTGGGAGGGGCGTGACCGTTTTTTGCTCTCTCACGGCCACTACGCCATTGCCTGTTACGCCGCTCTGATTGAAGCGGGGATCGTTCCTGAAGAGGAGCTGGAGACCTACGGCGCGGACGACAGCCGCCTGCCGATGTCCGGCATGGCAACCTACACGCCGGGCATGGAGATCTCCGGCGGTTCGCTGGGGCAGGGCTTAAGCATTGGCGTTGGCATGGCGCTGGGGCTGAAGCGTAAGCAGAGCGCGGCATGGGTCGTTAACTCCATGTCGGACGGCGAGCTGGACGAAGGGTCAACCTGGGAAGCTGCGATGTCGGCGGCACATCACGGCCTGTCGAACCTGATCGTGCTGGTGGACATTAACCGCCAGCAGGCGGATGGCAACTCGCACGCGATCCTCGGCTTTGAGCCGCTGGAAGATAAATGGACCTCCTTCGGCTGGTACGTGCAGCGCGTCAACGGCAACGATGTCCCTTCACTGGTAACGGCGTTTGATAACGCCAAACGCTACCCGGAAAACCAGCCGCGCGTCATTTTGTGCGACACGCTGATGGGCAAGGGCGTGCCGTTCCTCGAAAAGCGTGACAAGAACCATTTTATTCGCGTGGATGCTGACGAGTGGCAAAAGGCACTCGCTGTGCTGGATGCCAACAAACCTGAAGGAGTGCTGTAATGAGCCAGACCACGGAGAAAAAACCGCGTTTAACCACGTCGGCGATGATTGCCTCTATCGCGGAAGAGGGCCAGGAGACGCGAGCCGCACCGTTCGGCCACGCGCTGGTGAAGCTGGCGGAACAGCGACCGGAGGTCGTAGGCATGACTGCGGATCTGTCGAAGTACACCGATCTGCATATTTTCGCTCAGGCCTACCCGGAACGCTTCTTTCAGATGGGCATGGCCGAGCAGTTGTTAATGGGGGCCGCGGGCGGCATGGCGAAAGAGGGTTTTATTCCTTTCGCCACCACCTATGCCGTCTTCGCCACCCGCCGCGCCTACGATTTTATCCATCAGGTGATTGCTGAAGAGCACCTGAACGTGAAGATCTGCGCGGCGCTGCCGGGGCTAACCACCGGTTACGGGCCGAGCCACCAGGCGACGGAAGATATTGCGATTATGCGCGGTATTCCGGGCATGACGATTATCGATCCCTGTGACGCAATCGACACCGAACAGGCGGTGCCGGCGATGGCAGCGCACGATGGCCCTGTCTATATGCGCCTGCTGCGCGGCAAGGTGCCGGTGGTGCTGGACCAGTACAACTACCAGTTTAAGATTGGCAAAGCTGCGCTGCTGGAAGAGGGGAACGATGTCCTGATCGTCGCCTCAGGCCTGATGACCATGCGTGCGCTGGAGGCGGCGAAGCAGCTGCGTAAGGATAACGTCAGCGTGGCGGTGCTGCACTCGCCCACCATTAAGCCGCTGGACGAAGAGACGATCCTGGCGCAGGCTGCGAAGCCGGGACGGCTGGTCATCGTGGCGGAAAACCACAGCAGCGTAGGCGGGTTGTGCGAAGCCGTCGCGTCGCTGTTGATGCGCAACCGCGTGAACGTGGATTTCGATACCGTCGCGCTGCCGGACGCGTTCCTTGATGCGGGCGCGTTGCCCACCCTCCATGACCGCTACGGGATCTCAACCACAGCCATGGTGGAGAAAATCCGGCGCAGGCTGTGATTTATAAGACGGATACGTTGTCAACGGGCGAGGGGTGCTTTACCCTCGCCACTGTTGCGATAAAGGAGTCCGTTATGGCACAAAACATCTACGACAACCCGGCATTTTTTGAAGGCTATACCCAGCTTCCGCGCTCGGTTCAGGGCCTGAACGGCGCGCCGGAGTGGCCCGCGCTCAAGGCAATGCTGCCAGATTTAACCGGTAAAGCGGTTGTCGATCTCGGCTGCGGCTACGGATGGTTCTGTCGCGCAGCGCGCGAGCTGGGCGCGTCTGACGTCACGGGTGTTGATATTTCAGAAAAAATGCTCGCCCGCGCGGCTGAACTGACTGATGACAATCGGATTCACTATCAGCTTAGCGATCTGGAATCTCTGGCGCTGAAAGCGAATAGCCTCGATCTGGTCTACAGCTCGCTGGCGCTGCACTATCTGCCGGAACTGGACACGCTATTCGCCAGGGTGCAGCGCGCGCTTAAACCCGGCGGCAGCCTGGTCTTCTCGATGGAGCACCCGATTTATACCTGCGCCACCCGTCAGGGCTGGCTCACCGACGACAACGGCGAGCGGTTCTGGGGCGTGAACCATTATCAGGACGAAAGCCAGCGCGTCAGCAACTGGCTGGCGGACGGGGTGATTAAATACCACCGCACGCTGGGCACCACGCTTAACGCACTGATCAAAGCGGGGTTAACGATAAGCGAAGTCAATGAGTGGGGACCAACGCAGACGCAGGTTGACGCCTGGCCCGCGCTGGCCGAAGAGGCGGAACGCCCGATGCTGGTGCTGATCGCCGCCCGTAAGGCTTAATAGCCGACTTTATATACCCGCCCGCTCTGTACCCCTTCCACGCTGCGGCGGTAGGCCTGCGCAACGGTCGCAGCGGGAACGCTTTCAAACCCGGGGAAGAAGCCGTCGTACGCTTCGGCGGATTCGGTCAGCACCGTCGGGCTGATCAGATTAATGCGAATGCCGCGCGGCAGTTCACAGGCTGCGGCGCGCACAAACCCTTCCAGCGCCGCATTGACCGTGGTGGCATTGACGCCCTGAGCAATCGGCTCGTGAGCCACAATGCCGCTTATCAGCGTAATCGAGCCGCCTTCGTTCAGGTAGTGCTGGCCGGTCAGCGCCAGACGAATCTGCCCCAGCAGCTTATCCTGTAAGCCCCGGTTGAACTCGCCGTCGGTCATGGTTGCGAGCGGGCCGAAGTGTACCCCACCGCTGGCGGAGACAATCGCATCCACCGGGCCGATCTTTTCGAACAGCGCCTGTACGCTCGCCTGCGAGGTGATATCCACCTGATGGTCGCCCTGCGTGCGACCCACGCTGATCACCTCGTGACGACGGCTTAGCTCATCTGTCACAGCACGACCGACCGTACCGCTGGCACCAATAATGACGATTTTCATAGCAGACTCCTTATGTTGTGAGCCTTCATTCTTTAATAAATAAAAATTCAGATAAACTGGGTTGATGTTAGAAGATTGCTAACCAGAGGTTCGGAATATGGATAAGCTTCGCGGCATGGAGACGTTCATCACGGTGGTGGAAAGCGGCAGCTTTACCGGCGCGGCGGCCCGGCTGGAGATGTCGGCGGTGATGGTCGGGAAGTATATTACGCAGCTGGAATCGCAGCTCGGTACGCGGCTGCTGGAGCGCAACACCCGTCGCCAGAGCCTGACCGACGCCGGACGCGTTTATTTCGAAGAGGCCAGGCGCGTGCTGGAGCAGGTCTCGATTGCTGAAAACGCGGTTGAGCGCCTGCGAGCCACACCCGCCGGCACCCTGCGCGTGACAGCGCCCACCTCGTTTGGCGGCTGCGTTATCGCGCCTCTGACGGCCACGTTTTTGCAGCGTTACCCGGAAGTGCGCATCGAACTGGATCTCACCAACCGAATGGTTGATCTGGTCGAGGAAGGGGTCGATCTGGCCATTCGTATCGGTGAGATCCGTAATGAGGACCTGGTGGCGAAATATCTGTGTCCCTACAACATGACGATCTGCGCCGCGCCGGATTATCTGGCGCGTCACGGTACGCCGCAAACGCCAGCCGATCTGGTGGATCACCTGTGCCTGTCGCACACGGTATGGACGGCGCGTAACGAGTGGCGGCTGCCGGGTGTGGAAGGCGAAGTGCGCTGGAAGCGTGATGCCGTCTTACGATGCAATGACGGCTACGGCTTACGCATGGCGGCGCGAGCCGGGGCGGGACTTCTGCTGCAACCGGAAGTGCTGGTGGCGGAAGAGCTGGCGAGCGGCAGGCTGGTTCGGGTTCTGGAAGCGTTTACGCCCGCGCCGAGGCCGGTGCATTTACTGTGGCGCCAGGATTTGCGGCCGCTGCCTAAGCTAACGGAATTTATTGCCCATATTCTGCTAAGATTGGGCACAATATAAAAAAAGAAGGTAAGTAAAGAATGTCTGCAAACAAACTCGCCAGCAGCGCGCAGGGCCTGCAATCCTCTGCCATCCGTGAATTATTAAAACATAGCAAAATGGCAGGCGTGATTTCGCTGGGTGGCGGTATTCCAAATCCGGACCTGTTCGATCATGAAGGTTTAAAAATCGCCGCTGATGCCGTGCTGTCTCAGCATTTTGGCGAAGCATTCCAGTACGGTCTGACGGAAGGCGTCCCGGGGCTGCGCGAAGAGATCCAACGCATCTCTGAAGGTCGCGGCATCGCCTGTAAAGCCGATGATGTGGTCATTACTTCCGGCTCGCAACAGTCGCTTGACGTGCTGGCGCGGGCGTTAATCAACCCGGGCGATACGGTCGTCGTGGAGCGGCCTACCTACCTCGCCGCGTTGCAGGTCTTTGGCCTGGCGCAGGCGAAATTTGAATCCGTCGGTACCGACGGCGACGGCATGAAAGTGGATGAACTAGAAGCGCTGGTGGCAACTAAAACCATCAAAGCGGTTTATATCGTGCCAACCTTTGGTAACCCGGGCGGCGTGACGCTCTCCGAAGCGCGTCGTAAACAGCTGGTGGAATTATCGAAGCGCTATGACTTCGTGATTATCGAAGACGACCCGTACAGCGAGATCAACTACACCGACGAAGCGTTCCGCCCGCTGATTGCTCATGCCAAAGATATCGGCAATGAGGATAACGTGGTGTACACCTCCACCTTCTCTAAAATCCTCGCGCCGGGCACCCGCGTGGGCTGGGTGCTGGTGCCGGAGTGGCTAAAGCGCGCGGTAGTGAACCTCAAGCAAACCACCGATCTGCACACCAGCACGCTGTCGCAGCTGATGACGTACGAATATCTGAAAACCGGTCGTCTGGCGAATCAGATTAAAATGATCCGCGAAGCCTACCGCCAGAAATACCAGACCTTTGCCAGTGGACTGGAAGCGGAGCTGGGCGATGTGATGTCGTTCCACAAGCCAAAGGGCGGCATGTTCCTGTGGGCGAAAATGAATAACGGCATCAATACGACGAAATGGCTGGAAAAAACGTTGAGCAACGGCGTCGTGTTTGTGCCGGGTGAGTTCTTCTACTGCAACGAGCCGGACCACACCACGCTGCGCATGTCTTTCGTTACCCCAACGGATGAGCAGCTTAAAGAAGCGGTTCGACGCCTGAGAATTTCCCTGTAACCGGATGCGCATAATGGCAGATGCCGTTATGCGCCGTTCCCGTGTCGGGTAAGCGTATTGCGTGGCGCGAGCGGATCAGGCAACGTCCGGCTTGCCGGATTTTCGCTTCGCCATGACTTCCGCAACGGTTTTTATCCGGCTTAACTCCTCCTGCGTGCGGGAGTTAGATTGCGCTTCCCAGATATCAACGTTTAGCTGTAAGTTCAGCCAAAATTCAATAGTGGTATTAAAGGCTTTTGCCAGTTTGATCGCCATATCGGCAGTAAGTTTGCGATTGTTATTGACCAACGCGCTTACGGTATTGCGGTGTACATTTAGCATCTCTGCCAGATCGTTGATTTTCAGATTGAGCGGTTCAAGATACTCATACTGCAACACCTCGCCCGGCGTGGTGGGTTTGCGGAGTGCCTGTTGAAGTGTCATAGGTGATGCCTCACTTGTGTTGCGTGTACTTGTGTGGAGAGAGATAGAGATCGTCTGCTTTTCCCTCTGACCAGCGAAATACAAGCCTGTATTGTCTGTTTACCCGGATAGAGGAGTATCCCTTCAACGGAGGACTCAATGCTTCATACATATTGCCCGGTGGCGATCGTAAATCCAGGTGCGACATGGCCGCATTGATGATGTCGAGCTTTCTTGCAAGCGCTGTTTCCAGATTCAAAGGAATAACATTGCTCGATCTCCCGTAGAGAAAAAAATCCTCAAGCCATTGATCCCGAAAATGATTAATCATAATGCTGGTAAGCTCCAGTCCTTGAAGCTGAGTGGATAGTAATGCACTCCTGCACTGTGCGCAAGTGCGTTTTTTCTGCGAGTAATATTACCCTGGTCATGGCTGAAGGGAAGTGTGATGCATGACTAAAGGTTAATTCTTCGAGGCGGATTCCACGTCTTGCGTGCGGATTAATGCCCGGCGGCGCTGCGCTTGCGCGGGCCTGCGAGAATGTAGGCCGGGTAAGGCGCAGCCGCCACCCGGCGTTTGACTACCGCTCCCTCAGCGCCTCCTTCGCCCGGTTAAACGGTTTGATCATATAATCCAGCACCGTTTTCTCTCCGGTCTTAATATCCACCGTCGCTATCATCCCCGGCACGATCGAGAAGTGCCTGCCCGCCTTATTCACCAGATAATCCTGGCTGGTACGGATAAATACCCGGTAATAGAACACCTCCGGCTTCGCTTCGTCCTGAATGGTGTCCGGCGAAATGGTCTCCACCACCCCGTGCAGCCCACCGTAAATCGCGTAATCGTAGGCAGTGATTTTCACCAGCGCCTCCTGATTAGGGTGGATAAAGGCGATATCCCGCGGCGAGAGGCGGGTTTCAATCAGCAGGTGATCGTCCACCGGCACAATCTCCATTAACTCGCCGTTGGGCGGTATGACGCCGCCGATGGTGGTCACCTTGATGTTTTTCACGATCCCGCGCACCGGAGACTTCACCGTCAGGCGGGTAACGGAATCCTCGCGGCCTTTCAGGATCGCTGACACCATATCCACCTCGGCGTTGGCCTTCGACAGCGCTTCACGGGCCTGCACGTAATACTGGGAACGTACGTCGGTGAGCTTCAGCTCCAGGTCGCTTTTCTGCCGTTGCAGGCGCAGCACTTCCACGTGGCTGGCGGCCCCGGTTTTCACCAGCCGCTGGGTGATCGCCAGTTCTTTGTTCGCGAGATCTAACGCGGCGCGCAACTCCCGCTGGGTATCCTCCAGCTGGGCGCGGCGCGAGTTGTAGAGCCGCGTTTCGGCGGCGGTCAGGTCGGTCCATTTCTCCAGGGACGGCGGGAATTTGAGCGGCAGATCGTTCACCTCGGCATACAGACGCGCGCTGGATGCCAGCGACGCGCGGTAACGCGCCGCGCTTTCGCCGACGTTAGATTCCGAGCGGGTAGGATCCAGCCGCGCCAGCACCTGTCCGGCCTGCACCTGATCCCCTTCGTGCACGTTCAGCTCGGTGAGGATCCCCCCATCCAGCGACTGCAACACCTGCTCGCGTGAGCTGGGGATCACTTTTCCGGTGCCGGTTGAGACTTCGTCCAGCACGCCGAACCACGCCCAGACGCCGAGCACCACAAACATCACCAGGGAGAAGAAAACAATGCGCCGGGCGCCGGTATAACCGCTTTCGGAGTCGAGCGCGTTATCCAGATCTTCTACTGCGGCAACGTCACGCTGACTGATTTTCATTTTTCCACTCCCGTCCGGTTGCCTGCTGCTGTTGCTGCATACGGCTGTTGTTCAGCGCCTGGGCTTTTGGCGCGTCCATCACCAGCATGCCATCTTTGAGTACCACCACGCGCTCCACCAGCTCCAGCACCGGCACGCGGTGGGTCGCGACAACCAGCGTGCGGTTGCCGAGCCACGCCCCGAGACGTTGAATAAATTCCCGCTCGGTATGTTCATCAAGGGAGGCGGTCGGTTCATCCATCAGCACGATATTCGGGTCGCGCAGCAGCATCCGCGCCAGCAGAATAGACTGCCGCTGCCCGCCGGACAGCCCGACGCCGTTCTCCATAATCGGGTAATCCAGCCCCTTTGGCAGCTTCTGCACAAAGCTGGCCGCGCCGCACATCTCCAGCACCTCGAAGATCTCTTTATCGGTGGCGCGCGGCATGCCGAGCGTAATGTTCTCGCGCAGGGTGCCATAAAACAGCCGGGCGTTTTGGGTCATAAAGCCGACGTTTCTCCGCACGTCAGCCACGTCCAGATGCGGCAGGCTGAGGTTGTCGAGCCGCAGTTCACCACCCGCCAGATCCATCCCGCCCGCCATCGCCTGCAACAGGGTTGATTTGCCCGCGCCGTTGCGCCCGAGGATCGCCACTTTTTCGCCCGCTTTGATCTCCAGGCGGTTAATGCGCAGCGCCATGCGGGGATCTTCCGGGTGATAGCGGAACTGCGCCTGCTCGAAAAGATAGTGGCCGCGCAACACGTCCTGGCGGATCGGCGTCTCTTCGCGCTGGTTCTCGGTCGGCAGCTGCATAATGCTGTCCAGCCCCTCTTTGGCCGCCTTCACCTGCTGCCAGCGGGCCAGCACGCCGCACAGCGTCGCCATCGGGGCGATCATCCGTGAGGCGAGCATCGAGGCGGCCACCACCGAACCGGTGGTTAAGGTGCCGTCAATCACCATCGGCGCGCCCACCACGATCACCCCGGCATAGACCAGGCTCTGAATAGTCATCCCCCAACTGATCAGGTTCTGCGTCAGTTCGCGGGTGCGCAGGCCGGATTCGGCGGTGATCTGGATATAGCTGTTCCACTGCTGCAAAAAGCGGTTCTCTGCCTGCATCAGCTTGATGTCCTCCAGCCCCTGCACGCTTTCCACCAGCACCGCGTTGCGCAGGGTTGATTCGTGCGCCGACTGCTTCGCCAGCTCCGCCAGCTTCTTTTGCAGCAGCAGGCCAGGCAGGACCATGATCACCGCCGCCACCGGAGCGATCCACGCCAGCTGCGGCGCGATGATCGCCAGCACAATCACAAACAGGATAAAAAACGGCAGATCGACGATGGTGGAGATGGTGGAGGAGGTGACCATCTCGCGGATCTGCTCCAGCTCGCGCAGCTGGGAGATAAAGCTGCCGGTGGATCGCGGAATGGCGCTGTGGCGCAGCCGCAGCGCGTGGCCGAACACCCGATCCGAGACGCGCAGATCCGAGCGTTTGCCCAGCAGATCCATAATGTGTCCGCGCGCCACGCGCAGCACAAAGCCAAACAGCGTGGCGATCAGCACCCCGATAGTCAGCACATAGAGCGTCGGATAGGACTGGGCGGGGATCACCCGGTCATACACCTGCATGGAAAAGACGATGCCCGAGAGGGAGAGCACGTTAATGAACAGTGCAGCCAGCATCACCCAGCTGTAAGGGCGAAGGTCGCGCATCACCAGCCGGTAGAGCCAGTCCGGGCGGTATTTTGATATATAGGCATCCACGCGGCTGTCCTTCAGCGCCGCCAGCGGACGCAGGGCGATGACGTGGCGGATGGCAGGCAGCATCGCGCTCATCGACAGGCGGTTGGTGTGCGTGCTGTCGTCGAAAAAGCTGACCTCAAGCGTATCCTCGCCGTCGAAATTGTCGATGACGCCGATTTTACCGTCGTTCAGCTCCACCACCACCGGCAGACGCCAGCTGTTGATAGCGTGCTGATCGGCCGTCAGCAACTGGAATGTCAGCCCGGCTTCACGGGCGAGCTGCGTCAGCGCGGGCACCATCGGTTTGCCTTTCAGCCACGGCGCGCCTGCGACGAGCGAGCCTGGCGAGCAGGCAACGCGATAGCGCGTCGCCACGTAGCCAAACGCCTGCGCCCACTGCTCCAGCGCCTCATCCGTCATGTTTTCACCCTGCGGGATATCGCGTTGCTTCATGGCTGGATCTCCACGGTCTGGATGGTGCGGTTTTCAAGATCGAACGCGTGACGCAGGCGCCCGGTGTTGTACAGACAGTTGAGCTGAAGCTGATGCAGCTGTCCGGCGGTTTGCTGTTGGGTAAAGCGCGCCTGATACACCTCCTGCTCGGCGTTGAGCACGTCGAGCAGTGGGCGGGAACCAAGATCGAGATACTGCTGCTGATACAGCTCGCGGGTGCGGGCGCTGAGCGCTTCCTGACGGCCCTGGATCTGAAGCGTGCTCATCAGGCTCATCACCTGGCTGCGCGCTTCCAGCAGTTTTTGCCGCACCTCAAGACGGGTGCGCTGGATGGTGGACTGGGCGGATTCCACCGCGTGTCCGGCGGCGTTACGCCGGGCGGTGAGGCCGCCACCCTGATAGAGCGGCATTTGCACTTTAACCCACGCGGAGTACTGGGTGCGGTCCCGCGTTTCGTTGCCCGCGTAGCGGTCGTTCAGGTAGTGACGAACTTCCGGCTCCAGAGAAACGGTAGGGGTCATTTGCGCGTTGGCATAATCGAGATTTGCCTGCGCGACGTTGGCCTGCGCCCAGGCCGCTAATACCGAGGGCACCAGACGATCGTCCGGCTCGGCGATGTCGCAGCTGCGGGCCAGGCTTTGCGGAAAGTCATTGCTGACCGCGTTCAGGCTGTCCCAGCCCAGCAAGCTCATCAGCGTGGCGCGCGAGCTGTCGAGGCTCGCCTGATACTGCATCAGCTGCGCACGCGCCCCTTCGATACGGGCATCGGTCTGGACCACGTCAGAGAGTGACGTTGCGCCTTCATCATTACGTTGTTTCGTCAGGGTGCCGATGGAGGACAGGGCATCCAGCTGTTCTTTGGCGGTCTCGACCATCTGCTGCCAGGTCTGCACCTGCACCATGGCGATGGCGGTATCGTGGGCGATGGTGTCGATGCTCACCAGCACGTTGGCCTGCTGCTGGGCGACGCCCGCGTTTTCCGCGCGCACCTGGCTTGCGACTTTGCCGAAGTCGTACAGCATTTGCGAAAGAGAAAGCACCAGCGAGGGGGTAAAGCCATTATCGTCACCGTCGTGGCTATAGCCGTTATCCATGCCAGCGTTAATTTGCGGATAATATTTCGATTTAGCGACGTCCACATTTTCGCTCTGCTGATAAAGTTTGCCGACGGCTTCACTGATGGCCGGATGCCAGGTCACGGCGCGGTTAACCGCTTCATTCAGCTGTAGCGTGCCGGGGGCGGCTTTGCTGGCTACGGGCGCCACGCGGCCATTTAAAGAGGGGAGTTCCTGCGTTTCGCTTAATTGTCCGGTATTAATCATCGCCGCAGGGTTTGCCGCGATAGCGGGCACAGATATCAGGCAGCACGAGAGCCACCAGTAAGGCATCTTCTTTCCCATGTCTTGTCCCTAATAAAAAAGTACTGCTTTTTTGTTTATGCCCGGGCGCTGCGCGCGCCCGGGTCATTTCTTGCAGGTGCTATCAGGTAATGATGTGTTGCTGGTTTACAAGCTCGTCGTAGGTGGTCTGAACATTGTCCAGCGTAACGAGTGTAGATTTAGTGTAGGCGGCTCCCGTGCCGTCACGGTCGATGGAGATCACAGTATTGTTACCGCTTTGTGAAACAGAGACATAGTTCCCCAGCGTCGACGCGCTACCGTTCCACCCCACCAGCAGATCGCCAATGTCGATCTTGTCTCCCTGCGTGAGGGAGAAGTTCGTCCAGTGGTCGCCCGTGCTGTTACCTGCGGTGGCGTTACCCGCCGTGTTGTTCAACACCTGATAAATCAACGTGTCGCCGTAGGCCGTACCGCTAATCACATCGTTATGCTCCGAACTGACAAATTTCGGCGCCATGTCAATGGTCAGCGACGCGGTATCTTTAACACCGTTGGCATCGGTCAGGGTGTAGTTAAAGACCTCCTTGCTGGTAATGGTAGAGAGCGAGATACCCGGGTTGAGGGTGTAGGTGTAACTGCCGTCAGCGGCAATCGCCAGCGTCCCGTAGTGGCCCGTGATGTTTGACATCGTGCTGCCGGTGTACGGATCCAGCGTAGTGGTAACGCCGTCGTAGCCGGTAATGCTCACGCGGGTATCAACCGAGTGGAGCTGGTCCATCGCCCCTGCGGAGTCGGTGCCGTCGAAGATATTGCCGTCAACGGTGTGGGTACCCGTCGCGTCGAACTGCGACAGCGAGTAGCTGGTGCCGGTCACGCTTGGGGTGATGGTGATATTTCCTACCCCCAATGGCCCCATTTTGCCCGTATAGCTCAGCGTATAGGTTCCCGCCTCCAGATCGAGACCCGTCAGGTTGATGGTCGCCGTGCCGCCCAGCAGTAACCCACCGTTAAACGAGCCGGTTCTGACGGTGGTTGCGCCGTTGGACAGCGTCCAGTCCACCGTTAACCCGGTAAGCGTCAGCAGCGAGGCGACGTTAAACGACAGAACCACGTTATGCAGCGCGGTATTAGGATCCACCACGAAGGTCCCGCTCCCGCTGCCCTGGGTTGAGGCAAGCAGCGCAGCGTTCCAGCTCGCCGACCCGACCGTCGTATCGGAATAGGCGGCCGTATGGTGAACCGACGTGACGTCCATCGCGGTGCTGACATCGTTTACCGCATCCATTGGGCGCGCGGTTGGGGTGATGTTCAACGATGCCGTGTCTTTCGAGCCGTCAGGCGCGGTGATGGTGTAAACGAAGGTATCCGGCGTGCTGATATGGTCCGCGCCGACCCCGCTGTTCAGGGTGTAGGTGTACTCTCCGGCCGCGTTGATCCGCAGCGTACCGTACTCGCCGGTGATCTCCGTCAGACCGCTGCTGTTCACCGCCACGCCGTTAACGTCGGAGACTACGGTACCCGCTGGCGCAATATCATCCGCCAGCACATCGCCGGTGGTGCTCTCGCTCACGCTTGCCACGCTGTAGACATGATCCTGCAAGACGTTCAGCGTGTAGGCCGTCAGCGCGGTGATCCCCGCCGCCGTATTGAGCAGGAACAGGTACTCACCGGCGGGCAGATTCAGCGTCAGCTGCGGGGAGGTGCCGCCCAGCAGCGGCGCGCGCAGCCAGCCGGGTTCAACGCGCATCTGCTCGAAGGTCTGCGTCGCATTGTTGAACTTATAGATGTAAAGGTCGAACACCGAGGCCAGCGCGACGCCGCCCACGGACGCCTGAACGGTCATGGTGCGGGTGGTGCCTTCTTCCACGTTATAGATGATCGGGTTGGCCAGATCGTCCAGCAGGTTCAGCCCCAGCGTATTGCCAAGGTTGATCCCCACCAGGGTAAAGCCGCCCTGCGACGAGGTGCCGTTGTTGATCGCCTCCACGGTGGTATCGAAGGTCAGCGAGGCGGTATCGTCCACGGCCACGATACCGCTGCTGCTGGTGCCTTCGCCCAGCGACAGCACCAGATTTGCCGAGGCGCTGGTGCCGTTGTGGGTGATGGTGTAGGTAAAGTTCTCCGTGCGGCCAATGACGGCGGCGCTGGTGTTGGTCAGGTTATAGGTATAGCTGCCGTCCAGGTTGATGGTCAGCGTGCCGTACTGCCCCTGAATCACCGTGCCGTCAGCCGTAACGCTGGTGGTGGTGCCCTGGGCGTTGGTGACCGCAGTGACGGTGGTGCCCGCCGGGGCGTTGTCGCTGCCTGCGGTTGGATCCACGTCGGTGATGACGTTACCGACAATGTTGGTTTCGCCGGACACGGTGCCTGCGCTGGTCTCTTTCACCGCCACATCGAGGCTGGTGTAAGAGCCGGTTGCCAGCAGGTTAGTGTTGTAGCTCAGGACGCGATACTGACCATCCGCCAGACCGTTCAGGTTCAGCGACACCCCCGTCGCGCCGAGGGTCAGCAGGTCAGCGAACTGCGGCTGTCCGGTATCGACCACGGTGGTCCAGGTGTTGTTGGCGGCGTCAAAGCGCTGTACCACCAGCTCAAGGGTATTGAGCAGGGAAAGAACGGCACCCGTGGCGTTGGCGTTCACGGCAATATCCGCACTGCCGCCGTTGCCGACGGTGAAACCTACCTGCGCGGTGTCGTTGCCGAGCAGCGTCAGCACGTTACCTACGGCGCCCACCAGCAGGAAACCATAGTCGCTGTACTGCGAGTTGGTCACCGTTGCGGTGGTCGTCAGCGCCAGCTCTTCAACGTTGGTGCTGGCAGAGAGCGGCACCACCGGCGCAAGGGCTGAGCCGGGCAGCGAGACGTTACCTGCCGCATCGGTGGCGGTGATTTGCAGCGTCTGGCCTTCCGTCTGTTTATTGAGGAAGGTGTAGCTCCAGGATCCGTTGCTGTCTGCCGTGGCGGTGACCGTTGAATTGTCCGCCAGACGGATGGTGACGGTGCTGCCCGCTTCGGCGCTACCGGTCAGTACGCTGCCGTCTGCGTTGAAGGTCCCGGTTGGAGCCGTTGGCGCAGTGAGATCGACAATGACGGTGGTCGACGTGGAAATCGGGCTGGTGCCCGAGCCGTTGCTCGCCGTGGCGGTGAAGGCATGTGGCCCTTCGCTCAGCACCGGCGTGGTGAAGCTCCAGTTGCCGCTGGCATTCGCGGTGACCGTGCCCATCAGCACCCCGTTGTTATAGAGGGTGATGGTCGCGTTCGGCTGCGCCGTGCCGCTCAGGGTTGGCGTGGTGTCATCGGTGGTTTTCCCGTTGGTCAGGTTGCCCGTCACCGTGCCGACGTTATCGTCGATGTTAGCGATAACCGGCGCGTTCGGGATCGTGGTGATCGGGGCAATCACGGAGGTGGTGATACCCGCGTTACCGGCCTTATCGGTAGCAAAGACAATCAGTGACTCCCCGCCGGTCTGTGGAGGGGTGAGGGTGGCGCTGAAGTTTCCGCTGCCGTCCGCAACGGCTGTGCCAAGCACGGTTCCGGTGCTGCTGGTGATGGTGACGGTACTTCCCGCTTCCGCCGTACCGGTAACCTGCGTCCCGTTGGTGATCACCGCCAGCCCGGTTGGGGCTGCTGGCGGCGTCAGGTCAACGTTGATCGTGATAATCGGCGATGGCGCGCTGGTATTGCCCGCGGCATCGGTGGCGGTGGCGGTGAAGCTATGCGCGCCTTCGATCAGCGTGGTGCTGGTTTGCGGCAGCGTCCAGTTGCCGTTGGCATCGGCAGTGACGGTTCCCACCAGCGTCGTGCCGTCGTAAATACGTACGGTGGCATTGGCTTCCGCCGTACCGTTTAAGGTCGGACGGGTGTCGTTGGTTGGGTTGGTGCCGGTGACAGGGCCGGTGACGGTTCCCACATCATCCACAATCGAGGTGATTGCCGGTGCGACAGGGGCGGTGGCATCCACATTGATGGTGTAACCCCCGGTCTGTGCGCTGGCGTTGCCCACGGCGTCGGTGGCGGAGAAGGTCAGATTATGCGGCCCGTCAGCCAGCGGGGTGGACGGCGTAAAGCTCCACGCGCCGCCGGTGGCGACCGCGGTGCCAATCTGTACCCCATTGTCGTAGATGGTTACCGTCGCGCCGGCTTCTGCCGTACCGGTGAGCGTTGGTCGTGCATCGTTGGTTAACCCGCCGTTGGCGACAGGCGTCGCAGCATTACCGACGTCGTCGGTGACACTGGTCAGCACCGGTAGCGCTGGCGGCGTGGTGTCAATGATCAGGCTGAAGTCGGCGGACGGCGCGCCGGTGTTACCCGCCTGATCCGTTGCTTCTGCGGTAAAGGTGTGTGACCCGGTGCCCAGCGGCACGGTGATATCGACGGTCCAGTTGCCGTTAGCATCGGCAGTACCGGTGCCCACCAGCGTAGTGCCCTCGTAGATATTCACGGTGGCCAGCGGCTCGCTGGTCCCCACCAGCCGCGGGAGAGGATCGTTCGTGGTCTGGCCGGAGCCAATCGCCCCGGTGATGGTGCCAACATCGTCTATCGCCTGGGTGATAACCGGCGCGGCAGGCACAGTTGTATCCACAACCAGCGTAAAGCCCGGTGAGGCAGGACTGATGTTGCCCGCGGCATCGGTTGCCGTGGCGGTCCAGGTGTGGCTGCCGTTTGCCAGCGTGCCGGTGGTGAAGCTCCATACGCCGTTGGCATCCGCCACGGCGGTGCCCACCTGCTGACCATTCTCATAGATGGTGATGGTCGCGTTGGCTGCCGCGGTGCCGTTCAGCGTTGGCGTGGTGTCGTCTGTGCTTTGTCCCGAGGCGACCGGGCCCAGCACGGGACCGGCATTGTCGGTGGCGGGGGTAAAGACCGGTGCTTCGGGCACCGTCGTATCCACCGTCAGGTTGAACGGTGGCGAGGTGACCCCGGTATTGCCTGCGGCATCGGTGGCGTTAAAGGTAATGGTATGCGGCCCTTCACCCAGCGCGGTGGTCGGCGTGAAGGTCCAGTTACCCTGGGCGTTGACGACCGCCGTGCCGATTTCCACATCATCGACAATAACGTGCACCGTTGCGCCCACTTCCCCCGTACCGTTGAAGGTTGGACGGGTGTCGTTGGTGGAACCGTTGCTGGCGATGATTCCCGTTCCCGGGCTGACATCGTCTATCACCGTGGTGACCACCGGGGCCGCAGGGCCAGTGGTATCCACCGTAAAGGCGAACACTGGCGAGTTGGCGGAGACGTTTCCAACATCATCGCTGGCGTTTACGCGCAGGTTATACGTCCCGTCCGTCAGGACCGGATCCGGCGTAAAGGTCCAGTTACCGTTGCCGTCGACCGTAGTGGTACCAATCTCCACGCCGTTATTCAGAACGTGAATAGTGGTGCCCGCCTGGCCGGTGCCGCTCAGGGTTGGCGTGGTGTCATTTGTCACCTGCCCGGCGGTAAGCGGGCCGGTTACGCCACCCGGGGCGTTGTCGCTGACCGTAACGATCGTCGGCACCTGTGGCGCAGTAAGATCGATTTCGACGCTCCAGGCGTTGGACGGCTGGCTGACGTTGCCCTGCGGATCCGTGGCTCTGACGGTAAAGTCATGCGTCCCTTCGCCGAGGGCGGTTTCAGGAGTAAATGTCCAGGCGCCGGTACCGTCTGCTGCCACGGTACCAATCTGCGTGGTGCCATCAAAAATGGCGACGACGCTGTTCGGCTCAGCGGTACCGGTCAGGGTTGGCGTGGTGTCGTTGGTTGGATCGCCGCTTGGAACAGGCGTTGCCGCATTGCCTGCGTTATCCGTCACGCTGGTAATCACCGGCGTGGTAGAGACGGTGTCGACCACAATGGTGATCCCGGCCGACGGGGTGCTCTCATTGCCTGCCGGATCGGTGGCGGTCACGGTCAGGGTGTGGCTGCCGTCGTCCAGCGCAGGCGGCGTGTAGCTCCAGGTGCCAGTCGGACCGACAATAACGGTGCCCAGCGGGTCGCCGTCATCGTACACCGTAATGGTGTCCCCGGCCGTGCCTGTCCCGGTCAGGGTAGGACGGTTATCGTTGGTGCTCTGCTCGTCGGCGATTGGCCCGGTGATCGGACCTACGTCATCGGTCACCGCACCGATGGCTGGCGCTGTCGGGGCGGTAAGGTCGACGGTGACGGTCGCGACAGGCGACTGCCCGCTGGTCGCGCCGGTGGTGGTGTTTGTAGCGGTCACGGCGAAGGTGTGTGGCCCTTCCGTCAGCGGCAACAGCGGCGTGTAGCTCCAGTTGCCGTTGGTATCCGCAACGACAGTGGTCACCGGAAGCAGCGATCCATCCTGATAAATGGCGATCACGCTGCCCGGATCGGCGGTGCCGGTAAGGGTAGGCGTGGTGTCATTGGTGGTTTTATCTTTCACGTCGCCCGTGACGGGATCGACGTCATCGTTGATCGCCGTAATCACCGGCACCGCAGGCAGCTCGAGCGGAGAGTCCGGCACGTCAAAGGTGGTTGACGGGCTGGCATTGCCTGCGGGGTCCGTGGCGATCAGCGTCAGCGTCGCGGCATCCAACTGGGCCGGGGAGAGGGCAATGGAGAAGGAGCCTCCCGTCGCGACCCCGGTCCCGATGATATTGCCGTTGGCGTCACGAACCGTCACCGTGGTTCCGTCATCCGCCGTCCCGGTCAGCGGGGTGCCCTCCGCGGCAATGGTCATATTCGTTGGCGTTGCAGGCGGCAGGGTATCCACCGTCACGCTGAGATCGCCGGAGCTGGCGGAGGTATTCCCCGCCGCGTCACTCGCGACCACTGAGAAGGTATGCGGCCCCTCGGTGAGCGCAGGGTCGGCGGTCCAGGACCATGTCCCGTTCGGCTGAACCTCCACGACCACCGGCGAGGCGACACCATCAACGGAGACGGTGACGCTCGAACCCGGCTCGCCAATCCCGGTGAGGGTTGGCGTACCGTCGCGGGTGTAAAGCACGCTGTTGGTCAGCTGGCTGTCAGAGACGGCGTCAATTTGCGGCACGGTTGGCGCCTGCGTATCAACCTCCACCGTAAAGACCGGACTTACCGGGCTAACGTTACCGGCATCGTCCACCGCGGCGACGGTGATATTCAGCGGGCCGTCGGTTTGTGTCGGCAGGGTATAGGACCATTCATTATTGACGACCTCTACGCGCGCGACTTCCACGCCGTTGTTGTAGATGATCACCGTCTCGCCGGTGGTGCCGGTTCCGCCGATGCCTGGCGTAGTGTCGTTGGTAGACTCGCCATTCTGCACGCCACCAATGGCACTGATAACCGGAGTATCCGGGGCGAGGGTATCGACCGTTATCGTGATACCGGCTGATGGCACAGATTCATTCCCGGCTTCATCGGTGGCGGTCGCCGTGTATTCGTGCGTCCCTTCGCCAATGTTGCTCTCAGGACGCCAGCTCCAGTTACCGTTACCGTCCACCGTAACGCTGCCCACGGCCTGCGGCTCGCCTGTACCCACCTGGTCATAGATGGTAATGACGTCATTCGGCGTACCGGTGCCACTCAGGACCGGACGCGGATCGTTGGTGGATTCGCCATCCAGCACGGGTCCGGTGATCTGGCTTACGCTGTCTGTCACCGTTGGGGTTCCCGGTTGGGCAGGCGCGTCAGTATCAATGGTAATGGTCACCGGCGTGGACGGCGCGCTTTCGTTCCCGGCGCTGTCCTGGTTAGTGACCGTCAGGGAGAGATCGTAGGTGCCGTCAGGGAGCGGATCATCCGGCGTCCAGCTCCAGTTACCGTCGCCATCGATCTCGGCTTCACCAATTTTAGTAGCGCCATCGTAAATGTTCACGATATCCCCCGGCGTGCCCGAGCCGCTCAGGGTTGGCGTGGTATCCCGGGTGGTCTCCCCTGGATTCAGGGCCGTCCCCGGCGTGCCGCCGTCCGGGTTGACGGTGATCTCAGGAATATCCGGCGTTGCAGGCGCGGTCGTGTCGATCGCCAGTTCAAACGGCGGCGAAATGGTGGTGTTACCCGCCTCATCCGTTGCGTGGACCGTCAGCGAGTGCGGGCCGTCCGTCAGCGGCGTGGTTGGCGTAAAGCTCCAGCCGCCGCTGCCGTCGAGCACCGCCGTGCCGAGCAGGGTGGTTCCGTCATAGATCGTGATGGTGGTGCCGTCCGGTGCGGTTCCCTGCAACTGCGGCAGCGTGTCGTCGGTGGTGTCCCCGCTGTTAAGCGGAAGCTGCACGGGCCCCACGTTATCGGAGACGGTGTCAATGGTGGCCGCTGGTGGCGGGGTGGTATCGACGGTAAGGGTAAAGCCGGCTGATGGTGCGCTGGCGTTACCGGCCGCATCGCTCGCGACGACGGTGAACGTATGCTGCCCGTTCACTAATGGGGTAGCAGGTGTGAAGGTCCATGCGCCACCGCTGTTAACAACGGCAGTACCAATATCCTGTCCGTCCAGGCGGATCGTCACGGTGGAGCCCGGCTCACCGGTACCGTTCAGCGTCGGGAGCGTGTCGTTGGTAGTTTCATTGGTGTCGAGCGCACCCGTGCGGCCCGGTACGTCATCAATGACCTGCGTAATGGCCGGCGCGCCCGGCGCGGCGGTATCCACCGTGATGCTCCAGGTGTTCGATGTCCCGCTGAGGTTATTATTGGCGTCAACCGCCGTCGCCGTCAGCACGTGCCCGCCGTCCGGTAGCGCGGTTTGCAGCGTGATGGACCACTGACCGTTCGCCGAAACCAGCGCGGTGCCAAGCACGGTAGTACCGCTGTAGAGGGTAATGGTGGTGCCAGGCTCGCCCGTTCCGTTGATGGTTGGCGTGTTGTCGTTGGTGAGACCGTTCTGGCTGACAGGACCGGTGACGCCTGGGGCATCATCCACCACGCCCGTGATGACCGGGGTTTGTGCCGCGGTGATGTCCGGCGCGTCAAACGGCGCGGTCGGGCCGGTGTTTCCGGCGGTATCGGTGGCATCGGCGGTCAGGGCTTCGCCGTTGGCTTTCGGCGGGATCAGTTCAACGCTGAAATTCCCCTGATCGTCGGCGACCGTTTCCCCGACCTTCACGCCATTTTCACGGATGGTGACGGTGCTGCCCGGCTCGGCTGTACCGGTTACGGTGGTGCCGTCGGCAGAGATCACCACGTTTTCCGGTGCCAGCGGTGGGGTGCTGTCTGGCGCGTCGGCAAAGCCCGACGGGCTGGTGTTGCCGCTGCCGTCGGTGGCCGTCACTTCAAGGGCTTCGCCGTTGGTCTGGGCTGGCGAAATCGGGATGGTGAAGGTGCCGTCCGGTCCGGCGGTGGCCTGGCCGATGATCGTACCGTCCGGCGCTTTAATGATGATTGTGCTGTTTGGCTCGGCGGTTCCGCTGACGCTGGCCCCGTCTTCCGACACCACCAGGTTGCCCGGTGCGGCAGGTGGGGTGATATCCGCTGCGTTGACCAGCGCCGGTGAGCTCTGGTTGCCTGCGGCATCGGAGGCGACCACGGAGATAATCTCGCCGTTGGTCTGCGCAGGGTTCAGGTTGACGACATAGTTGCCGTTGCTGTCGGCAGTGGCGGTCCCGATTTGCAGCCCGGCATTGTTGGTGATGACGATTTTACTGCCCGGCTCGGCGGTACCGGTGATCTGGGTGCCTGCGGAGTTGAGCGTCGCAACCGGCATGTCTGGCGGCGTAAGATCGACGGTAAAGTTGATCGGCTGAGACAGACCGCTCTGGTTGCCTGCCGCATCGGTTTCCCGCAGGGTAATCGAGTGTGCGCCTTCTGCCAGTGGACTCGTCGGCGTGATGCTCCAGGTGCCGTTCGGCAGAACGGTGGTGGTGCCGATAACAACGCCGTTATCGTAAACCGTGATCGTGCTGCCCGGTTCGCCTCTGCCCGTCAGACGTGGCTCTGAGGCATCGGTAAACTGCCCGGCACCGATCGCTCCTTTCAGTACGCCCGTGTCGTCGTTAATGATAAACCCGGAAGGCGTTTGCGGCGCGGTGACATCTACCGTGACGGTAAAGACCGGCGAGGCTGGGCCAGTGTTACCGGCGACGTCGGTGGCGCGCACGGTAAGCTGGTGGCTGCCTTCGCTCAGGTTCACCGACGGCGTAAAGCTCCAGCTTCCGTTGCTGCCCACAATCGCTGTGCCAATAGCAATGCCGTTATCATAGATGGTGATCGTCGAGCCCGCTTCCGCCGTACCGGTGAGCTGTGGCCGTGGGTCGTTGGTGCTGCTTCCACTCCCGAGTGTGCCGGTGCCAGGCGCAACATCATCGGTGATGCTGACGATCGCTGGCGCGCCAGGCGCGACGGTATCGACCACGAAGCTTACCGCCGTGGACGCCGGGCTAGTATTGCCTGCGGCATCGGTCGCGGTGGTGGTAATGGCGTGGTTGCCTTCAGACAGGTTGGTCGACGGGGTAAAGCTCCATTTCCCGGTGGCATCGGCTGTGGCGGTGCCAATCGGTTTCCCGTTGTCATAGAAGGTAATGACGGTGCCGGCTTCACTAATGCCGCTGAAGGTCGGGCGGGCATCGTCCGTGCGTTGTCCGTTGCTCAGCGGGCCTGTTTCGGCGCCTACGTTATCATTGACGGTGACAATCTCCGGTGCATCCGGCGCGGTTAAATCCGGTGCCGTGACCTGAACGCCCGGGCTGGTATTGCCGGACGGATCGGTGGCGGTAGCGGTGATCTGTTCCCCGTTGGTGAGCGGCGGACCCAGATCAATCGTAAATTGCCCGTCGCTACCCGCTTTGCCCGTTCCGATGGTGTTGCCATCGGCATCTTTCAGGGTAACGGTGCTGCCCGGCTCAGCGGTACCGGTGACGGTTTTGCCGTCAGGGGAGACCTCCAGATTGGCCGGGGCATCCGGTGCGGTGAGATCCGGTGCCGTGACCTGACCGCCCTGGCTGGTATTGCCGGATGGATCGGTGGCGGTGGCGGTGATCTGTTCCCCGTTGGTGAGTGGCGTACCGAGATCAATCGTAAATTTTCCGTCGCTGCCCGCCTTGCCCGTTCCGATGGTGTTGCCATCGGCATCTTTCAGGGTAATCGTGCTGCCCGGCTCAGCGGTACCGGTGACGGTTTTGCCGTCAGGTGAGACCTGTAGATTGGTGGGGGCATCCGGAGGCGTGGTATCTGGCTCGGAAGGATTTCCCGGATTGCCGGGATTCGGGCTGTTGTTATCGTCATCTCCGCCACCTCCACCGCCAGTTCCCGCCGCAATGGCAATCCCACCTGCGGCGGCCAGGCCACCCAGCACCCAGGGCCACGCAGCGGCGCCGCCGGCATCACTCCCTGACGCCGCCAGTAATGCATCGGTGGAGGCGATGGATTCATAGGTTGCGGCACCGGTTGGATCTTCAATCCACCACAGCGCACCGTCGCTCTCCTCAAGCACCAGCTGGCTCACGCCCTGCGCGTCGGTGACGTAGAAATTCTTGAGGGTAATCACTTCGCCCGAGTTGAGGGTAATCACCAGATCGTTTCCGCTGCGGGAGTAACCTGAGATGTCGGCGCGATCCACGTTAAGTTTAACGATTGAGGAGTGATCGAGTGTTATCTGTGTCCCTTCCGTGGTCGTTTCCACGCCAGTTAATTTAGATATAACAGATATTTGGCTCATACAATTATTACTCCAGCTGAGTGATTGGTTACGGCGTGTAAAACAAAGCCATCGTTTCTGAAGAGACGAACGCGCTCCCGGCGAAAATACTGTTTAATAAACAGGATTTACCGTTACTTTCTTTAGCGCGACCGATGCCCGCCAGGATTAAAAGTGGCAACCTCAGGGCAAAGCTAATTATTTACACAGGAAATAGTTGTTTATTTATATGTTTGCGATTTATAAGCCTTATTATTTGTGCAGGTATTGATTTATTTCGTTATGAAAATGATATAGCTATAAATGTCTGAATATGCAAATTAAGTGTTCGTAAACCCAGCACGGCTATTGCAGGGGCGATTAATTGATAGCATTAATATATTTCGTTAGCTATGAGGGCGCGTGGGTAAAAGGGTTTTGGCGTTAAAGGTGAAACCCTTAAAACGGTGCTGGTGGGGCGATAATAATAATTAAAATGTGCGGTAAATATTTAATTTTGGTTAGGTTTAATTTCTGCTTAATAGTAATTTAAGTTAGGGTGAAATATCTGGTGTATGATATATTTTAAATTCTCTCATTTATAAAATATATTTTTACGTGCGGGTTAATTTCTGCTACTCCAAAAATAACGTGATTTCTTCTCATGTTTAATAAATAAAAGGCCGCAAGCGTGGCCTTTCAGAGGCAATCGGTATTAGCCTAAAGAAATTAAGCCGATTTCCACGAGGGCGGCTAATGTCAAAAGAATAAAGAGGATAACAACTATTGGTCTGTACATTTTTAAGGTTCCATCCTTGTGTGAAGTCCTGCCCATCGTGTCCGTTGTCATTTTCCATGGTAATGACGTGCTGTCGTTGATGCTCATCAAAGGGACGCAGCAGATTGAGGAAAATCTGCATTCAGGGTTGGAACCATTCAACGCTGTGTGGGTTGCGTGGCGGGGAGCTGTCGCCACTGGCGGATGTGCTCGATCAGGGCTCTGAGCTTGGGGGCCATATTGTGGCGCTGGGGAAAATAGAGATAAAAACCAGGAAAAGATGGAAGAAACGCATCCAGTAAGGAAACCAGCTGTCCTGATTCAATGTACGGTGTGAAGGTGTCCTCGGTGGCAAAGGTTATACCACCGCCGGCCAGCGCGAGGCTGAGCATAAGACGCAGATCGTTAGTGGTGATTTGTGGTTCAATTGCCACATCGAAAGGGACGCCTGCTTCCTCAAACTCCCAGCGATAGGGGGCAACGTCCGGGGAAGGGCGCCAGCCGATACACCGATGAGCGACCAGCTCACGGGGATGCGCCGGTGCGCTGTGTGTCGCCAGATAGGAAGGTGAAGCCACCACCCGTTCACGCTGCTGGCCCGTAAGGGGAATCGCGATCATGTCTTTTTCGATAACTTCGCCCAGTCTCACCCCAGCGTCATAGCCCGCTGCCACGATATCGAATTCCTCATCTGACACGAAGACATCAAGCGATACCGCAGGATGCGCTGCCGCAAACGAGGCGAGCAGTGGGCCAGAAAGAAACGCTTCCGCTATTGAGGTGACAGCGATCCTGAGCTGTCCGCGCGGCATGCTGTCCGAGGTGACATCGTCAAAGGCCGCCTCAATGTTGGCGATGGGCCCCAGCAACGATTTATGCAACCGTTCACCCGCTTCGGTGAGCCTTACCGAGCGCGTGGTGCGCATCACCAGCAGGGTCTGAAACCCATCTTCGAGACGTCTTATCCCCTGGCTGACAGCGGAACGGGTGATGCCCAGCCGCCCGGCGGCCGCGCTGAAGCTGCGCTCCTCGGCGACCGCCAGAAAAAGCGGTAACAAATTAAGATCAATTTTCATTGTTTAACATCGCTAACCAGTGAGTCCAGTAAAGGCAGGATACAAGAAACAATGTTGAGACTCTATGATTGCTTTGAACTCAACTGAAGGAGCAAAACATGAACAAAGTGATCTTAATTACCGGTGCCTCCAGCGGTATTGGAGAAGGTATTGCCAGAGAGCTGGGAAAGGCAGGCGCAAAGTTTTCCTGGGGGCACGCAGGCTGGAGCGCATCCACGCCCTGGCTGATGAAATCCGCAGCGCAGGAGGAGAGGCAGAGGCTCAGGTATTAGACGTTACCAGCCGCCAGTCTATGGCCGCCTTCGTTGAGGCAGCACGGGAAAAGTGGGGCCGCATTGACGTTCTTATTAACAATGCGGGCATTATGCCTCTGTCTCCGCTTTCGGCTGGCAAGCAGGATGAGTGGGAACGCACCATTGACGTGAATATTAAGGGGGTACTGTGGGGAATTGGCGCGGTTCTGCCGATTATGGAAGCCCAGAACTCGGGGCAGATCATTAATATTGGCTCGATCGGTGCCTTGTCCGTCGTGCCCACGGCCGCAGTTTATTGTGCGACCAAATTTGCGGTCCGGGCCATTTCCGATGGTTTGCGTCAGGAAAGTTCAAACATCCGCGTGACCTGCGTCAACCCCGGAGTGGTGGAAAGCGAACTGGCCTCGACCATTACGCACGAAGAAACCATGGCGGTGATGGATGCGTACCGGGCTATTGCTCTCAAACCAGCTGATATCGCTCGCGCCGTGCGCCACATCATCGAGGCGCCTGAGAGTGTCGATACCACCGAAATCACCATCAGACCTACGGCCTCCGCAAACTAACGTAGCGTGTCAGGCATCAGCCTGACCCGCTTCACTCTCTTACCACGGCTGTTCGGGCGGCATAATAAACAGCTCTGCCACGTTCACATGTTCCGGTGCCTGCAACACGTAAGGAATCGAGTCGGCGACATCATCGGCTTTCAGGAACGTCATCTTTTCCTTCAGCTGTTCCATCTGTGCACGATAATTTTTGTCACTGATATGCTCGAATAATTCACTTTCAACGGCACCCGGCTGAAGCGAGGTGACGCGAATGTTGAACTGAGGCGCCAGCTCCACGGACGGGGGGGTTATATGCCGCTGCCAATGGTCGAGGAAGATTTCGCAGCGGGAAAACGGGTTACGCTGAACGTGCAGATGCAGCCCGACGTTGGGACCGGTTTTTCCATGCGGGCAGTGCACCTGGAAGAACATCCGCCCGGCCAGGCCAGGTGCTGGTTCGTTAACACGCTGAAAGGCTGACATGCCGGGTATCAATAGCATCGTTGGGTAGCCAGCATTCATTGCTCAGGAGGGCTTTCCACTCTCTCATTGCGCTGGTTGGAACCCACGGTGTTACCGGCGCGATCCGAAATCTCATACTCAATGGTAACGTTATGCCTGGTGGTCGGTGTGACGGTGATGTCCTTGATCCTGCTGCCCGAATCGGGGGGAAGCGTGAGGCTTGTATTGCCTTTAGCCAGCACCCGACCATTTTGCTTCACCTGCCACTTCAGACGACACGCATCACAGGCGGACCAGGTGTCATTGATCGCCCACAGGCGAACCGTTGCTTCGCTTCCCTGACGCCACACCGCCGTCACGGGTTCAATCGACGGCAGAATGGGCTGATAGGCTTTTTGCAGGGCGTAGTAGCCCGCTTTCGGCTTACGCAGATAATCCACGACGCCCCAGTTGATGGAGGGCCAGGTTTCTACAAACATAAAGTGGAAGAGGGCAGTTACCGGCTGGTAGCGCTGCCGACGATAGCTCTCTGCCGCCATTGCCACCAGCTCTGCCTGGTAACGCTGGGTGTTGGCAATCATCTCCTGAATGGTATTGCCCCGCGGAATATTGGCAAATTTAAAGGTCTGGAAGGGCTGGAAGTTATGGTCTTTCCAGTGCGTCCAGCCGGGATCGTCGGCGGCGGTGCTTTTCGGCCACATCAGGCGGGCGGGAATGATGGTTTTCAAGGTTGAGAGTCGCGGTAGCGCCTGAGCGCCAAACTCCGTGATGATCGCGGTTTTGGCGGGGCCAAGAAGATCGCGCATGGTGCCAAAGTACCATCCGGCCCAGTAGTGTTCTTCCACCGCAGAAAAACGATGCACTATGCGCGAGGTATCTTGCGAAAGCGCGTCTCCGACGCGTTTCGTCAGCGTCTGGTTCAGGTTTTTATTCCAGTCGGGAAAGCGTTTTTCCATCCACGGTGAATTCCATGGCGGCTCGTTATGACCGCCCCAGACGATAATGGCCGGGGAATTACCAAACTGTTCAACCATCTCGCGGGTCTGTCGCACGGCATTATCCGCGAAGGCGTCGCTGTTATTGTAACCCCATTGCAGGGGGACATCCTGCCAGATCATCAGCCCCATTTCGTCAGCCACATCGTAAAGTGCCCGGCCTGCCACATGCGAGTGAACGCGTATCGCGTTGGCGTTCATTGCCTGCACCAGCCTGAAATCGCGGCGATATTTTTTGCGTGTCATGGTGCTAAGCCACGGGGAGCCGATGTAATTACTCCCTTTGATAAACAGGCGTTTGTCATTAAAGAGCCAGCCCTTGTTGTCAGGCTGCTTCACTATCTTGCGTAACCCGGTACGGGCAACTGCGGTATCCATCACTCCTTGCTTATCCGTCAGGGTTGCGCGCACTCGGTACAGGTTTGGCCTGCCATAGCCCACTGGCCACCAGAGCCTGGCGCCTTGCATTGGCAGCGTGACGCGAAGCGATTGCGGCTTTCCGTCCGTTCTCGCAAGGTTTACAGGGAATTCCTGCTTTACAGGCGGGCCCGTAAAATTGTCTGGCGTGGCCGACAGGCGCAAAGTTACGTCACCGGCAGACAACGCCCGGTAGCGGATCTCGGCGTGCAGCGCTGGTTTGCTCAGCCCTTCACGCCAGTCCGGACGCAGTATTACCTCGTCGATGGTCACTCCGCGGCTCAAATGTAGCTTTACCGGCGACCAGATCCCCCCGGAGTTGGCATCCTGGCCGTCCTCTGACCAGGCCCCGCCAGGGCGGGTATCGTGCTGGTTAAGTACGCCTTTAACCATCGTTTTATGCAGCGGCCAGATTGTTTTCGGATCTTCCCAGGGACTGTCCACCCGCACGGCGAGCTTATTGTGTCGCTGCAAAGCATCGCTTATGTCTACCGAGAAGCGCTGAAAATACCCCTCGTGATGGGCAAGATGCCTGCCGTTGAGCGTGACGTCGGCAAAATAGTCCACGCCATCAAAGACCAGGGTGGCCATGGTATCGGGCGCGCGCCTGGGCAGGGTAAATTCGTGCCGATACCAGAGGGCACCCTGATGATCGTATCCGGCGCTGTACCAGTTGGCCGGAACCGCAATCGATCGCCAGTCGCGGTCAGGCGCGCTGGCGCCATCAAAGGTGCTGAGGTTGGCGTCATGCACGCGCCACATTCCGGCCAGTGACCAGGTGACGGGCTGGCTGGCCTGGGCCAGCAGAGGGCTAATTGCCAGCAGCAGAAGAAGCCTGATCATCTTTAACCTCCTGTGCTCTGCGGCGCAGCCAGGCCGCAGAGCGTCTGGCCTCCTCGATAAGCTCGCCATGTAAAACGCTCAGCCCCGTCTGGTTCAGCGAGACCGCCTGACTCTCCAATTGCTGGAGCACTTCTGAAAGACGAATGAAACCGAGGGTGACGGCTTCGCCGCGAAGCTTATGAGCGGCCCGCCGCAGGGCATCGCGGTCATTATGCGCAATGTTCAGCGCCATGGCTGCCACCGCCTCGTCAAGACCGTTGCCGAACAGCGCCAGCAATTCATTAACCAGTTCAGGATCGTCCGCGCACTGTTTTAACAGCTGTGCCTCATCCGGCAGACCCTTATCTTCTCCGGCGAGAACATGGGCTATCTCCTCCCTGAGCGCCTCCTGACTTACCGGCTTGGCAATATAGCCGTCGAAGCCCATTGCCAGACAGCGCGCCTTGTCACCCTGCATGGCATGGGCGGTCATCGCGATGGCGGGCTGGTGGCTACGCCCCCGCGTCAGTGTCTCCTCACGAAGCAGGCGAATGGCCGTTTCACCGTCCATTTCTGGCATTTGCAAGTCAACCAACATCAAATCCCAGGACTGTTCACGCCAGCGTTCGAGGGCCTCACGGCCATTGGATACCACTTCGCAACGGTGGCCGAGCTGCTCCAGCAGGCGTCTGGCGACTTTCTGATTCACCAGGTTGTCCTCGGCCAGAAGAATGTGAAGTCCGCCCTGCGCCGGTACAGGCGAGGTGACGGGAGAGGGAGAAAGAGAAGGGGGCGATGCCAGATGTGGAGCGGGTGCCAGGACGCTGGCTATGGTTTGATAGAGTTCACGTTGGGCAACCGGCTTATGCAAATAGTGGGCAACCCCGATGCGCTTGAGCATATTGGCATCGAAATGGCGGCTCATGGAACTGAGCATAATGATGTGGCTTTGCTCGGCCTGCGGCATAACAGAGAGCTCAATGGCCAGCGATACACCGTCCATATCCGGCATCTGGGCATCCAGCAGGATCAGCGGCCAGTATCCCCTTTTTGCGGTCAGGCTTAACGCTTCCCCGGCGTTGTTAACACAGGTCGGTGTCAGACCCATCTGGCGAAGCATGGTGTCCAGCAGCCGCAGGTTGGTACTGTTGTCGTCTACCACCAGTACCGATTCGCCGTTAAAGCGTGCTACAGGAGCATCGGTTGCTGAGACAGCCAACTGACCTTCCAGTGGCAACGTAAAAGCAAATTCGCTGCCTTCACCCGGCTCGCTCTGAACCGTTAGCTCTCCGCCCATAAGACTTACCAGGCGGGCAGAAATGGTCAGTCCGAGGCCAGTACCGCCGTAGCGGCGGGTGGTAGAGCTATCGGCCTGGCTGAACGCCTCGAAAATGGCTTTTTGTTTCTCCATCGGGATGCCAATGCCGCTGTCGCGTATGCGAAAACGCCAGTGCCCTTCACTTTCTGTAGGCTCTATTGCCAGCATAACCTCACCGTGATGGGTGAACTTCAGCGCGTTGCCCAGGAGATTAGTCAGAATTTGACGTAGTCGGGGACCATCAACGATGAGCACTTCCGGCACCCCCGGAGCGATATCCACCAGCAGTTCAATGCCTTTTTCGCTGGCGGAGGGCATATGCGGGCGGATGAGCGACTGCACAAAGGGGCGGATTTCCAGCGGCTCTGTATCGACGGTCATCTTACCTGACTCAATGCGTGAGAAATCGAGAATGTCATTGATGATATGCAGCAGTGACTGCGCTGAACTCATCACCAGAGAAAGATATTCACGCTGTTCGAGGGTGAGCTGTGTATCGAGGCAGAGCTGAGTCATGCCCAGAATGCCGTTCATCGGGGTGCGAATTTCGTGGCTCATGTTGGCGAGAAATGCACTCTTCGCCTCGTTGGCCTCCCGGGCCACTTTCGCCGCTTCAATGGCTAACAACTCGGCCTCCTTGCGGCGGGTGATGTCCTGTAGGGTGCCGATCACCCGTTCGGCCTGCTGCTGCATACTGAGGGTGACCACCTGTCCCGAAACCAGCATCCAGCGCCAGCCCTGCGTCGCGTGTTGCACGCGAATCTCACTTTCAAACACCGGCATGTGCTCCTGCCTGGAGGCGATCATCGCGTTGCGCAGGACGGCACGATCCTCTTCATGGACCAGATTCAGTAAAAAGCGCAGCGGGTAGTGCAGCTGCGTACGTGACTGACCCACCATCGCCAGCAACGTATCGTTCACCTCCAGGCTGTCGTGAGAGACCTGCCAGTTCCAGATGCCGATCTGAATGGACTCTGCGGTCAGTAAAAAATCATCGTGCAGCTGCTGGCGCGAGCGCTGGGCGTCGTCAAGCTCGGTAATATCGGTATGCAGGCTGAGAATGCCGCCATCGGCGAGACGCTGATGCTGCACGTAGAGCCGCCGGTTTCCCGACTGCCGCACCTCTCGATGGCTTGACTGACGGCAGTTGCGAACGATCGCTTCACGCAGGGTCCGGCGGCGGGTGGAGTCGATGTTATAACCCGCATCAATAAATTTCTCCGCCAGGCTCTCGAGGGAAGCGCCGGCGATCAGCCAGGGGGCGATCACCGGGTAAAAGCGCGATATCTGGTCATTCCAGGCCAGCAGATGCTCGGCGGGATCGTAAATCATCACCCCCACAGGCAGCGCGTTGAGATCGAAACGGGATGTGGCTCGCATGGTTACTCACCTCTGGCCTTATAGTGCAGCTCCGCCTGGCGGCGCAGATACTCCAGCCCGGGGGCAATTGCCATCGCCCAGGCTGTGAGGATCTCTTCATCGCAAAGTGGATCGCAGGCGCGCACGGTCCTGAGCATTGCCTCCCGCCAGAGGCCGAAAAATCGCGGTGGCAGGCCTAGTCCTTCATCACTCTGCTCCCGCGCCAGGCGTTCCAGAAAATCGGGTACAAACAGCGCACCGTCAACGGCAAGCATGGCGAAAAAGCTCTTGAAGATCGTCTGCTGGCCATCTCCGCCCTGGTCCCGGGCAAAGTGCTGTTCTGTCTCCGGTGACATATGGACAAACGTTTCCCAGAACGTTTCAAAAAAGTGCCGTTTATCATTTTCCGGCAGGACGCGGTTCAGGCTGGCGTCAAAGAGATCGCGATAAAATTTCATGGTGCGGCCCTCAAGGCACGTTCGCCGGGCAGACAGAGGCCGGGCGGATTGAAAGGATCCGACGTGCGGCGGGCAAAATAGCCATCATTCTTCACAAGGCCGTTTTCAAACAGCGGTCCGGCGTTGTGTTTGTACAGCAGCGCTTCCAGCACCATGGCGTTCGTCGAGAGGGTTAGCGTCGGGTTGATATCGCCGGTGGCCTCAACGCGGCCCTCAAACCAGCCCTGTTGCGGGTTATTCAGGTGTCGGGTTATAGCCATCAGGGCATCGGTATATTCGTTTTCCCACAGCGTCCAGAGCATGAAGACCGCTTTGGTGGTCACCTGTGCCAGCCGGGGATAGCTTTTACCGTCATCGCCCAACGTATTCCAGGCGTAACCATTTCCCCAGACGGTGTCCTCGACGTGCCATGGCGCCTGAGAGAGGTAAAAATCGGCGCGTGCGGTGAGTATGCCGTCGTGCTCCCAGCGCGTTTTTTGGCTGAGCCATACTCCTTCGCCCCGGGCGCGCAGCCTTTTTTGAATATCGACGGCCACTCCGGGAGCCTGCCAGCCAAACTCCAGACCCGGGAGCATCGCGGGGAGGGTGGAGAGCAGCGATGGCTGCCAGGTTGTTCTTGGATCGCGCGCGTCAACGGCGAGGCTGCGCTGGTACATGATGACGTTCTGGGAAGGCGGGGAAAATGCCTTGCCCGCCGGGAATCCCCACAGCCGAAACGCGCTGGCGGCATATTCGCTTTCACCCAGCCGCAGTTCGTCGCGTACCAACAGCTGTTCGTTCTGCTCGGACGCAGACCACAGCTCCCCGTCTTTATCCACCACCGGACAAAAATTCCAGCGCAGGATGATTTTTTCCAGATATTCGCGGTACTCAGGTGCTCGCTCGGCAGTGAGACGCAGGGCCAGCATCAGCCGCGCCATATCTTTCGCCGACCATCCGCGCTGCGCCGGTTTTCCTGTGAAATCGATGGGCGTGGCCGTACGGCTGGAATAGAGTCTGCCTGGCGTGCGGGTTTCGGTCAGCGTCAGGCGATTGAGTGTTCCGAGCAGGCGCGTCAGCCGTGCATCAAACTCGGCCGCCTGGATCAGACCCAGCTCGCGAGCTGCCAGCAGGGCGATAAGCGTATCGCCCATTTGCCACAGCGTAACGCGTGGCTGTTTATCGCTACCGTTGACCAGCCCTGTCTGAGGCTGTGTGTTATTCTCAAAATAGCGCCAGGCGATACCCGCCCACTCCCGCTCCTGTGGGGTCAGGCTACTGATGCGAGCGGTGGTGTGCCAGCCGCCTTTGGTCAGCCAGCGCCACCCTGCGCTTTCGCAGCTGAACAGGGCGAAGGCGATAATAAGAATGAGGACGGCGGCAGCCAGCCAGCGGGCTAAGGTCTTAAGCATTGTGCGGTCACCGGCGGCAGTTTCACAGGCTCGTCCGTATTACAGGTAGCACATTGACAGGCCTGGCAAGCGGGTTTGGTGCGCAGAGTGGTCCCGGTTTGTTCACACCATGTCTTCACTGCGGGCGTACTGTTCAGGAATGGACGGTTGCGCGAGGCATTATTAGGCTCAAAGAGATCCACCAGCTTTTTTTCCCACAGGGAAGGGGCAAAGTGGGGATCTTTGGGATTATCGCTGTTGAACTGCAACAGCTTGCCCTCTTTTTTGAACAGCAATGCTTCAAGCATGATGCCGTTGTTATTGGCCGTGAATTCTTTGATGGGGCCGTCGCCGTTTTCGTACAGCCCTTCATAGTAGCCTTTGCCCGCCTCGTTGGCGTTTTCAATGGCGTCCAGCAGGCGGTCGGTATAAGGCGAATTCCAGAGAACCCACATCCCGAGCGCCGCTTTCAGAGAGACGGCGGCCGTATTGGGAACGTACACGCCTTTATCGGTGATGGTGTTCCAGTTGAAGCCGTCGCTAAAGACGGTGTCGTAGACGAAGTAGGGTGACTGATCGAGTTGATGCTCAGAGCGAGCAGATAAAATACCGGTGATGGCGTAGCGATTCTCCTGAGCCTGGTAAACCCTGTCGGCGAAGTTTTTCATCCACGGATGGGTGTAGTCACGCGGGCTGTTTTCCCTGTCCGTCGGTTTGTCGAAACCAAATTCGAGGCCGTAAAGCACATAGGATTCGGTTACGACGTAATTATGCTGGCTGGTAAGGCGCGGATCGCGCGAGTCATAAGGCACCATTACGCAGTAGATCTCAGCCAGCTCGTAGGGCTGAGGCTGGCTGGCCTGACAGGTGCCAAAGCCCCACAGCGCAAAGCCCGCTGCACCATACTCTTCGTAGCCCAGCCGCCCCTCCTGCACGTACTTTGGCTGGCCATTTTCCAGGTAGGCTCCGTACATCATTCCACAGGGGTTGATGACGTTGGTGAAGTTCCATCCCAGCAGCACGTTATCAATGCTGTTGCTGTATTCCGGATAGCGCTCCTTAATGACCTTCAGCCAGATCAACATCCTGCCGATGTCCAGCGCCGAGAAGCCAATCTCGCCAGGTTTGTTCTGGTAGTTAACCTTCTGACCTGTGATGGTGTTATAGGCTTTATTGGGCAGTTCGTTGCGGAATAAATCCAGTTTGTTCAGGGTAGCGAGTAATTTCAGCATTCTGCGATCGAACTCAGCTTTATCAATAATCCCCAGCTCCCTTGCGGCCGTCATCGCGGCCATATAAGAGGCGCTGTCCCACATAGTGGTTGAGGGGTATTTATTAACGGCATTTACCAGGCCGGTTGTGGGCTGATAGTTAGCAACGAAATATTGCCAGGCGTTTTTGGCAATAGTCATCTCGCGAGGCGTGAGTTCGCCGCTACGCGGTGGGTAATCAGAAGCGGGAAGTCCAGCCGCTGCCTGTGCCGCAGAGAGTGAGAGCCAGCACGCCACAAGCCCGGCCAGAAGAGGAAAAAAGAGTATTGATTTCAGCTTCATGGCTTCGCTCCTGCTGAAGAGGTTTGGGGAGTGGCGGGGCCAGGGCAGGCCAGACAAAGCATCTGACCGTGGGCAATGTACGCCAGGCTTTCGAGGACGACCGCATTGGTATCGGCATCAACGATCTCGTTCACGCTGCTGTTGAGGTTAAGCCCGCGCTGCCAGCCCTTGCCTGGTACCTGTAGCTTTTGCACCTGCTGGCGCAGTGCTTCGCTCCAGCCGTTGCGGAACAGGGCGTACCAGGCAAAGGCGGTGCGGGTCGAAGTCATCGCCGTTTGCTCCGGCGTGGCGTCAAGCAGAGCGCTATTTTGCAGCGGCTGGCGATTGGGCAGATCGTTGACGTAATCCGGCGCGGGCTCGGCGTAATCGGTGCTGATCGGCGGCTTGCGGACCCGAAGGCTATGTCGACGCTGTTGGATCTGCATTATGCGCCATGTGATTTCTGCGCTCTGCGCATCAAAACCCAGCTCAAGCCCCGTTAATAAATAGGGAAGGCTGATAAGCGAAGGTTGGCGACCCCACGGCGTACGCAGCCCCTCGTCGGGCACCATTATTCCGTCGATGTCGATCATCTGCTGCCCTTCTGGTGGATTCGTCACGGCCAGTCCCGCCGCGCTGTCGATCAGCCGAAGCGTATGGCTTGCATAAAGACGATAGCCGAAGCTGTTTCTCGGCTCGTCCGTCGCCAGCGCCCAATGGTGGAGCGGGACCGCGGCCTGGCTGGTGGTGTTATTGGCAATCAGGGCGCCCATCTTCCAGCGATCGAGCAGATTGCGTACGGCGCCAGCGTGCTGAGGATAGCGCCACAGCAGAGTTTGCAGGGCGTTAAGCAGGCGGCCCATGCCGATAGCCGAGGCGTCCGGTTTGCCCAGGGTCTCCAGCGTGTCGGCATGGTAATAGGCGGCGGGCAGCCCCTGAGGATTGAGTGGAAGGCTTGCGAGGGCCGCCAGTGCGGCCGCGATGCGTTCATCAAACTCCTCGGAAGTAAGAACGTTGAGCTGCCTGGCGGCTGCAACCGCAAAAAGATAGCTGCCGGTGCTCCACAGGCTGAGCCAGGGTTCGCCGTCGTGCGCGTTGGCCAGGCCATTCGGCTGCGTGTTGTTCACATAATATTGCCAGGCCACCCGCGCCCAGATGGCTTCTTCGAATGTCAGTTCACGCGGAGCGGGCAAGGGTGGGAAATCGTTACTCAGCGATATCCCTGCGCTGCTCTCAACGCGTGTCGGCATCTGTTTTTCAACCCAGACGACAATAGCGAATCCCAGCAGAAAGCCGAGCAGAATGGTGAGGTAGCTGCGGGCTGACAAAAGTGCGTCGCGTTTTCTCATTCGCTCACCTCTTCTTCAGCCGGAGTCCACATGGCGGCGAAGATCAGCGGCAGCATGGCGGCAATGTTGACTGCACCCCAGAAGATATTGATAACGTAGCCGGACGGATCGTCAACCTGCCCACGTGCAACCTGAATACCGCCCCAAATCAGCCCCGCCAGCGTGAGCACGACGATGGCGATTTGCGGTTTCACCAGGTATAGAAACCGTCCCGTCTGCCTCTCTTTGGGGGTAACGTGGAATTTGATCTGCTCTCCGCGCAGGACTGTGTTGAGCGCGCGCAAATTCATGGAGAAGAATGAGAGATACGATGCTCTGCCATCCCAGGCTGATATTCCCCAGGTGCCGAACATAAACGCCAGCTCCGAAACAATAAAAAAGGGCAAAAAATGAAGATAAAAGGGTTCAGACCAGGCTGATACAGGCGGAATGCCGGTAAACAGGTAAACAATGGGCGATATCAGGAAAACAGTGTTCCACACGCAGGCCAGATAGGACCAGAAGGTGGTGGCGTACATCAGCGTTTGCGGCAAAGAGAGCTTAAAACGGCGGCGGCTGAAAATATTGTCATGGAACAGAATATCCAGTGAACCCGCGGCATATTTGAAGCGCTGGATCATCCACGTCAGCATATCCTGCGGTGAGAGCATTTTCGATTCGATCCGCGGGTGCATTACCGAGCGCCAGCGGCGGGCGGCATCGCCGTGGAGCAGGATGGAGGTATAAATATCTTCTGAAACGTGAAATTTATAGGGCGTGAGTTCCGTGTCGAAGGCCACGTGAGGGCGCATGGCGTCCTGAAGGGTTTCGCGCATGACCGGATCGCGTATATCCCGCGTGTGGCGATCGATCTCTTCTTCAACCGTCCAGACGTAGCTGCGCAGCGCTGCCTGCATTACCGCTTCGCGCCTGTGGACAGAGGCCGCACCGCAGCAGAAGGCGGCGTTGGCCCAGTTTCGCCGTCGCAGAATGACGTCATAAAACATGCGCGGATCGTTAAAAAAGGGATCGCGGCCGATGGTTACTGGCCCGATGAACTTCTGGGCGAGCCATCCCAGCCCGTATCCCGTTTTGCCCGCTTTTCGCCCAAGCCAGCGCGCGAGGTTTTCCCCCTCCGGCAGGTCGAAGAACCACTGCGGTGTCTGAACCCAGGCCACGTCAGGGTCACGAAAGTAGCCCAGCGTGTGGCTGAGCAGAGTGGGGAAGACCCGGGTATCGGCATCGCAAATGATCAGGAAATCACCGTCGGTTTGCTCAAGTCCGTTTCGCAAGTTACCGGCCTTAAAGCCAATATTGGTCTGGCGGGAGATGTAGTTTGCGCCTTCCTGATCGCAGACGGCTTTCATCTCCGGACGCCGGCCATCATCGAGCACGTGCACCTTGTAGTCCAGCGGGCCGGGGTAATCCATCTTCATGGCGTCCCGAATTGAAAGCCTGACCAGCTCAACATCTTCTGAATAGGTTGCGATAAAAAGATCGACCTTGATGGGTCTTGAGGCTTCCGCGTCTTCGGAGCGCAGGCAATCATTGATCTCAATCGGGGGCGGATTTTGCGGCGGATCGTCTTCTTTCCACAGGTTTATGGTGAATAGCACTGTGCCGATCCAGGCCAGGGTTTCAGCCAGCACCAATGGAATGGCATACCACAGCGCGTCGGTATTTAAGGAAGCTGTCCAGCGCCAGTAAATATAATTAGCGCCTAAAATCAGCGAGGCAACCGCCAATACCTGCCATGTTAACATGACCCATCGCGGTGTCTTAAGCGGTTCAGGCGGCTGGCGATGTTCAAAACGGGTAAAATAAAAATCCATAGAGAAGGATATCCTGTTTCCACGATAGTTATTAATTACAGACCCGTTACTGACAGGGAGCGCAAAACGGAAAATAACGTCCGTAAACAAAAAGTAAAGTAAGTGTAGATGGCGGAGGAAATAATTCCAGAGAGGTTAAAACTCGATTGTTTACACGCGCTAAAATAACTGTTAACTACGCTTAATAATATTTGAAGCGTTATCAAAAATTGCCAGATGCTTTTGTTTACGCTATCTAAATAAAATACAAGAAACTTTTTAGCATGGAGAACGCGACGCCCCATGAGCCAGATTGCGCCTGTGCTTATAAATAAAGACGTTGAAAAACCAACGACATGGCGTTACATCGCGTCGGATAAACGTGATTTACGTATTGATTTTATGCGCGGTATCGCCTTAGTGATGATGGTGGTGGCGCACACGGAAGTGATGTCGATATTTAATATATTTACCTGGGAAAGGTTTGGTCTGGTCACCGGCGCTGAGGGTTTTGTGATCCTTTCAGGATTTATGCTGGGAATGTTAAACCGTGTAAGATTGCAAAAAGCAGTATTGTTGACTATATCCTGGGGGCTTTATCTGCGTGCATGGAAAATATATCGGATAAATATCATCATTATTCTTTCATTTTTACTGTTAGGATATCTGCCGTTTATTAACGTCTTTGAGGTGACCCATTTTACCGATCGTTACTCAGGTACAACCTGGTCACTGTATCCGGTGACGCCGCAAATTAAAGAAACCTGGTTTAACATTGTCCTCTACCTGCAAATTGGCCCTCATCAAACGCAAATCCTTGGGCTCTATATTTTTCTTCTGCTGTTAAGCCCCCTGTTTTTGGGGATGCTCCAGAAAGGATACGTCTACTGGCTGCTGGGTTTATCGTTGCTCGTCTACGGCGGCTGGCAGATGTGGCCGGTACGCGCTACGCCGTCTCAGTTTGAATTCGCGTTTCCGCTGCTGGCCTGGCAGTTTATTTTCGTGCTGGGTATGTGCAGCGGTTGGTACAAAGAGGATTTGATCTCTTTTGCCCGTACGCCCGCCGGTAAGGTCGTGCTCGTGGCGCTGGTGATAATTGCGCTGCTTCTTGGCTTTATCGCCCAGAACCATACCAACCCGTTTATGCCGCCCGCACTGCTAATGCACAGCCTCTCGCCGGAGGACTTCAACGCTTTTTATCATACCTGGGCGGCAAAAAATGGCCTTGGGCCCGTCAGGGTACTTAACGATATCTGTCTGATGGTGACCGTCTATTTGGTGCTGACCTGGTGCTGGCTGCCCCTGTATCGCCTCGCAGGCTGGTTTCTTATTCCGCTGGGTCAACATTCGCTTTATACCTTTATTTTGCATGTCTACGTCGTATTTCTGGTAAGCCAGTTCGTCACGTTCGATCTGTGGCGCCAGGACTGGATAGTGAACACCTTCATTCACGCTGCGGCGCTGGGCGTGCTGTGGCTGATGGCGAAATATAACGTCGCCGCGCGCTGGATACCTAACTAAGGAAGGGCTGATGCGGGATAAATTTTTGCTGACCTGCGCACTGCTGTGCGTTGCCACTGGCGCAGAGTCGGCGCCGAAGGACGATGCGGATTCACTACGTGACAAGAACGGCGAGCCGGTGCAGGCTGGCGTGTTCACCAGCCGCTGGGGTCGCCTGTTCTCCGGTAATGAAGACGTCTTCTCTGGCGCGCTGAGCTTTAGTTCGGGACTAAAAGAGCAGTGGATGACTATTCCTAACAGCTCGGACACCGCAGAGCAGAAACGTAAATACAACCAGACGCTTAATCTCAGCCTGCAATACTCACCCTACAGTTACTGGTTTGCGAACGTGACATCGCGTTTGCCGGTGACGGACACCAGCCGCTACACGGCCGATTTTCGTTACAGTTTTGGCTATGATGACTGGCATGCCAACACTTTCAGCCTGGTGTACAGCAATTACGGGGATAACCGCTTCTGGACGTCAGGAAACCGTCGCCACACCTATTTTGAGCAGGGGGCCGTGACGCTGGCGTATAAATTTTCACTGCCGAAACCGATAGAGAATACGCTCCTGATTAACAAAGGCGACTCTATCATTTGCCAGATGGGCTACAGCTGGGTTCCGCGTTATTACGATCTGGACAGCAACGATATCCGCAAAAACAAGAACGTGGTATTGGGCGGGTGTGGTTATACCTTGAAGCAGCACTTCTTCGTGCGCGCCACGGCGTTCTGGTTTCCGGACAGCAGCCAGCAACAGCCCTGGAACGGCGACTACAGCTATAGTTTTGGCTATGCGGGTTATACGCCAGGTTCATTCTCTGTTCAGTATGCTAACTACTCCGGCACCCGTTACCCCGGTCACCAGAGCGGCAGCGGTAAATTCCGGGAAGGCACCGTCAGCGTCATCTGGTTCTTACCGCTTTAGGAGGGCGTATGTTGTCACAGCACGTCCTGATAGTTGAAGACTCACTGGTTTATCGTCGCCTGCTTAGCCGAATGCTGACGCAGTGGGGGTATACCGTCTACGAGGCGGAGAACGGCGTTGCCGCGCTTGAGATCCTCGAAAACCAGCCAGTCAGCCTGGTGATCAGCGACTGGGATATGCCGGAAATGGATGGCCTGACGTTGTGCCGGGAGGTTCGCAGCCGTCAGTTCGGACATTATGTTTATTTAATTTTGCTTACCGCACGCGAAGAGCCGGGCGATCTGACGGTGGGGTTTGACGCCGGTGCGGATGATTTTCTCAACAAGCCGGTCGAGCAGAGTGAGCTACGGGCGCGATTGCACGCGGGGGCACGGGTTCTGTCCCTTGAGGCCACGCTTGCTACGCGTAATGCACGCCTCAGTGAGGCGTTAAGGCAGATAGAGCAAGACCTTGAAGTGGCGGCGCGGATCCAGCAGTCGGTTCTGCCTGCGCATCAGTTGCGTTACCGGGATTACTTTGCAGACTGGATTTTTTTGCCGTCAGCCTGGGTGTCCGGCGATATTTTCAATGTCTTCCCGCTGGACAATCACCTGGGATTCTACTGTGTAGATGTGTCGGGGCACGGCGTTGGTGCGGCGATGATGTCACTTGCCGTGGCCCGTCAGTTTCTGCATGGCAGGGCGGTAGAGCGTTTTCTGTTTGCAGACGATAGCGACGTTGCCTCCCCTGCGGAAGTCGTTCGGATCCTGAATGGTCGCTTTTGCAGCGAAGAGGTTGAGATAATGAGTTATTTCACCATGATTTACGGTGTTATCGACCTGACAACAGGTGAAGGCAAGCTTTGCCAGGCCGGGCATCCTACGCCGTTCATTGTGAACCCTGGCGGCGAGGTCAGGACGGTAGGTGAAGGCGGCGCGCCGGTAGGATTGATGCCGGATCTCAGCTGGTCAGACGTAAGCTTCTCGCTGGCGCCGGGTGAGCGCCTCTGCCTGTTTAGCGATGGCATCACCGAGTGTGAAAATCCTGACAACGAACAGTTTGGTCAGGCTCGTTTGCAGCGTCGGCTTCAGGATGACGCCACGCTCGCACTGGAACGGCTCTTACCGCAGTTTGCGCAGCATCTTATACGCTGGCGCAGCGGAAAATACCGTGAACAGCAGGCCATGGCGGACGATGTTTCCTTATTAGTGATTGAGCGTACAGGAGTAAACGATGAACATTGATACAGACCGACTGGACGACGTAAACATTATGACGCCTTCGGTGCGCCGACTGGACGCCTCGGTGGCGGCGGTATTTAAGGAAGCTATTGCCCGGGAGATTGGGGTGGATCGTAAAGCCCTGATAGTCGATTTCAGCAAAATCGATTTTATCGACAGCAGCGGCCTTGGCGCACTGGTTTCCCTGCTGAAGATGATGAATGGTAAAGGTGAAATGATGCTGTGTGCGCTGAACCCCGGTATACGCAACATGTTCACCCTGACCCGTATGGATCGCATATTTCGCATTTGCCCGGATCGCGCTACGGCACTTTCGCATCTAAATCAGTGAGTTGACTGTGGCTAACGACATTACTTTTCCCGCCACGTTAACCTCCGTCTCGCCGCTTGCGGCATGGCTTGAGCGTCAGATGGCTTCGCTGTCCGTTAGCGATGACTGGCGCTTTGCGCTCGATCTCGCCGCCTGTGAAACGGCTACCAACATTATTCGTCATGCGCTACATGAGGATCCGGAACGTTGCTTCACCGTGGAGTTCATCGTTACCGTCTCGGACGCGGCGCTGCGTTTTACGGACGATGGCGATAAATTTCCCGCTGAACGTCTCGCGGCGGTGCGTGACGACGCGACGTTCGATGCCTCTCTTTTGGCTGAAAGCGGCAGAGGACTGAAACTCATTTTGTTGTATGTGGATAATTTCACGGTAGAAAATATTGCAGGGAAAAATATCACCGTTCTGGAGAAGAGGATGGTCGGATAATTGTGACGTTTAAGAAGGTCCGATCAGGGCTGTATGTGGGTATTCACAATGGCGCAGTGATCAATCTGCGCCAGTATCGTGATGACGAGCACAAGCCCAGTCAGGCCTCCGCCAGCCATTTTGCCAGTATCGCACCGGCCCGACGGGCCGTGGCTGGCAGGATGTCGGCATCCGCCACGTAGCCATCAGGATCGATACAGCGATTGTGTTCTCTCGCCTCGTGCAGGATCGCCTCGTCCCAGTAGAGGCGCTTACGCTGATCGCCCCGGGTCGTCAGAATAAACTCCACATTGCCATCAACCGCGCGGTAGCGGCGCCAGCTGTTTGCCGGAATGGAGATCACCGAACGTTCCGGGGCGATAATGCTGACTTCCTTACCCGCCTCGTTCCAGGTCACCTCCAGCTGGCCTTTAAATACCATGATCACCTGAATATCCGGGCAGAGATGGCGACCGACAATGTGGTCGTCAGCAAGACGCAACCATTCGACGGAAAAACCGTGCGGGCTCAGGATAGCGGGAGCGGAATCCCGATCCTGTGAAATGCCGAAACCGATAACCGGCGCAATTTCGCCGCCGTGTCCCGGCAGCACCGAATCCAGCAGTCCCTGTGCTGACCAGCGGCGGTCATCGCCGGTTACCGCACGCTGGCGCATCTCCTCAACGCTGTAGTCACGCAGACCGGCAATATATTGCTCTGACAGCGGCGTCAGCAGCGCGGCGGGATCGGGCGTTGGCTCACCTGGCTCCTGCGCAATCAGCATATTATCCTTGCTGAGATACATACCGTACTCGCTGGCGGCCGCCAGCACTGACGGGTGCCAGATGATGCCGCCCGTGTTGTCCCCGCCGAGCACGGTAAATACCATGCCGCAGGTATCTTCTTTACTGACGTTGGTGAAACCGCGGAAGATCCAGGTCGGTATTGAGAGGATGGTGGGCGCGCTAAATTCAGCTTCATGCTCGCCGTTGGCGCCCCAGCGAAAACGCCACGTCCCTTCATGGATCAGGAACACTTCTGCGGTGAAATGCAGATGCAGGTTATTCGTCACCCCTTTTGGCATAGCCGCCGCGCCAATGTTAAAGCCGTGCGGCTCGGGAATATTGACGACCTGCTCGCTGGACTGGGTTACACCCGGGCCGATGAAGGAATAGTTTTGTTTGAGATGCGAGCCGGGCAGCTTGCAATCAATAAAAGCAAGATTGCAGGAGACCATATCGTCGGGGGCGATTAACCGTGTTCGTGCCTGGCTCTGGGTAAGATGGATAGTTTTCATCATTTCTCCTTTTAATAACCGGATGCACCGGTGGTAGGGATGGCGTTGCCGCGGGCGAGGGCAATGGCTTCACGTGAGGCGCGACCCAGCTGCATAACGTCGTTTGCAGGGGTAACAAACTGGAAACCCTGAGCAATACGCGCTGCCGCGGCCGCGCCGGAAGTGCAGAAAATACCGGCAATCTTTTGCTGCTGGCGGCAGCAGTGAATCACCCGCTCAATAGCAGCAAGCATTTCGGGATGTTGGGATTCGGCGCTGGCACTGCCGGTCAGCGTCAGCGAGAGATCGTTGGGGCCAATAAACACACCGTCCAGCCCTTCGGTATCAAGGATGGCGTCAAGATCCGCCAGCCCTTGGCGGGTTTCGATCATTGCCAGCGTCAGGATCTCGTCGTTGGCGTGCTGTGGATAATCGCTGCCGCCATAGAGTAGACCTCTGGCCGGACCAAAGGAGCGAACCCCCAGCGGTGGATAGCGACAGGCCGCGACAAAACGGCGAGCCTGTTCCGCGCTGGAGATCATCGGGCAGATTACGCCGTAGGCTCCTGCGTCTAATACGCGCATGATTTGCGCCGGATCGTTATCTGCCACCCGCACCAGCGGCACGGCAGGCGTGGCCGATAGCGCCTGTAGCATCGACAACGCGCTGGCAAAATCAATCATGCCGTGCTGCAAATCGACGGTGACGGCGTCGTAACCCTGATGGCCCATAATTTCCGCGCTATACCCGGAGGGGATTGCCAGCCAGCCGTTAACGATCGGGGTATTTTCCAGAAATGCGGTCTTTAAACTGTTTTTGCGCACTGTATGCACTCCGTTATCCACTGACGCAGCAGCGGCGCGATCTCATCCGGGGTTTCCAGCGGAATAAAATGCCCGCCAGCCTCCACCGTATGCCTGGTCACGTTCGCATTGCCTGCTGCCAGTAGTTGATGATGATGAGGCGTGCAGATAACGTCCTGCGCGCCGTTTAGAAGTAATGTGGGGCAGGCGAGGGCGTTAAACGCAGTCCGGTTGTCCTGCCGGTGAATGGCCATTTCCGTTTGCCCGGCAAAGGTCTCAATGCCGCACTCTTGCGCCATTCGGCAAATAGTCTCTTGCAGGATCCGATCGGACAGACGTGACGGGGCGACATAGCTCTGCCACAGCGAGGAGACCAGCCAGTCGGCCAGGCCATGCGCCTGGGCGGTGTGTACCGCTTCCCGGCGTGAAGCGAGGGTGTCTGGCGCAACGGGCAACGGATTAACGGAAATCAGCGTCAGCCCGTTCACTCTTTCTGGCGCGTCGGCGGCCATTTGCAGCGCGACAATCGCGCCGAGCGAAAAGCCCGCCAGCAGAAAGCGCGGCGGCAGAACCTTTAATAACCGCCGTGACGCCTGCGGCGCGGACTCTGCGCCCGTCAGCGTGATGCACAGCACCGCTGAGATGTTCAGCCTTTCAATGACGGGCTGCCAGAGCCGGACGTTACACAGGGTGCCACCAAGCAGCACCAGCGGCAGATCGGTATTGTCCAGAAGCGGATATTCCATTGCATCCCTCACGTAGCCGTCCAGCCGCCGTCAACCATCAGGGCACTGCCGGTGATCAGCCCGGCGGCGTCTGAGGCGAGGAACACCACCGGCCCCATAATGTCCTCCAGCCTGCCTAACCGGCGCAGCTTGATATTGTCCAGCACGTAGTGGCGGAACGCCGGATCGGCAAGCGACGAACGCGTCAGGTCGGTTTCAATGAAGGTCGGGCACAGCGTATTGACGCGGATCCCCGCATCGCCCAGCTCCAGCGCCATCGTTCGGGTTAACCCTTCTAGCGCGAATTTGGAAGCGCAGTACACGCTACGCTCGGGGCCGCCAACGTGTCCCATTTGCGATGAGATGTGAATAATCGCTCCTCCCTTACTGCCCGCCCGCATTCTGCGCGCCACGCGCTGGCTGACAAAAAAGGTGGCGCGCAGGTTAAGTGTCATCACCGCATCGAAATTGTCCTCGTTCACCTCAAGAAACGGCTGGTGGCGGGCCAGCCCGGCACTGTTCACCAGAATGTCGGGCGTGGGCAACGTCGCCAGCACACGCTCCACCTCCTGAGCGTCGGTAATATCCAGTTCCAGCGGGTGGAATGCGAGCCTGTGTTCCGCTGCCAGACCTGCGGCATGCGCCAGCGCCTCGCGGCCCCGGGCGGCAATCCAGACCTCTGCCCCTGCCTGTGCGAGGGCGACGGCGGCAGCGAAGCCAATCCCTCTTGACCCGCCGGTCACCAGCGCGCGTTTGCCGTGCAGGGTGAAAGAGGGCGTTTGCAAAAGCGTCATGGCTTACACCTTTTCCCTGACCGGGGCCGGTGTGGCGTAGGGAACTTCCGTCTGGCCATAACGGCGCACGCGAATATTGGCCTGCTCGGCATGTCCGGCGAACCCCTCCAGGAGCGACAGACGCGAACAATAGCTGCCGATTTCGGCGGTGGCTTCGTCGCTGAGGACTTTCTGGAAGGTGCAGGTTTTCATGAACTTGCCCACCCACAGGCCGCCGGTATAACGTGCGGCTTTCTGCGTGGGCAGGGTGTGGTTGGTGCCGATCACCTTATCGCCGTAGGCCACGTTAGTACGTGGTCCAAGGAACAGCGCGCCGTAATTGGTCAGGTTAGCCAGGAACCAGTCGTCCCGGTCGGTCATCACCTGAACATGTTCGGAAGCGATACGATCTGCCTCCAGCAGCATCTCATCGTAGCTGTCGCAGACGATGATTTCCCCGTAGTCCTGCCACGACTGGCGGGCAATGTCGGCGGTAGGGAGCTTTTCCAGCAGCCGTTCCACTTCGCTGAGCGTCTCTTTGGCAAGCTGGAGCGAGTTCGTCAGCAGGATGGCAGGGGTGGTGACGCCGTGTTCGGCCTGGCCCAGCAGATCCGTGGCGCACATTTCCGCGTCAACCGTGTCATCGGCAATCACCAGCGTTTCCGTCGGACCGGCAAACAGATCGATACCTACCCGGCCGAACAGCTGTCGTTTGGCCTCCGCGACGAAGGCGTTACCGGGGCCGACCAGCATGTCGACCGGTGCCAGCGAGTCCGTGCCCAGCGCCATGGCGCCTATCGCCTGAATGCCACCAAGGGCATAGATTTCCGTTGCGCCAGCCATTTTTTGCGCCGCGACGATCGCCGGGGCGGGCTGACCGTTAAACGGCGGGGCACAGCTGATAATTCTTGAGCATCCCGCCACGCTGGCGGTGATGATCGACATGTGCGCGGAGGCGAGCAGGGGATATTTTCCGCCAGGCACGTAACATCCCACGGCGTTAATCGGAATATTTTTATGCCCGAGAATAACGCCGGGACGCGTTTCAATTTCCAGGTCCCGCAGACATTCTTTCTGCGCGCGGGCAAAATTCGCGACCTGCTGTTGGGCGAATTCAATATCCTGAATATCCTGACGGCTTAACTGTTTTATGCAGCGGTCAATCTCCGCGGACGTCAGACGATAATCCTGACGGTCATAACGATCGAATTTAATGGATAATTCGCGAATGGCTTTATTTCCGCGTTTTTCAATATCCGCAAGTATTTGTTCAACCGTTTCTCTTATTTGCTGGTTGGCTTGCTGGCGCTCTTCGGTAGATTTACCGGTTTTTAATTTCCAGGACACTCGCTTCTCCTTACTTTTTTCAGATGTCAGTTGTCCTCCCGGCGAGCCGGGAAAGGGTATTTACTTCAGAAAGGGTTATTGATCCGGCGCGGCAGCGTACGCACCGTTTTTTAATAATTGGGCTGAGGTTTGCGTTTTACGGGCATATACCCATCGAGCGGACAGCGGCGTGGCAATAGCGGCCACAACGGAAAGGGCGGCAATCAATATATAACCGGACGACAGGTTAATATGTTGCATCATTACGCCCATCATTACCGGCCCGACAAACATGCCGCAGGAATAAATGGTCTGGAATAGCCCCATTCGCGTGGATTGTTCATCAGACGAGGTATTCACTACGCTGAGCGACATGAATGCCGCAAAGGCCATACCGAACGAGAACCCCGCCAGCGCCTGCCACAGGTAAATAACATAGATATTGCTGGTGAAGGGAATGCCGAAAGTGGATATCACCTGTAAAACGATGCCGAGCACGGCGGTTTTTACCAGCCCAAGTCGCTGATAAAACACCGAGCTGCACAGGGCGATGGCCAGCCCGTAAAAAAGAAGGTGAATGTTACCCAGCAGCGCGAGGATCCCCGCCCGGGCGCCAAGCTGCTCGGCATAGACCGGCGTCAGCGTGTCGCGGGTGGCGAAGGGCACCAGAATGACGACGGTCGCCAGAATGCCAATCAGCCAGACGGAACGGTCGGCCAGCTGCTGGCGCGCGCCGGTAATGCAGGCTTTAAGCGTGGGGGCCTGAACCGGGTCGTGCACGTCCTGAATGCGGGTCGTCAGGATCAACGCCACCAGGGCGGAGATGCAGGAGACAAAAAAGGCGATGTTATTGGCGAAATAGTGAATCAGCACCGCGCCAATACAGTTGCCGAGAAACACGCCGATGGGCCCTGCAAGCGCCAGCAGCGCGACGGCGGCAGGGGCTTCGTTGCGACCGAAGTAACGCATGAACAGGATGTTGTACAGCACCCAGGTCGCCGCCGTGACGCCGTCTGCCGCTTTCGCCAGATACAGCGTAATGGCATTGGGTTCAAGCCAGGCAATCGGCCAGGCGATAATTGGCAGCAGCAGGCCAATCTGGATGAAGATCCTGCGGCTTTTAACCACGTCGGAAATAATGCCTAACGGGAAGCGTATCAGAAGGGTTGCCAGACCAGACGCGCCCATAATGATGCCCATGATCTGTGGCTCAATGCCCTGGTTGATCATCATGGGGGCCAGGAATGCATCAATGCTATGGATGCAGATAAAGAACAGGATGCTGATGATAAAAAAGAGCCGGGCTTCCCGACGGCGTAACAGTGCTTGAAACATGGTTTTGAACCTCTTGAGAATTAATGGGTTATAACCAGTCAGGGACGACGTTTACCGGTTCAATCCTTTGGGCGACTCCTGTTCTCTCCGGTACCATTGACGGTATGAAAACTCTTTGCATACGTATTCAAGATTTGAAGTTACGAAAAGGTTTCATGTTTGTAAAGTGATCTCGATCTTGTTGTGAGAATTTTAATTTTTTGTGTTGCATACGCATGCAAAGGTGGTGTAAGTATAAAAAACACCCACTTGCTGAGGCGTTTGAAGCACGCGCAAATGGGCAGGACGTTGATAAGGAATCAGGGGTAATGAAACGTAAGACTTTTGCAGCAGTCACATCCCAACAGGTCGCTCAGCTGGCGGGGGTATCGCAATCTGCGGTGTCGCGAACGTTCACGCCGGGGGCGAGCATTTCGCCGGCAACGCGTGAAAAAGTGCTGAAGGCAGCGCGCGAGCTGGGTTATCGCCCGAATGCGATCGCCCGTTCGCTCAACACGGCTCGTTCGCGCATTATCGGTGTCGTCATTTCTTACTTTGATAACCCCTTTTACTCGCAGGTGCTGGAGGCGCTGGCGCAAAAGCTGGATACGCTGAACTATCACCTGCTGCTGTTCGTTGGCGACCGGGAAGGCAACGTTGACCGTATTTTTGACCAGATTATGCAGTACCGGGTGGATGGTATTGTGCTGGCCTCGGTGACGCTGTCGCTGGAGTTATCTGAAGAATGCCTTGCCGCCGGGATCCCGGTAGTGCTGTTTAACCGCAGCGAAGAGAGTGGCATGGCCTCCAGCGTCAACAGTAATAACGAAGCGGCCGCGCGGCAGATTGCCGAGTTTCTGCTGGCGGGGGAGCACAAGCGTTTTGCCTACGTGGGCGGCGTGGCCGATTCCCCGGTCAATATTGCCCGCCAGCGCGGGTTCATCTCCACGCTGGAAGAACATGGCATCACCGATGTGCGGGTGGTGCACGGGAATTACGACGCTCAGCAAACCACCCGGGCAGCCTATACCCTGTTTTCGACGTCGCCAGCGCCGGATGCGGTCTTTGTCGCCAACGATCATATGGCCGTCACGGTAATGGATGTGGCGCGCTATGAGTTTGGTTTGCGCATTCCGGAGGAGGTCTCCGTTGTCGGGTATGACGACATTGGCCCTTCCGGCTGGCCCTCTTATGCGTTGACCTCGGCGTCGCAGCCGGTCGGCGCGATGGTGGATGCCACGGTGGAACTGTTAATGAAACAAATTGACAGCGGAACCATAGAGCCTGAACAGATTACGGTGCCCGGTACGCTGGTGATACGCCACTCGGCGCGTCGCCCACGCAGCGGCGTTATCGAAACCAATGGTTTAACGCTATTCCAGTCTAAGGAGCGCACATGACCAGATTGCGGGGCTTCAGCCCTCAATTCGACTCTATCCAGCAGTTCATTTTGACGCTGACGCACGTGGTGTGGGAGCAGAAAGATATCGGCCAGCTGGCGGATTTTTACGCCACGCCGGTGGTTTTCACTACCCCCGAAAAACAGCTGCATGAGCTTTCCCAGTTTATGCGCCTGACGCTTGAGGCGATGCACAGCTTCCCGCAGCGAGCGGTGCTGACGGAGGATATTCTGTGCAGCCAGAACCCGGGGGATGAGTACTATGCGGCGCAGCGTACCGTAGCCCGCATTCAGCACCAGGGGGAGGGATTTTTTGGCCCGCCGACGGGGAAAAATGTCTGGGTCCGCACCTGGGCCGATCGCATCTGTGTTGATGGTGCCGTACGCCAGGAGTGGCTGCTTCAGGATCGTGCCGCGATTGTGGCGCAACTGGGGCTGGATGTCCGCGATTTTGCTTTTAACCTGGCGACCATGCGCCAGCAGCTTGGGCTGGAATCTGTGTCTGCTGAGACGCTGGACGCCCGCTGGGCGGGCGGGCCCGAGGGCGACGACGTGGAAGGGGCGCTGGCCGGGGTCGTTGAGCGCTACTTAACGATGTGGGCGGGCGGTAACAGCGGCGTGGTGCCCGGTCTCTATCACCCGGCGGCGACGCTGTACGCGCCGGGGCACTGCCTCTGCACCGGCGAACAGGAAATTGGCGCACAGCTTTCCGGTTATCGCGCTTCATTTGCCGACAGCGAAACGCAACTTCATCACCTGATTGTGCGTAAAGATCCTAATGAGCCGATTCGACTTTCATTGCGCTGGTCGTTGTTAACCTGGCATGACGGTTACGGCAAATTTGGTGCGCCGACCCGTAAACCCATATCAATTACCGGTATCAGCCAGCTTGAATTACGTGATGGTTTAATTTTCCGTGAATACCTGGGGATCGATGAATTAGCGATTTGGTCGCAAATATTTAATTAATGGGGCGGCAGCCCCCTTATTCCGGCTGCAAATATTAACCGTGTTTAATTCACCCTCACTTACGGGTGCGGGTTCTTATTGTCTGAAAACAGAGCAGGAGTTTATATGTCTTCCACCGAAGCAACAAATAAAGCACCAGCCGTACCCGAAAAAAGCAGCGTGAAATCGCTGAAAGAGGAACCTGTATTACAGGTGGAGCGTCGTGATTTTGTCGATCTGGTACCGGAAAAAAGACCGCGTGTGCAATCATTACGCGGCTTTGATGACTGCTATACCGATATTGTCGATTATATCGTTCGCTGCACCCATAAAATATGGGACGAGCGCGATGTCGGCTTAATTTATTCTCACTATACCCATAACTGCGTGCTGTATAACGCGCTGGGGACACTCTATAACCGTGAACAGGTGGTACAGGATACGCTGCAACGCTTAATTGCCTTCCCGGAACGGCGCGGAATGGCAACCCAGGTTATCTGGAACGGAAATGATGTTGACGGTTTTTATACCTCTCACCTGGTGACGGGAAGCGGGCGGCATACCCAGCACAGCCATTTAGGCAAGCCGACCAACCGCACCTTCGTTACCCGGACCGTGGCGGATTGCATGATCCACGAGAATAAAATTTATCGGGAGTGGGTGGTCAGCGACAACATGTCGTTAATGAAACAGCTTGGCCTGAACACCGATCAAATCGCATTTAATATGGCAAAAGAGCAGTTCGATAAAGGCTTCCGCGTGATGGACATCGGCGAAAACGGCCGCATGCTGGGGCAATATCCGCCGGAGATGGAGTGCGATGTATCCATTGCGCACACTGATACTGAGGAGCAGTGCCTGCGTTGGCTGCATGAGATCTACAACCGCCGGATGTTTGGCAAGATCAAAGAAGTGTATGCGCCTAACGTACAGTGGCACGGTCCGCTGATGAAAGAGCTGTACGGCACCGCGGCGGTAACCCATCAGACGCTGGCGCTGGTGGGGATGATCCCTGACGGCGCGTGGCTGCCGCAGCATATTTGTTCCAACCCGTGCGATGAAGGCGGCGTCAAAGTGGCCGTTCGCTGGATCATCGAAGGGCATCACCTGGGTTACGGCGAACTGGGCAAGCCGACCGGAGAACGACTGTTTGTGATGGGCATGTCGCACTACCACATCGTCAACGGAAAAATTGTTGATGAGTGGGTGGTTTACGACCATCTGGCGCTGTTGGCGCAAATCAAACTCGGCCAGATGGAGGACGCGTAAATGTTAAATAAGGTGAGCTGGATTAAGCGCCCGCAGGGGCAGGATGCGCAGGCCGATCGTTCCCTGACGGAGAAGGTCAGCGCCATTATCGAGCGCGTGAAAACCGAAGGCGATACGGCGCTAAGAGCCTTTTCGCAGCAGTTTGATAAGGTCGTGCCCGCGCAGTTTGAGGTGAGCGAGCAGGAGATCGCCGAAGCACTGGAGGGGATGGATGCCCAGACGCGCCGCGACAGTGAGTTTGCGATTAATCAGGTGCGTCGTTTTGCGCAGGCGCAGCTGGCGACCATGCAGCCGCTGGAGGTAGAGACGCTGCCTGGCGTGCATCTCGGTCACCGGATCATCCCGGTGCAGACGGTGGGCTGCTACGTGCCGGGCGGTCGGTATCCGATTCTCTCCGCTCCCGTGATGTCGATTGTTCCTGCGACGGTGGCGGGTTGTGAACAGATTATCGCCTGTCTGCCCCCGGGCGCCCATCCGGCGATGATTGCAGTTTGCCATCTGGCAGGCGCGCACCGCATTTTCAAAGTTGGCGGCGCGCAGGCCATTGCGGCTATGGCCTGGGGAACGGAGAGCATTCCGTCGGTGGACAAAATCGTTGGGCCAGGCAACGCCTTCGTTAATGAAGCGAAACGCCAGGTTTTTGGTCGGGTCGGCATTGATGCCCTCGCCGGGCCGAGCGAGATTTTCACTATCGCGGACGACAGCGCCGACCCGCGCATTCTGGCCGCCGATATGCTGGCGCAGGCAGAGCACGATATTCATACCCGCGTCGGGCTGGCGACAACCAGCCGGGATATCGCTGAGCGTACCCTGGCGGAGGTTGAGCGTCAGCTCGCCAGCCTGCCAACGGCGGCAACGGCGGGGGAGGCGTGGCGCCGGCAGGGTGAGATTGTGCTCTGCGAAGATGAAGCGCAGCTGATTGCTTTTGCTGACCATATGGCGACGGAGCATTTGCAGGTGCATACCCGCGATCCGCACGCGACGGCGGCGAAGATCCGCAACTATGGCTCGCTGTTTATTGGTCAGAACGCCAGTGTGGTGTTCTCTGATAAATGCTGCGGCACCAACCACACTTTACCGACGATGGCGGCGGCACGCTATACCGGCGGTCTGTGGGTAGGGGCGTACGTCAAAATCTGTACCCATCAGTGGATTGACGAGCAGGGTATCCCGGCAATCGCAGAACCGGCGATCCGCCAGAGCCGTACCGAGGGGATGCAGGGGCACCGACGGGCGGCGGAAATTCGTCTGCGTCCGCAGGACATTGATGCCATTACTACCGGCATGCGGGACTAAAACGTATCCCGGGCAGCCTTCTGCCCGGTTTTCAGCACGGGGAGCCTGAGATTATGAAGCGCCTGATACCGCCAGACGACTGCCCGGAGGAAATTGCCCGCCGTCTCGACGTCATACAGCAGCACCGGGCGCTCAACGCGATCCTCGGGGTTAACCCTGACGCTATGTCTCAGGCGGAACAGCATCAGCAGCAGCGTCGACGTGGAGAGCCGATCGGCCCCCTGCACGGCGTGCCGCTGATCGTCAAAGATAATATTGCCTGCGCGCCGATGCCCATTACTCTTGGCTGCCGGGCGCTGGCCTCACTTAACGCGACAGCGGATGCACGGGTGGTGCAGCGATTGCGCAGCGCGGGGGCGATTATTCTCGCCAGGGCCAATATGTCCGAGTTCGCGTTCGATGTGCGCTCGCGAAGCTCGCTGGGGGGCGATGTGGCGAATCCACTTTGCCCGACACTCACCGCCGGAGGTTCCAGCGGAGGATGCGCTGCGGCCGTGGCGGCGGGAATGGCGGATGGCGCATTGGGTACCGATACCGGCGGCTCTATCCGCATTCCCTGTAGCTATACCGGGCTGGTGGGGCTACGGCCTGCCTTTCGCCGTTCACAGCTGGACGGTGTAGCGCCGCTCTCGCCCAGCAAAGATACCGTTGGGCCAATGGTACATAGCGTTGAAGATGCCGCCTTGCTGCATGCGGTGATCCATGGCCTGCCGCCGGTTGCGCTTCCTGTGCGTTCGCTGAAAGGCGTTCGCTTTGGTGTGGTAACCGCGTTACAGGGAGAGGATGAGGTACAGCTGGAGGTCTGGCAGTCGGCGCTGCACACGTTGCGCCGTGCCGGAGCGACGCTGGTGGAGGTTTCACTCCCCTTCCTTGAAGAGGTGAGGCAGGCCACCTGCCTCAGTCTGTATGAATTTCGCGTGGCGATTGACGACTGGCTTAGCAAACAGCCTGGCGCTCCCTCCGGCCTGACAAGCATTGTGGACTCCGGCGCTTTCCTGCCAGAGTTTGCGCCGTTTCTACGTCAGATGCTGGCGAGTAACACGCTGAAAACCCCGCTCTGGCTGGCGGGGCGTCGCTTTCAGCGCCTGTTGCGGCAGAACCTTTGCCAGGTGGCGGAGGCGCAGCGCATCGACGGATTTGTGTATCCCACCGTACAACGATTACCAGAAAGTATGGCGAAGATGCCGCCAGGCTGCGCGCCGGAACTGGCCGCCATCAGCGGCCTGCCTGCCATTACGTTGCCCTGTGGCGTAAGCCGTATCGGTCTGCCGGTGGGGATGGAGATGTTATCGGTGCAGGAGGATGAGGCGGCACTGATGGTGCTGGCGCTGGCGTGTGAGGGGGCGCTGGGCGAGAAGGGATAGATACAAAAAAGCCCGCAGGGCTTGTGCCGTGCGGGCTTTCTGTACTTCACCGGACATATCCGTATCATTATTTGGTGGAGCTGGCGGGAGTTGAACCCGCGTCCGAAATTTCTACATCCTCGGTACTACATGCTTAGTTTGTCTTTACATTCGCACGCCAGCTGCGGACAGACACGCCACTAACGAACTAGCCTGATTAGTTTTAACGCTTCAACCCCAGGCAGGGTTTCCACGCGATCTCTTTTGGGTTTGACCTCTCTTTGATCCCCGTCTTAAGAGCGGAAGCTAGGGAGAGAGGGCTCTTAGCAGGTTATTAAGCTGCTAAAGCGTAGTTTTCGTCGTTTGCGACTATTTTTTTGCGGCTTTTAACGAGGCAAACCGCCCCTCGGCATGCACCTTGGGTTTCGCAAATCCCGTCGAATCCAGAATCAGCCCCAATAGTGTTGAACTCAGTATACCAGATTTCACTTCCTCGACACCAGCCCGAAACGCTAACTTATTGAATAGTACAATAAGCGCGCAGAATCAACGTCCTGCGTTTTTCATGATACGTGCTTTATCGAGCTGCCACTCGCGTGCTTTCAGGTCAGTACGCTTGTCGTGTTGTTTCTTACCTTTCGCCACGCCGATTTTCACTTTGCACCAGGCGTTTTTCCAGTACAAAGAGAGTGCCACCACGGTGAAGCCTTCACGGTTGATGCGTCCGTAGAGGGATTCCAGTTCGCGCTTGTTCAGCAGCAGCTTACGGGTGCGGGTAGGATCGCAAACGTAATGTGAAGAGGCGACGGTCAGCGGCGTAAAGTTCGCGCCGAACAGGAAGGCCTCACCGTCTTTCAGGATCACGTAGCTGTCGCCGATATTGGCTTTCCCGGCACGCAGCGATTTTACTTCCCAGCCCTGCAACGCAAGGCCGGCCTCGAATTCTTCTTCGATGAAATACTCGTGGCGAGCACGCTTGTTAAGCGCAATGGTCGCCGAACCAGGTTTATGTGCTTTTTTCTTCGTCATAAGTGTCGTAAAGCCGTCGGTAATCTGATTTTAAAAAGTCACCTCATTGCGTCCTGTGAGGTCTAACGCGCTATATTAGCACGAGATAAGGCTTAGCGTTTTTTTAACAGGTGATAAATGTTATTATTTGTCTGTTGTGTGACCATGGAAAATGCTATGCCTCAGATTAGCCGTACTGCGCTTGTTCCCTACAGCGCGGAACAAATGTATCAGTTAGTGAACGACGTTCAGTCCTATCCGGAATTTATTCCAGGATGCACCGGTAGCCGAGTGCTGGAATCCGGCCCGACGCAGATGACTGCGGCCGTGGATGTCTCCAAAGCGGGGATCAGCAAAACGTTCACCACGCGCAATACCCTGACGAGCAATCAGAGTATTTTGATGCATCTGGTGGATGGTCCGTTTAAAAAACTGATGGGAGGGTGGAAGTTTACGCCACTGAGCGCTGACGCCTGCCGCATTGAGTTTCATCTGGATTTTGAATTTACCAATAAGCTGATCGAACTGGCGTTTGGCCGAATCTTTAAAGAGCTGGCCTCGAATATGGTTCAGGCGTTCACCACGCGCGCCAAAGAGGTTTACAGTGTCGCATAAGATTGCTGTTGAGGTGGTGTATGCGCTGCCGGAGAAGCAGTATTTGCAGCGCGTGACGCTTGAAGAGGGCGCCACCGTTGAGGCGGCTATCCGGGCCTCCGGCATCCTTGAACTTCGCCGTGATATTGACCTGGCGAAGAATAAAGTCGGCATTTATAGCCGTCCGGTTAAGCTCGGTGATGTGCTGAAAGAGGGCGACAGGGTTGAAATCTATCGTCCTCTGATTGCCGACCCGAAAGAGTTGCGCCGTCAGCGAGCAGAGAAATCCGGTAAGTAGCCAAATAAATGTACACAAAAAAGGTGCTCATTGAGCACCTTTTTGCGTTGTTGACGCCTGATTATTTGGTCAGGGCAGGCTTGTTGTCGATGTTGGTCAGCACGCCGGCACTGCTGAAGGTCAGCGTCAGGGTTTGCTGGGTTACATCTTCATGACCAGGCTGCTGGCGGAATACATAGAACCAGGTGTTTGTGCCGAACGGATCGGACATCATCGGGGTTCCCAGGGCATAAGCGACCTGCTGTTGTGTCATACCCACGCGGATTTTGGACACATCGTTAGGGGTAAGGTAGTTCCCCTGGTTGATGTCAGGACGGTAAACCACTTTCTCCAGAGTGGAACAGCCTGCGGTCAACATCAGAAGAACCGCTGCGGCAGCGGTCAGCGTTTTACAGCGCATAGTGATTTGATTCCTTTTCGGGCCCGAGCAGTACGCGGCTCATATGTAATATGCCGATGATAATAGACCTTGCCCCACTTTGAAACCGGTCTGGCGGCGTTTTTGTTGTTCTGTATGACCCTGAGATCCCGAAAAAGTTTATGCCGCCAGCAGTTCTTTCGCATTCGCGAGGGTATTGCGAGTGACTTCACTGCCGCCGAGCAAGCGTGCCAGCTCCTGCAAGCGTGAGCGTTTATCCAGCGGCTTCATGTGCGTTTCCGTCATTTCGCCATCGGTTTCCTTGCTGACGATAAAGTGGTGATGACCACATCCGGCGACCTGCGGCAGGTGAGTCACACACATGACCTGCGTCGATTCACCCAACTGACGCAGCAGTTTGCCGACAACGGCCGCGGTCGGGCCGCTGATCCCCACATCCACTTCATCGAAAATCAACGCCGGGGTTTCCATTTTACGGGCGGTAATCACCTGAATGGCCAGGGCGATACGCGACAGTTCACCACCGGAAGCCACTTTCGAAATTGCCTGCAAAGGCTGGCCCGGGTTGGTGGTGACGCGGAATTCTACGCGGTCTGCGCCTTCCGCCGTCAGGTGATTCTCTTCAAAGCGAACATCTATGGTGAACACCCCATGCGGCATCGCCAGCGTATGCATGCTGTCGGTAATGTGCTGGCTAAGCTCCTGCGCATAGTGTTGCCGCACGTCGTGCAGCCGTTTCGCCGTTTCCAGCGCCTGCTGATGATGCAGATTAACCGCCAGAGACAAGGTTTCAAGGGAATCGGCCTGATCGTCCAACTGCTGCTGTTCCTCCAGCAGAGACTGATAGTAATTCGGCAGCTCTTCCGGGGTAACGTGATGCTTACGCGCCAGTGAAATCTGACGGGAGATGCGTTGCTCAAGCTCGAACAGACGGTTCGGATCGAGATCCAGACGTTCACAGTAGTGGCGCAGCTCATCCCCGGCTTCTGAAATCTGAATCGCGGCCTCTTCCAGCATTTCCAGTACGCCAGAAAGCTTATTGTCCATGCCGGTCAGTTCGGTCACAAGCTGACGCACGTTGTACAGCTGGCTCTGCAAATTCACGTCTTCGCCATCCGCCAGCATGTTAAGGGCAGTCTGGCTGGTGGAGAGCAGCTGACCGCTGTTGGCCAGACGCTTGTACTCTTCGTCGATTTGCTCAAATTCACCCGCCTGCGGGTTAAATTCGTTCAGCTCTTTCAGTTGATATTCCAGCAGCTCGGCGCGCGCGGTACGCTCCTGGCTTTGCTGCTGATGCTGCGCAAGTTCGCGGCAGCTTTGATGCCACTGACGATAGTGCTCCGCCATGAGTTGAGTAAGCGCGTACTCACCTGCATAGCCATCAAGCAGGGCTTTCTGTTGTTCGGGTTTGATTAACTGCTGGTGCGCATGCTGACCATGGATCTGGATGAGCAGCTGGCCCAGCTCGCGAAGCTGGGAGAGGGGAACCGCTGTACCATTGATAAAACCGCGGGAGCGGCCATCGTTGCTGATGACGCGGCGAAGTAAACACTCACGTCCGTCTTCGAGCTGGTTTGCTTCCAGCCAGCGCAGGGCGGCAGGTGTGTCTTTTAACGAGAAGCGGGCGCAGAGATCGGCACGGGCGGCGCCTGTGCGCACCATATCCCCCTCTGCACGACCACCGAGGCACAAGCCGAGGGCATCAATGGCAATGGATTTACCTGCACCGGTTTCACCGGTAATCGCCGTCATTCCGCTATGGAAGTCGATCTCAAGCTCACGAACAATGGCAAAGTTGCTGATGGTCAGTTGTGCCAGCATAATTGTTTTCCTGTATGAAAAACCATAACTGTGTTTGTATACAGTATAAACTGGTTTTATATACAGTAAAGTGCTGGATGCAAAATCAGAACAATTTTTTTGACCAGCCGAGCTTGGAGCTTAATGTGTTGAAATAGCTGTAATCTTTTGGGTGAATGAGGTTCAGGTGGTAATCGCAGCGGCGAATGAGGACATCTTCACCTTCCTGAATGGGGAGCGCAATCTGACTGTCGCAGCTGATCTCCAGATCGCTGCGGCGATGAGAAAAACGCAGTCGGATGGTGCTGTCGCCGTTGATCACCAGCGGACGCGCCGAGAGCGTATGCGGGAACATCGGCACCAGGGTAATGGCATCCAGCGATGGCGTAAGGATTGGACCTCCGGCTGAAAGCGAGTAGGCGGTGGACCCCGTCGGGGTTGAAATAATCAGCCCGTCAGACCGCTGCGAGAAAGCGAAGATTTCGTCGATATAGACTTCGAATTCGATCATGTGCGCCACTTTACCGGGGTGGAGAACCACCTCGTTAATGGCGGTGCTGATGCGCTTCTGGCAGTCCTGCTGACACACCTGGGCTTCCAGCAAAAACCGTTTTTCACTGATATAGTGGCCTTCCAGCACGTCCGCCAGCTGCTGCTGCGCATTGTCCGGGTCGAGGTCGGTAAGGAAACCGAGATTGCCACGGTTAACACCAATAACCTTAATATCATAGCGAGCCAGCGTTCGCGCCGCGCCCAGCATATTGCCGTCGCCACCGACCACCACGGCGAGATCCGCCTGCTGGCCAATTTCCGCCAGCGTGCCGGTTCTGACGCTTTTAAGCTGCAACTCCTGGGCAATCTGCTGCTCGACCATCACTTCATAGCCTTTACCACACAGCCAGCGATACAACATTTCATGTGTCGTCAATGCGGTAGGGTGACGCGGATGGCCGACGATCCCAATACACCTGAAATGATTATTCATTTTCTGGAGGTCCTTGTGCCTGATGAATGATGACAATCTGCCTTGTTCCCTTGAATCCAGGAAACTGATCCCCATAATAAGCGAAGTTAGCGAGATGAATGCAGAAAAACGCGGAGAAATTCATGAGTAGTAAAGAACAGAAAACGCCTGAGGGGCAAGCCCCTGAAGAAATTATCACGGAACAGCACGATGAAGTTGAGGCAGTAGAGCCAGACACGTCTGCTGAGCAGGTGGACCCGCGCGATGAAAAAATTGCCAACCTGGAAGCTCAGTTGGTAGAAGCGCAGAATCGCGAACGCGATGGCGTACTGCGTATCAAAGCGGAAATGGAAAACCTGCGCCGTCGTACCGAGCTGGACGTTGAAAAGGCGCACAAATTTGCGCTGGAGAAATTCGTCAACGAACTGCTTCCGGTGATCGACAGCCTGGATCGCGCGCTGGAAGTGGCGGATAAAGCTAACCCGGATAACGCGGCGATGATTGAAGGCATTGAGCTGACGCTGAAATCCATGCTGGATGTGGTGCGTAAGTTCGGTGTTGAAGTGATTGCCGATACGGATGTACCGCTGGATCCAAACGTTCACCAGGCCATTGCGATGGTGGAATCCGAAGACGTTGCCGCGGGTAACGTGCTGGGCGTGATGCAGAAAGGGTATACCCTGAACGGCCGTACTATTCGCGCTGCGATGGTGACCGTGGCGAAAGCGAAAGCGTAATTTGCCGACCCGTAGTGCCGGGTGGCGGCTTCGCCTCACCCGGCCTACAACATTACTCGGCGATACTTTCGCGTAAAGGTTTAACGGGCAGGACCTTAACCTGCTTAATCATGTTGTCCTGAACGTCCAGAATATCAATATCATACTGCTCAATACGCACGCGCGTGCCTGCCGCCGGGATCTCTTCCAGCGCTTCCAGGATCATTCCGTTCATCGTCCGCGCTTCGTCTTCCGGCAAATGCCAGTTGAACGCTTTATTGATTTCACGAATGTTGGCGCTGCCGTCGATAAGCACTGACCCGTCATTTTGCGGGGTGACTTCTTCCGCAAGGGAAGGCGACATTGAGGTGGTAAAGTCCCCGACAATCTCTTCCAGAATATCTTCGACCGTCACCAGCCCCTGTATATCGCCGTATTCATCCACCACCAGGCCGACTTTCTTCTTGTTGCGCTGGAACTTCACCAGCTGCGTGCTGAGTGGGGTGCCTTCCGGCACGTAGTAAATTTCGTCGGCGGCGCGCAGCATTACCTCTTTGGTGAACTCGTTTTTCTCAGTCATCAGGCGATAGGCCTCGCGCACGCGCAGCATGCTGATGGCATCGTCGAGAGAATCGCGATAGAGGACGATACGCCCGTGCGGGGAGTGCGTCAGCTGGCGGACAATGGCCTTCCAGTCGTCGTTGATATCAATCCCGACGATTTCATTGCGCGGCACCATGATGTCGTCAACGCTGACCTTTTCCAGATCCAGCACCGACAGGAGCATGTCCTGATTGCGGCGGGAGATCTGCGAGCGGGATTCGTTCACGATGGTACGCAGTTCGTCTTTGCTGAGCGCGCTACTGATGGTGACGTCTGCCTTTATACCGACCATGCGCATCAGCACCCGTGTCACCATATTCAGCAGCCAGACCAGCGGCATCATCAGAATAAGCAGCGGTGCTAACAGGAAGCTGCTCGGGTAGGCGACTTTTTCCGGGTAAAGCGCCGCGATGGTTTTGGGCAACACTTCCGCAAACACCAGTACCACAAACGTGAGCACACCTGTGGCAATCGCCACGCCTGCGTTGCCGTACAGACGCATCCCGACGATGGTGCCCAGTGCAGAGGCGAGAATATTGACCAGGTTGTTACCGATAAGCACCAGGCTAATCAGACGGTCCGGCTTACGCAGAAGCTTTTCGACACGACGCGCGGCACGGTTACCCTGCTTGGCGCGATGACGTAACCGGTAGCGGTTCAGCGTCATCATGCCGGTTTCAGAGCCAGAGAAATAAGCGGAGATGACCACCATGATGACCAGAATGACGATCAGCGTGGTGGTAGAGATGTGTTCCAGGGGGAACTCCTTTTGTTACTTAGCCAGCAAATTGCTGTATGAAGCGGCTACCAAAATAGGCAAGCGTGAGAATGCCCGCACCCGCAACGTTGAACCAGACCACGCGGCGACCGCGCCAGCCTTCATGATAATGGCCCCATAACAGGACAATATAGACAAACCACGCGATGATGGAGAGCACCGCTTTATCGATATTCTCCACGCTGAACAGGTTCTTCATATAAAACAAGCCTGTGCACAGCGTAAGCGTCAGCAGCACCACGCCGACCTGGGTGATGTGGAACATCTTACGCTCAATCACCATCAGCGGCGGCATTTCGTGGTTAAACGCCAGCTTTTTATTTTTCAGCTGGTAGTCAATCCAGGCGAGCTGCATGGCGTAAAGGGCGGCGATGATCAGCGTCGCGTAGGCAAAGAGCGACAGGCCGATATGCACCAGCATCCCCGGCGTGGCTTCCAGGTGAGTAATAAACTCATTGGGCATGAACGTGGCTAACGCCAGATTGATCAGCGCAAAGGCGTAGACTATCGGCAGCAGCAGCCAGCCACGGTTTTTAGACGCGACAATGGTCATGACCGTACAGATCATCAGGCTGACCAGCGAGCCGACGTTCAGTACGCTCAGATTTTGCACGCTGCCGTCGCCGGGGATAATGCGTGATTCCAGCGCAAACGCGTGGCTAATCAGTGCGATCACTGCCGAAAGAATAGCCATGCGCCGCCAGCCGCTGTTTTTTTGCAGCAGGCCAGGAATGATCAGCGCGAGGCTGACAGAGTAGGCAACAAGGGCGATCAGTGCGAAAACAGGCATATAGGCGTCGACAGTTGTCTTAATAAGAAAGAGAAGCAGTATAACGTTACGTGACGCCTGCTCCAACCGTTGCATAACAACAAAGGCGCCTTCATGTTATACTCCGGCAAAATTCTGTGTATGTGTCGCCCAGGCGACCTAACGTTTCTACCCCAGGCGAGAGACAATGTTTGATAATTTAACCGATCGTTTGTCGCGCACGCTGCGCAACATCAGCGGCCGTGGACGCCTCACCGAAGAGAACATCAAGGAAACGCTGCGCGAAGTGCGCATGGCGCTGCTGGAAGCAGACGTCGCGTTGCCGGTCGTGCGTGACTTTATCAACCGCGTGAAAGAGAAAGCGGTTGGCCATGAAGTGAACAAGAGCCTGACTCCGGGTCAGGAGTTCGTCAAAATCGTCCGTAACGAGCTGGTTTCGGCGATGGGCGAAGAGAACCAGGTGCTTAACCTGGCGGCTCAGCCGCCAGCCGTCGTGCTGATGGCGGGTCTGCAAGGTGCGGGTAAAACCACCAGCGTCGGTAAGCTGGGGAAATTCCTGCGCGAAAAGCACAAGAAAAAGGTGCTGGTGGTGTCGGCGGACGTGTATCGCCCGGCGGCGATCAAACAGCTGGAAACGCTGGCCGAGCAGGTTGGCGTGGACTTCTTCCCGTCCGACGTGGCCCAGAAGCCTGTCGACATCGTTAACGCGGCGCTGAAAGAGGCGAAGCTGAAATTCTACGACGTGCTGCTGGTGGATACCGCCGGTCGACTGCACGTTGACGAAGCGATGATGGACGAAATCAAGCAGGTTCATGCCTCTATCAATCCAGTAGAGACCCTGTTTGTTGTTGACGCCATGACCGGTCAGGATGCGGCAAACACCGCAAAAGCGTTTAACGAAGCCCTGCCGTTAACCGGCGTGGTGCTGACCAAAGTCGACGGCGATGCCCGCGGCGGTGCGGCGCTGTCTATTCGTCATATTACCGGTAAGCCAATTAAGTTCCTCGGCGTGGGCGAGAAAACCGAAGCGCTGGAGCCGTTCCATCCGGATCGTATTGCCTCCCGTATCCTCGGCATGGGCGACGTGCTGTCGCTGATCGAAGATATTGAAAGCAAGGTTGACCGCGCCCAGGCGGAAAAGCTCGCCAGCAAGCTGAAAAAAGGTGACGGTTTCGATCTGACCGACTTCCTTGAGCAGCTGCGTCAGATGAAAAACATGGGCGGCATGGCAAGCCTGATGGGCAAACTGCCAGGCATGGGCCAGATCCCGGACAACGTCAAATCCCAGATGGATGACAAAGTGCTGGTGCGTATGGAGGCCATCATCAACTCGATGACGCTGAAAGAGCGCGCGAAGCCAGAAATCATCAAAGGTTCCCGTAAACGCCGTATCGCTGCCGGTTGCGGCATGCAGGTGCAGGACGTAAACCGCCTTCTGAAACAGTTCGACGACATGCAGCGCATGATGAAGAAAATGAAGAAAGGCGGCATGGCGAAGATGATGCGCGGCATGAAAGGCATGATGCCGCCCGGTTTTCCTGGGCGATAATCGCTTTTGAGATTGCTTTTTGCCCGGAAATGAGTAAAATTTTCGGGCTTTTAATATGACACCCGGGCTCCGTTCCTCGATGGGGCCCGGTTGTTTTATTCACACAAGAGGATGTTATGGTAACTATTCGTTTAGCACGTCACGGCGCTAAAAAGCGTCCGTTCTACCAGGTTGTTGTGACTGACAGCCGTAATGCACGCAACGGTCGCTTCATCGAGCGCGTTGGTTTCTTCAACCCACTGGCCGCTGGCGCAGAAGAAGAAACCCGTCTGGATCTGGATCGTATCGCTCACTGGGTTGGCCAGGGCGCTACTGTTTCCGATCGCGTTGCTACGCTGATCAAAGCAGCAAACAAAGCAGCTTAATCTGTCACGGTGGTCATGATGAGCAATAAAGCACCTGTTGAACCGATCGTATTGGGAAAAATGGGTTCTTGCTACGGTATCCGTGGTTGGCTCAGAGTGTTTTCCTCCACTGAAGACGCTGATAGCATTTTTGATTACCAGCCCTGGTTTATCCAGAAAGCCGGTAAGTGGGAAGAGGTCGAGCTGGAAAGCTGGCGTCACCACAATCAGGACATCATCATCAAGCTGAAAGGCATTGACGATCGTGATGCCGCGAATGCGCTGACTAATTGTGAGATTGTCGTGGATTCGTCGCAGTTGCCGCAGCTGGAAGAGGGTGACTACTACTGGAAAGACCTTATGGGTTGCCAGGTAGTGACCACTGAAGGCTACAGCCTGGGGAAAGTCATCGACATGATGGAAACCGGGTCAAATGACGTTCTTGTCATTAAGGCAAACCTGAAAGATGCATTTGGCATCAAGGAGCGGTTGGTTCCGTTCCTCGATGGACAGGTTATCAAGAAAGTCGATCTCACTACTCAAACCATTGAAGTAGATTGGGATCCTGGTTTTTAAATTCTCCGGATAAACGGTAAAAGACGGCGCTATGTGGATTGGCATAATTAGCCTGTTTCCTGAAATGTTCCGCGCGATTACCGATTACGGGGTAACTGGCCGGGCAGTAAAGAATGGCCTGCTGAGCATCCAGAGCTGGAGTCCTCGTGACTTCACGCACGACCGGCACCGTACCGTGGACGATCGTCCTTACGGCGGCGGACCGGGGATGTTGATGATGGTGCAACCCTTACGGGACGCCATTCACACAGCAAAAGCCGCGGCAGGTGAAGGCGCGAAGGTGATTTATCTGTCACCTCAGGGACGCAAGCTTGATCAAGCGGGCGTGAGCGAACTGGCGACGAATCAAAAACTGATTCTGGTCTGTGGTCGCTACGAAGGAATAGATGAGCGCGTAATTCAAACCGAGATTGACGAAGAATGGTCTATCGGCGATTACGTTCTCAGCGGTGGTGAGTTACCAGCAATGACGCTGATTGACTCCGTCGCCCGGTTTATTCCGGGGGTTCTGGGCCATGAAGCTTCGGCAACGGAAGATTCCTTTGCCGATGGGTTGCTGGACTGTCCACACTATACTCGTCCTGAAGTGTTAGAAGGGATGGAAGTCCCGGCAGTGTTACTGTCTGGAAACCATGCCGAGATACGTCGCTGGCGTTTGAAGCAGTCGCTGGGCCGAACCTGGCTTAGAAGACCTGAACTTCTGGAAAACCTGGCTCTGACTGAAGAGCAAGCAAAGTTGCTGGCCGAGTTCAAAACTGAACACGCGCACCAGCAGCATGAACATGATGGGAAAGCGTAATACGCTCCCGAATATCAGTTTACCCAGGATAAGAGATTAAATTATGAGCAACATTATTAAGCAACTTGAACAAGAGCAGATGAAGCAGGACGTACCTTCCTTCCGTCCAGGTGACACCGTGGAAGTGAAAGTATGGGTTGTTGAAGGTTCCAAAAAACGTCTGCAGGCATTCGAGGGCGTGGTTATCGCTATTCGTAACCGCGGTCTGCACTCTGCATTCACTGTTCGTAAAATTTCCAACGGCGAAGGCGTTGAGCGTGTCTTCCAGACTCACTCTCCGGTAGTTGACAGCATTGCTGTTAAACGTCGTGGTGCTGTACGTAAAGCTAAACTGTACTACCTGCGTGAGCGTACTGGTAAGTCTGCTCGTATTAAAGAGCGTCTGAACTAAGATTCGCTTAAGCGACATCCTGTTAGAAAGGGCTGGCCGAAAGGCTGGCCCTTTTTTTATCCCATCGCACCTCTCGCGTTAACCCTTCCGTCATAAATCATTTACAATGTTCGCCTCTTGGGTGGAGGGTAAGTGGATAACGTACTGCATCAGCATAGCTGGAAACGCGCAGCGGCATTGACCGCGCTGTTTGCGATCCTGCTGATCGTCGTGGCGCCGCTGATCTCCGTCTCGCTGCAAAAAGATCCCATGAGCGCCATGCCGGGCATGCACCACGACATGAGCATGATGTCGGTGGACGAGCATCATGGTGATATGCCGCATTCTATGCCAGTTGACCATGCTGAAGCATGCGGCTACTGCGTGCTGTTAGCGCATGTACCGGGCGTGATGCTGGCGCTTATCGTTCTGCTCAGCGTGGTGTTGCAGCGGCTGCGCGTGAAGCCGCCTCGTCAGGCGGTCAGCCACTGGCACTTTTTCCCCTGGCTTTACCCCGATACCCGCGCGCCGCCGCGTCGGTCTGCTTTCTCCCTTTAAAACAAAATCACTCACTTTTTGCCTTAAAAAGGAAAAGTATGACTACCTGCACTCCGCGCGCGGCATGGGGAAACCTGCTGCGTCGCCTCCATTTCTATATCGGGCTGTTTGTCGGTCCGTTTATCTTCTTCGCAGCGCTGACCGGTACGCTGTATGTCGCCACGCCGCAGCTTGAAAATGCGCTGTACCATTATGCACTCCACACGGATGCCGTTGGTGAGGCGCAGCCTCTTGCTGAACAAATTGCCGTGGCAGAAAAGGCCGTGGGTTCAGCGCTGCGTTTACATGCTGTTCGTCCGGGGCTGGAAGAGGGTGAAACGACCCGCGTGATGTTTGCCGACCCGGCGCTGGGTCCCTCCGAGCATCGGGCTATTTTTATTGATCCCGCCAGCCTTGAGGTTCGAGGGGATATGACTGTGTACGGCACCAGCGGGATTTTACCGCTGCGTCAGACTATCGATTATCTGCATACCTCGCTGATGCTGGGCAACATCGGACGCCTCTATAGCGAGTTAGCCGCCTCGTGGATGTGGGTTGCTGCCCTGGGCGGGATCGCGCTGTGGTTCTACACCCGACCGAAGCGCCGTATTAACAATCGTTTCCAGAATCGTCGTCGCCTGCATGTGATCTTAGGCTGGACGTTACTGACGGGAATGCTGCTGTTCTCAGTCACCGGGTTAACCTGGTCACAATGGGCCGGTGGCAACGTCGATAAGCTGCGTGCAGAGATGAACTGGCTGACGCCGCAGGTAAATACCACCCTTTCCGGTGCGCCGGAAATGAGGGATGAACACGCCGAACATCGTGGTCATCACGGGGGAATGACGATGCCTGAAATGCCTGTTGAACTGTCGCTTTTTGACAGCGTATTGCAGGCCGCCCGCCAGTCAGGAATTGATGCGAAAAAGGTTGAGATCCGCCCGGCAAGCAGGGACGACCAGGCCTGGACGGTGACGGAAATCGATCGCCGCTGGCCGACGCAGGTTGATGCCGTTGCCGTGGATCCCCACTCACTGAAGGTGCTGGACAGCACTCGCTTCGGGGATTTCCCGCTGATGGCTAAACTCACCCGCTGGGGCGTGGATTTCCATATGGGGATCCTGTTTGGTCTGGCAAATCAGCTGCTGCTCATCGCGTTTGGCGTTGCGCTGTGCGTGTTGATTATCTGGGGATACCGGATGTGGTGGATGCGTCGCCCTGCAACGTCAGCCGCGAACCCGGTACAGACGCTCTGTCAAAGCTGGCTGGCATTGCCGCTGTGGGGAAGGGGAGTGACGTTCCTGATAAGCCTCCTGCTGGGGCTGGCGTTGCCGGTAATGGGCGTCAGTCTGGTGGTCTTTATTGTGATTGACTGGCTGCGCTGGCGAGCGGTTTCAGGCGTGTCGCTCGCCGGAACATCCGTTAAATAGCCTTAAGGCGTGCTGATGACTACCGCAACCCGGCGGTTTTCAGCGCGCCCCTGTGCAGTGCGGTTGCTGCTGACAGGGTATTTTTTGCCTAAGCCCCGCGTGGTGAGGTTGCTGCGCGGGATGTTCGCGCCCTTCGCCCAGGCATCCGCCACAACATTGGCACGTTTTAACGAAAGCACTTCGTTGTAGCTCTCTTCGCCATAGTTATCCGTATGGCCATCCATCCGGGCGTGGTTCAGGCCGGTTGCCGCCAGGCGTGAGGCCATAGTCTGGATCTGCGTTTCACTTTCCGGGCGCAGCCTGGCGTCATTTTTATCAAACAGGATCTTATCTGACAGGCCCAGAGACCAGTCGCCATTCAGTTCGTTAAAGCCATAGGATTTCATGGCCGCGATTTGCTCTGGCGTGAATTTCCCTTCAGGGGATGACTGGCATCCGGACATTGCCAGTGATGCCAGTAACAACGGCGCAAAATATCGCTTTAACATATCGTCTTCCTTTCAGGATATTGTTTTCGAACGCTGGTTTTTGACCAGATACATATTGCGATCGGCTTGCTCCAGTAAGGCCTCAACGGAGGCATTTTCCCATGCCAGAGCAAAGCCAATGCTGAGTGACATTGATGCTGTGTGCCCGTTATGCAGATCAAACGGACGGATAAATTGCTGCGACAGCGCAGCACAAATATATTCGACCTCACGCGCGGTGTGGACGCCGTAAAGGATCATGGCAAATTCGTCGCCGCCAAGACGGTAAGACTGATGACGTTTTTCGCCAAATTCGACCATCCTTTTTGCGGCTTCGATCAGAACGCAGTCACCCGCGGCATGACCCCAGGTGTCATTGATAAACTTGAAGTTATCACCGTCCAGAAATAGCAGGGCGGAATTGGTTTTTGCCGAAGCGTCATTCATTAATGCTGCAATGTTGTTGCGAAACGCGGCGCGGTTTGCAAGCCCCGTGAGCGGATCGTGCATGGCGGTACGCAAGAGTTGAGCGTTTTTCGCCTGTAGTTTGAGCTGCCACTCTTCCATTTCATCCAGCAGGCTGTTGAAGTCTTCTCCAAACTGGTGGAACTCTTCAATGCGGCCTTCCGTTACCCGGCGAGAAAAGTTGCGGTTGGTGCGAACGTCATGCACAACGTCAGTGATGTTTTGCATTTCAACAACCATGCCATGATGTAGCGAGCGGGTGATGGTCAATGCGACGGCAGAAGCAAAAAGAATGCACCCGGTGAGGACTGCAAACGAGAGCCAGATAAAGTGGCTAATCAGGCTGTCGCGTGCGGTCAGACGAATTTCGCCAATCACATTGCCGTTATGTATGATGGGCTGTGCGACAGGAACAGGGAACAGCCACCGGTTGACCAGCGCGCCCAGCGTGTCGGTATTATCCGCCGGGTTCCACGACCACCAGGCAAACCGTTTATGATGTGCATTAAGCACTTCCGCCACGGCAAACTGCCCCTGCTTGCCGAGGGTCGCCAGCGTTTCATTTGCTGCCATGGCATCGTTGAACACCAGAGAGGCTTCAAGGCTGTGGCTCATGGTGGCGCCGGTAAGTTCGAGGTTTTTTTGCGCGTATTGCTTTAATGTCACCACGGAAGCGAAACACAGCAGCAACCATATAAACGTCATCGTTATAATGACGCTTATCATGCTGATTCGCCGCAACGTTCTTTTAAACGTCGGACGCGGTGTTGGTACGACTTCCTTATTCATGCTTCTTATTCCGTGCGAGCATTAATACATCCGGATTGACTCTTACGCCACTGCGCGCCAGCGCATCCAGATTTACGGAAAACCTGACCTGGTTGTGCTCTATTATCAGACAAAATGCGCTGCCAATAACGCATTCAGGATTTTGTTCTGACATTAATAGCAACGCCTGGTCCTGATATTGATTTATTATTTCCTGTTGTTTTGCTGGCGACTCGCTCCCGAAATAGAGGGCATCGCACCTTGCTGTGAGTGCTTCCCGATCGCTATGCACAATGACAGGACTATAGGGCAACGGGTTGTGTTCATCTTCACTGCTGAGCGCCTGTCTGTAATGGGAAGAGGCATAAATACAGAGCTTAGGCTGGCCAGACAGTGCTGGCCATCGGGTGTAGCTCACAATACCAGAAACAATCGAACGTACTGATTTATCCGTTTCAGTGAACGAGCCTGCCTTTGCAGGGGCCACTAAAATGAACAGCATTAGCGCCAGGGGGAGTCGGAGCAAAGCGATCAAGATTGCATTTCTCATCAGAATCCGCCAAACCGCCCCGGAAATAGATGTCCTTAAGAATTGTCGGCAGAATACCATTGTTTATCAAAGCCGTCATTATGTCAGAAATATCCCTGTTTTGACCTAAGCTAAATCTTACAGTGAGCTATATTCAGAGGAATTAAGGCAGGCTCAATTAAGCCTGCTGGAACGCATACTTTCATCCAATCCTTGTTGCCAGGATTCATGCAGTTTTACTGCATTTTCAGTTGTATCGCAGCTGGCAGGAAATGATTTTCCCGCTAATCCCCAGGCGTGAATAAAGCCCTCTTCGCATATTTTTTTTCTGTCCGTCAGCGTAGCCACGAAGATATTCCCCTCGATCAACCTGAGGGTCATTAAAACTATCGGCCAGAGCCTGATTATCTTTAACCGGAACACCATTCATAGCGTCTTCTTTACCGGCAGTGAACCAGTCCGGGCTGGTCCAGCCAGGCTGAAAAGTATAAGGATTGATCTGGCAACCCGACAAAATCAGCGACAACAACATGAGAGTAATTGAACGCATGGCTATTCTCCTTTTTGTGAGCATAGCCTGGCTTACAAGTGTGCGTGTGTAATTTTAAATTTACGGTTTTAGGCCATTAATTTTGCAATTAAAGGGCTTCTGTAAAGTAATGTGTACGTATTTTGGATTGAAATCTTTACTTGATGTGATATCGTTGTGTCACCTCTTCGAGGAAAACCACTATCGCAAACGAGTTTGACAGGATCGCAATCATGCAAAAAGACGCGCTGAACAACGTACATATCACTGACGAACAGGTGTTAATCACCCCGGATCAACTGAAGGCGGAATTCCCGCTGAGCGTCGCGCAGGAAACTCAGATTGAGCACTCGCGCCAGACCATTTCTGACATTATCGCAGGCCGCGATCCGCGCCTGCTGGTGGTATGTGGTCCTTGCTCCATTCACGATCCTGAAACCGCCATTGAGTACGCTCGTCGATTTAAAGCATTAGCGGAGGAGGTCAGCGATAGCCTCTATCTGGTGATGCGCGTCTATTTTGAAAAGCCACGTACTACGGTTGGCTGGAAAGGGTTGATTAACGATCCGCACATGGATGGCTCGTTTGATGTGGAAGCGGGCCTGAAGATTGCGCGTCGCCTGCTGGTGGAGCTGGTCAGCATGGGGCTGCCGCTGGCAACCGAAGCGCTGGATCCGAACAGCCCGCAGTACCTCGGCGATCTGTTTAGCTGGTCTGCGATTGGGGCGCGCACCACCGAGTCGCAAACCCACCGCGAGATGGCGTCTGGCCTGTCTATGCCGGTTGGTTTTAAAAACGGTACCGACGGCAGCCTGGCTACGGCGATTAACGCCATGCGCGCCGCCGCTATGCCCCATCGTTTTGTCGGGATCAACCAGGCGGGCCAGGTATGCCTGCTGCAAACTCAGGGCAACCCGGACGGGCATGTGATCCTGCGCGGCGGTAAAGCGCCAAACTACAGCCCGGCGGATGTCGCGCAGTGTGAAAAAGAGATGGAACAGGCGGGACTGCGTCCGGCGCTGATGGTAGATTGCAGTCATGGTAATTCGAATAAAGATTACCGTCGCCAGCCTGCGGTTGCAGAATCTGTGATTGCACAGATTAAAGATGGTAACCGTTCAATTATCGGCCTGATGATTGAAAGTAATATTCATGAAGGCAATCAGTCATCGGAACAGCCGCGTAGCGCGATGAAGCCCGGCGTCTCCGTCACGGATGCTTGCATCAGCTGGGAAACCACTGATGCGCTACTGCGTGAGATCCACAAAGATTTGAACGGCCAGCTGGCGACGCGTCTGGCATAAGAGGATAGTTATGGTTGCTGAATTGACCGCATTACGCGATCAAATTGATGAAGTGGATAAGGCGTTGCTGGACCTGCTGGCGCGCCGCATGGCACTGGTTGCTGAGGTCGGCGAAGTTAAAAGCAAATACGGCCTGCCAATTTACGTTCCGGAGCGTGAGGCCTCTATGCTCGCCTCCCGCCGTAAAGAGGCACAGGCGCTGGGCGTTTCACCGGACTTAATTGAAGATGTCCTGCGTCGTGTGATGCGGGAATCCTATTCCAGCGAAAACGACAAGGGCTTCAAAACCCTCTGTCCGTCGCTGCGTCCGGTGGTGATTGTCGGTGGCGGCGGCCAGATGGGGCGTCTGTTTGAAAAAATGCTGACGCTTTCTGGCTATCAGGTGCGCATCCTGGAAAAAGAGGACTGGCCGCATGCACCGGAACTCATGAAGGATGCCGGAATGGTTATCGTCAGCGTACCGATTCATGTGACGGAGCAGATTATCGCGAAACTTCCTCCGCTGCCGGAAGATTGCATTCTGGTGGATCTGGCGTCCGTTAAAAATGGTCCTCTACAGGCAATGCTGGCGGCGCACACCGGGCCCGTGCTTGGGTTACACCCGATGTTTGGCCCGGACAGCGGCAGCCTGGCGAAGCAGGTAGTGGTTTACTGCGACGGTCGTCAGCCGGAAGCGTATCAGTGGTTCCTGGAACAGATTCAGGTCTGGGGGGCACGTTTGCACCGTATCAGTGCGGTTGAGCACGATCAGAACATGGCGTTTATTCAGGCGCTGCGCCACTTTGCAACCTTCGCCTATGGTCTGCACCTGGCGGAAGAGAACGTTCAGCTTGAACAATTGCTGGCGCTTTCCTCGCCAATCTATCGTCTGGAGCTGGCGATGGTGGGGCGACTGTTTGCCCAGGATCCACAGCTTTACGCCGACATCATCATGTCGTCTGAAAATAACCTGGCGCTGATCAAGCGCTACTATCAGCGTTTTGGCGAAGCGATCACCTTGCTGGAACACGGCGATAAACAAGCGTTTATCGACAGTTTCCGTAAAGTGGAGCACTGGTTCGGTGATTACGCCACGCGATTCCAGAGTGAAAGCCGCACGCTGTTGCGCCAGGCAAATGACAGTCGCCAGTAATCTAATGATGTATATACTGAAAGCCAGCATTGCTGGCTTTTTTCATTTTGGGGAACTGTCATGGCTGAACCGCAGCTGCTGTTGAACTATACCGGGCATCTGCCTGAATGCCCGACGTGGAGTGCAGAAGAGAAGGCGCTCTACTGGGCGGATATCCTGGAAGGGGAGATCCATCGGTACCATCTGCCCACCGCGGAACACTCGGTGCTCTCATTCCATGAAGAAGTTGGGTGTTTTGCCCTGCGTGAACGCGGCGGATTTATCGTCGCGATGCGAAACGCCATCTGGCTGACCGATAAACACGGCCTGCTCCAGCGTAAGGTTTGCGATAACCCATCCAACCCGCAGCTTGCACGTTTTAACGATGGCGGTACCGATCATCAGGGACGGTTTTATGCGGGCACGTTCTGGGGGCCGGGAGATTATAACGGGGCCATGTTGATGCGTATCGACAACGACCTGACGCCGAAAGTGATCCAGTGCGATATCCAGGGGCATAACGGTTTAGCGTTTAGTCCTGACAAACGGTGGATGTTTACTTCTGATACGCCGAACGGTGTGATCTACCGTACGCCGCTTGATGAGCAGGGGGAACCCGGTAAGCGCGAAGAGTTTCGCCGGTTTAGCGAGGGAGACGGTATTCCCGACGGTGCGGCAATGGATGAGGAAGGCTGCTACTGGAGCGCACTGTTTGACGGCTGGCGTATCGCACGGTTTTCACCGCAAGGCGAACAGCTGGAAGAGCACCGGCTGCCGGTACGCTGCCCGACAATGGTCTGCTTTGGCGGCGACGATATGAAAACGCTGTTTATCACCACCACGCGGGAAAATATGGAGGCGGAGGAGCTGGAGAAATACCCGCTTTCCGGTGCCATCTTCACCCTGCCTGTAAATGTGGCAGGGATGAAGAAAAGCCGCTTTATCGAACATTAAGCCGGATCGACCGGGACCACGGTTTCGCTCGGATAGCAGCCCAACACTTTCATGGAGCGTGTGATCTCGCCCAGTTCGCGCAGGGCTTTCTGCATGGATGCAGACTCCAGGTTGGCCTGAACGTCGAGATAGAACATCTCTTCCCACGGGTTGCCATGTATTGGGCGGGATTCCAGCTTCGTCATGATCAGGTTGTGATTACGCAGCACCAGCAGCGCTTCAACCAGCGCACCCGCCTGCTGGCCGGTCGCCATCAACAGGGTGGTTTTCGCCGGGACCTGGTCCGACACGTTGATGGCCTTGCGGGCCAGAACCACGAAACGGGTGATATTCTGCGTCTGGTTGGCCAGATTGCGTTCCAGCACCTGTAAGCCATACAGCGCGCCGCCCGCTTCGCTACCGAGAGCCGCGACGGCAGGAGAGTTTGCCTGCGCCACTTTTTCCATCGCCGCCGAGGTGCTTTCGGTGTACTCAATTTTCCAGTGCGGATAACGGTTCAGGAACTGGCTGCACTGCTGGAACGGCTGCGGGTGACTGTACACCGTTTCGATCTGACTCAGATCGGTTGAGCCAGAGACCAGCACACAGTGATCGATAGGGATGGTCAACTCGCCGACTAACGACAGGCTGGTGTGCTGGAGCAAATCGTAAACATCGTTGATGGCGCCGGAACTGGTGTTCTCAATAGGCACCACGGCGTAATCTGCCTGGCCGGTTTCGACCTGGTTGAAAATGTCTGCAAATTTCGCGCAGCCGCTCTCAATAAACTCTTCGAAATGGCGGGCTGCGTACTGGCGAGCCGCCAGGTGAGAATAGGACCCTTTCGGGCCGAGGAAAGCGATACGAGCAGAGTGCGGGTTGGTTTTGTTCAGATGCTGCTGGAGCAGGGCCTGTTGCGTCAGAACGGAGTCTTCGATGATGAGCTGGAACAGGCGGGTGATGTAGTGCGCATCCAGATGATGCGCTTTGCCGAGTTGAATCAACCGTTCCAGTAAATCACGTTCGCGATCGATATCGCGCACCGGCCGATGGGACTCGAGCTTGGCTTTTCCCACTTCAACGGCGAGTGCGCGGCGTTCTGCCAGCAGGGCCAGTAATTTTTCGTCGAGTGCACTGATTTTTACGCGTAAATCCAGGAGCGGGTTTTCCGGTGTCATAGTGTTGTCTGTCTCATTTTATCGTTATCAATAAAAAAGGCCTCCCGGTGTGGGAGGCCTTGTTGTTCGTCTTCGCATTCTTTATCACACGACGAAACGCCTCCCGGTCAGGGGAAGGTAAAAAAGAATGCGAAGAAAAACGGCGTCTGTTTCATAAAGTCATCCTGAAATTGATAGGGTTAAAGTACCTGCACTGTTTTGATCCTGTCAATAAAAAACGCGCCCGAAGGCGCGTTGTCGGTACACTCAATTTTAGAGGATTACTCTTCTTCAACTTCTTCCGCGAAGCTGGCGTCTTTCACCGAGGTTGCGGCGCGACGTGCTTCACCTTTGTGTTGCACTTTATTGAGCTGCCGTTCCAGCTTGTTGATCAAATCGTTAATTGCGGTGTACATATCCTCGTGTTTTGCGCTGGCGACCAGATGGCCGTTTGGAGTATTGATAGTTGCATCAGCGATGAAACCCTGCGGCTCCTTGGACAGGATGATATGTGGATTAATCAAATGTGTTTGCCATTTATCCAGTTTGGCGAGACGGTCTGCGACGTGCTGGCGGATTGCCGGAGTAATTTCCATTTGTTTACTGGTAATGTTCATTGTCATAAATTTTACCTCTTGTCTTTCCGTCTTGGTGATTCCAGCATACCCGACCCAATGTCAAAATGTGTGATTTAGATCACGTTATTTTGTCGGTTTTTGTCAGGGAATCTTTTTTGTGAGGCAGGGCAGGAAGAGGTGAGATTTACCTTGTCGAAGCCAACAATTGCGGTCATAGTTGAATGGATGTGTTGAAGCTAAACCGCTTCAGCGTAAGTCTGAAAGAATAAAAAAACGGCAGCCCGCGGGCTGCCGTTATGCGTTGTAGCGGTATCAGGTGTTGCTGCTGTTCGCGGCGATGATTTTCGCCACTTTGTCAGCCTGAGCCGTCATCTGCATCTGGCGATACGCATTTTCCATCAGCTTCAGGCCATCACGCGTGGCTTGGGTATCCGGATAATCACGCAGCATGCCTTCTACACGGTTAACCACGGCAACCCATGCGCCACGGCGGGTGTAGTATTCCGCAACGGAGTACTCATATTTCGCCAGACGATCTTTCAGGAACACCAGACGCTTAGTGGCATCGGTAATGTACTGGCTGTTCGGGTAGCTACGCACCAGTTTGGAGAAGTCATTGAAAGCATCACGCGCATGTTGCGGGTCACGGTCTGAACGATCCACTCCGAAGAAGCCCTGCAATGCACTGTCATCCAGCGCCATGTTAGTCAGGCCGCGCATGTACATCACGTAATCGATGTTAGGATGGGTAGGGTTCAGACGCATGAAACGATCGATCGTTGCCTGAGCCAGCGGCAGATCGGCATTTTTGTAGTAGGCGTAGATAAGATCTAACTGTACCTGCTGCGAATACGGACCAAACGGATAGCGATTATCCAACGCTTCCAGTTGCGTTATCGCCTGTTTCCAGTTACCGTCCTGCAACTTTTGTTGTGCAGTCGCATAGATTTCATTCGGCGGATTGTCAGGGACCTGTTCATTCGAACCGGAGCAGCCCACCAAAGCCAGGCTCAACGTGGCCGCTGCCACCAGATATTTCATGCGCGTCATGACGTTTTGACTTTCCTCAAATGTTTGTCCGGGAGAAACTCAGTTCCTGCTCCCGATTAAGACCAGCTACAATAGCACACTATATTAAACGGCAAAGCCGTAAAACCCAACGTTAAACGAAGAAGCAGTTTATGGCACAACGAGTAGAACTCACCGCAACAGTCTCCGAAAATCAGCTCGGTCAACGCTTAGATCAGGCTTTGGCCGAATTGTTCCCTGATTATTCGCGTTCACGCATAAAAGAATGGATCCTTGACCAGCGCGTGCTGGTAAACGGCAAGATCTGGGACAAACCAAAAGAGAAAGTGTTTGGTGGGGAAGCTGTCGCCATCAATGCTGAAATCGAAGAGGAAATCCGCTTCGAGCCGCAGGATATCCCGCTGGATATCGTCTACGAAGATGACGACATTCTGGTCATCAACAAGCCGCGCGACTTTGTTGTTCACCCGGGCGCGGGCAATCCTGACGGTACGGTACTTAACGCACTCCTTCATTATTATCCGCCGATTGCCGACGTACCGCGTGCCGGTATTGTTCACCGTCTGGATAAAGACACCACGGGTCTGATGGTGGTGGCGAAGACGGTTCCCGCCCAGACTCGCCTGGTGGAATCGTTGCAACTGCGCGAAATCACCCGTGAGTATGAAGCGGTGGCGATTGGTCATATGACCTCTGGCGGCACGGTGGAAGAGCCTATCAGCCGTCACCCAACCAAGCGTACGCATATGTCCGTACACCCGATGGGCAAACCGGCGGTGACCCATTACCGCATCATGGAACATTTCCGTATTCATACGCGCCTGCGTCTGCGCCTGGAAACCGGGCGTACTCACCAGATCCGCGTGCACATGGCGCATATTACCCATCCGCTGGTGGGTGACCCGGTTTACGGCGGTCGTCCGCGTCCACCAAAGGGCGCATCGGATGAATTCATCTCCGTGCTGCGTAAATTCGATCGCCAGGCGCTGCATGCGACGATGCTGCGTCTTTACCACCCAATCACCGGAATTCAGATGGAATGGCATGCGCCGATCCCACAGGATATGGTGGAACTTATCGACGCGATGCGCGCAGATTTCGAAGAACATAAGGATCACGTGGACTGGTTATGACCAAACTGATTGTCCCGGAGTGGCCACTGCCTGAAGGCGTGGCCGCCTGTAGTTCAACCCGTATCGGTGGCGTGAGCCAGGGCGCGTGGGAGTCTTTGAACCTCGGTGCGCACTGTGGCGATAACCTGGAGCACGTTGAAGAGAACCGTAAACGCCTCTTTGCTGCGGGAAACCTTCCTTCAAAACCGGTCTGGCTTGAGCAGGTGCACGGTAAAGCGGTGCTGAAGCTGACGGGTGAGCCCTATGCGTCTAAACGCGCCGATGCTTCGTACAGCAATACGCCGGGAACGGTTTGCGCGGTGATGACTGCTGATTGCCTGCCGGTGTTGTTCTGCAATCAGGCAGGAACTGAAGTGGCTGCTGCCCACGCCGGATGGCGAGGCCTGTGCGAAGGCGTGCTGGAAGAGACCGTCGCCTGCTTCCAGGACGATTCTGCAAATCTCATCGCCTGGCTTGGCCCGGCGATTGGCCCGCAGGCATTTGAGGTCGGGCCCGAAGTGCGCGATGCCTTTATGGAAAAAGATCCACAAGCGGTCGAAGCGTTTGTGGCTTCCGGAGATAAATATCTGGCCGATATTTACCAGCTTGCCCGCCAGCGCCTGAATAACGTCGGTGTGACCCAAATCTTCGGCGGAGATCGCTGTACCTTCACCGAAAAGGGTGATTTTTTCTCCTATCGCCGCGACAAGACGACAGGCCGTATGGCAAGTTTCATTTGGCTGATATAACCTAAAGAATCAAGACGATCCGGTACGCGCCGTTTTCTTTTCACATAATTCAGGTTATTAACCTTGAATAATTGAGGGATGACCTCATTTAATCTCCAGTAGCAAATTTGACCTGTTATGGGAGGAGTTATGCGTCTGGATCGTCTTACTAATAAATTCCAGCTTGCTCTCGCCGATGCCCAGTCCCTCGCACTGGGGCACGACAACCAATTTATCGAACCTCTTCATTTAATGAGCGCCTTGCTGAATCAGGAAGGGGGATCGGTACGTCCGTTATTAACGTCCGCTGGCATTAATGCCGGCCAGTTACGCACCGCCATCGATCAGGCGCTGAGCCGTTTACCGCAGGTCGAAGGTACCGGCGGCGACGTGCAGCCGTCGCAGGATCTGGTGCGCGTGCTGAACCTTTGCGACAAGCTGGCGCAAAAACGTGGGGACAACTTTATTTCGTCAGAGCTGTTTGTTCTGGCGGCGCTTGAATCACGCGGTACCTTAACCGACCTGCTGAAATCCGCCGGTGCAACCACCGCTAATGTGACCCAGGCGATTGAGAAAATGCGCGGAGGTGAAAGCGTGAACGACCAGGGAGCCGAAGACCAACGTCAGGCTTTGAAGAAATTTACGGTCGACCTGACCGAACGTGCCGAGCAGGGCAAACTTGACCCGGTGATCGGCCGCGACGAAGAAATCCGCCGGACAATCCAGGTACTGCAACGTCGTACCAAAAACAACCCGGTGCTGATTGGTGAGCCAGGCGTCGGTAAAACCGCCATCGTTGAAGGGCTGGCGCAGCGTATCGTTAATGGCGAAGTGCCCGAAGGGCTGAAAGGCCGTCGCGTACTGGCGCTGGATATGGGCGCGCTGGTGGCCGGGGCGAAATACCGCGGTGAATTTGAAGAGCGTCTGAAAGGCGTGCTGAACGATCTGGCGAAGCAGGAAGGTAACGTCATCCTGTTTATCGACGAACTGCACACCATGGTGGGGGCGGGTAAAGCTGACGGCGCAATGGATGCAGGGAACATGCTGAAACCTGCTCTGGCGCGCGGTGAACTTCACTGCGTCGGCGCCACTACGCTGGACGAGTACCGTCAGTACATTGAAAAAGATGCCGCGCTGGAGCGTCGTTTCCAGAAGGTGTTTGTCGCTGAACCAAGCGTAGAAGATACCATCGCCATTTTGCGTGGTCTGAAAGAGCGTTATGAGCTGCACCATCACGTGCAGATCACCGACCCGGCCATCGTTGCGGCGGCGACGCTTTCGCATCGTTACATTGCCGACCGTCAGTTGCCGGATAAAGCCATTGACCTTATCGATGAAGCGGCGTCCAGCATCCGTATGCAGATTGACTCGAAACCGGAAGAGCTGGACCGACTCGATCGCCGTATTATCCAGCTCAAGCTGGAACAGCAGGCGCTGAACAAAGAGTCTGATGAAGCGAGCAAGAAACGCCTTGATATGCTCAACGAAGAACTGGACGAGAAAGAGCGTCAGTATTCTGAGCTGGAAGAAGAGTGGAAAGCTGAGAAAGCCTCCCTCTCTGGCACCCAGACAATCAAGGCGGAGCTGGAGCAGGCTAAAATTGCCATTGAGCAGGCGCGTCGCGTAGGAGATCTGGCACGGATGTCCGAACTACAGTACGGCAAGATCCCTGAGCTGGAAAAACAACTTGAGATCGCCACGCAATCGGAAGGCAAAACCATGCGTCTGTTGCGTAATAAAGTGACGGATGCCGAGATTGCCGAAGTGCTGGCGCGCTGGACGGGTATTCCTGTGGCTCGCATGATGGAAAGCGAACGCGAGAAACTGCTGCGTATGGAGCAGGATCTGCATCAGCGCGTCATTGGACAGAACGAAGCGGTCGAAGCGGTATCTAACGCCATTCGTCGTAGCCGTGCGGGGCTGTCCGATCCGAATCGTCCAATCGGCTCGTTCCTGTTCCTGGGGCCAACCGGTGTCGGTAAAACCGAGCTGTGTAAAGCGCTGGCTAACTTTATGTTCGACAGCGATGACGCGATGGTGCGTATCGATATGTCCGAGTTTATGGAGAAACACGCCGTCTCGCGTCTGGTCGGTGCGCCTCCGGGATATGTCGGTTATGAAGAGGGCGGTTATCTGACGGAAGCGGTTCGCCGTCGTCCTTATTCCGTCATCCTGCTGGATGAAGTAGAAAAGGCACATCCTGACGTGTTTAACATTCTGTTGCAGGTGCTGGATGATGGGCGTCTGACGGATGGGCAGGGAAGAACGGTCGACTTCCGTAACACGGTGGTGATCATGACCTCGAACCTGGGTTCCGATTTGATTCAGGAACGCTTCGGTGAGCTGGATTACAGCCATATGAAAGATCTGGTGCTGGGTGTGGTCAGCCAAAACTTCCGTCCGGAGTTCATCAACCGTATTGATGAAGTGGTCGTGTTCCATCCGCTGGGTGAGAAACACATTGCGTCGATTGCGCAGATCCAGTTGCAGCGTCTGTACAAACGTCTGGAAGAGCGTGGGTATGAAATCCACATCTCTGATGATGCGCTGAAACTGCTGAGCGAGAATGGTTACGATCCTGTTTATGGCGCGCGTCCGTTAAAACGTGCTATCCAGCAGCAGATCGAAAACCCGCTGGCACAGCAAATCCTCTCTGGGGAGCTGGTTCCGGGCAAAGTTATCCGTCTGGAAGCCAACGAAGACCGAATTGTGGCAGTGCAGTAAGTCACAAAACGCAAAAACGGGCCGCTTGCGGCTCGTTTTTGTTTAAAAACCAGGCAAGAATTAATGTCTGAGATGTGTTTTGCCTGGAAAGTGAGCAGTCGGTAAATAATTTTCACTTTGCACTTGCAGCCTCAGAATAACTCCCTATAATGCGCCTCCACTGACACGGAACAACGGCACGCAAGCCGCCGGGTCAGCAGAGAAAAGCA